>CAZQFL010000006.1:0-75563 GCA_964592745.1 uncultured Desulfurococcaceae archaeon
AGAAATCCTTAATATATGAACTCCTTAAGTCCCTAATAATACAGTCATCACATAAATATACGTACCTACCCTCAAACACTGAAACAATTGTTAATAGTGTATTATAGCCATCGATAATTAATCTCTTACCCTCAATACTCTCAACGAGCTTCTGGCGTACAGCAAGTGCTTCATCATCTCTGTGAACACATCTAAGAAGTAAAGCTCTCTCTGTAGGGGTTAACATATATCTAGAAGTAACGAAATCTAATGCACTCTTTTGATTATATCCTCTATTAAGTAAATACTTATAATCCTCAGCAGCTTTAATAACGTCCTCTCTAATTAACATCATACCCGTAAACTAACTACCTCCTCTCGTGATTTCAACGACACTAGATTTGACTTTCTTAACTAATTCACTACCTAATTGCTCAAATATTACACCACTAGCATGGTTCTTCTTTCCACCACCACGACCATTTACGTACTTAAATAGCTCTCTCAATATGTGGACAGCATCATACTTGCTAGCAGCTGAACTACCTAGTGATACCTCGATTAACGTTGAACGTTCATCTCTAGGCATTAATACTATTGCTACTAACTCATCATACTTCTTAGTAAGTGTTATGAGTAAGTTTCTCACTAATTCCTTATCGGGTAATTTAATCTCATTAATTAGTAACTTAACACCATCAATTTCTTCAATCTTACTCGTACTTGCCTCAATGAGTAATCTTAAGAATTCATCCCTATACTTATTAATTAACCCCCTTAATTGCCTTAACTCATTAGTTAATACTTTAGCCCTCTTGACAATGTCACCTCCTAATAATTTGGAGGCTTCCCTAATAGTTTCCTCAAGTTCACGTGCATAGCTAACTAGTTGGGTACCAGCAACGAATTCTAACCTAACAACCCCATCAGCTATCTTTTCAACATTAATAATTTTTATGCCTCCAACTTCCCTCGTATTCCTTAAGTGGGTACCGAAGCATGCTTGAGCATCTAATCCTTCAATTTCAACAACCCTAATCTTTGGCTCAAGAGGTACTCCACCCTGGTATAACCTAAATCCATACTTACTCTCAGCTTCATACTTAGGTATGTACGTAGATTTGACATTCCTACCCTCAATAATTACTTTATTAGCTAGTTCTTCAATCTTAACTACCTCTTCAGGACTTAGCGATCTATAATGTGTTATATCCAATCTAGCATGTGCTGGGGTTTTCTCAGCACCAGCTTGCCATACATGGTTCCCTAAAACAAGTCTGGATACACCAAGGATTATGTGCGTCGCAGTATGATGTCTCATCAATTTATACCTACGTTCCCAATCAATAACACCCCTAACTTGAATACCCTCAAGACTACTGTCCGCCTTACCCCTTACCTTATGTACAACAACATTTCCTACCTTCTGGACGTCGATAACCTCAATCCTTCGGCCGTTAGGTGTGATTATATAACCTCTATCAGCTTCTTGGCCACCACCTTCAGGATAGAATGCTGTCCTATCAAGAACTACGTAATCTCCAATAACTTTAATTACTTTAGCCTTAAACTCCCTTACGTAGGGGTCTTCATGGAATATCAACTTAGTTTCCGGAAGTTTCGCTACTTCATTAATGACGTTATCAGGTACTTTAAGAACTTCCCTAGATTTTATAGGAGCTCTTGAATGTCTTGAAGCAAGCAGTGAGTAAAAGTCTTTAGGAATATCTACTTTGACTCCCTCCTTCGAAGCGATATCCTTAACGAGTTCCGGTGGTATTCCGTGACTATCATATAATTCAATTAATGAGTCAAGACCTAAACCACCCCTCCTCATGTACTTCCTAATTACCTGAGGTGCACGCTCTATTACTTGTTTATACCTACTTAATTCATGACTAACAACATCATAAATGTAGTCTTCCATACGCTTAATGTTGGGATAGAGATCATGCCAATACATTATCTGACTACGTATTAACTCCTCAATAACGTCCTCCTTACCTAACCTGATTAATATTCTAAATATCCTCCTGAGAACTAACCTAGCTAAGTAGCCTTCACCAGTATTTGATGGTACAGCACCGTCGGATAGCATTAATAATGCTGTCTTTAGATGATCAAGGAGTGTAAATACTTTAATGGAGTTGTCCATATATTTTACTACGATATTTGACTCCATGTCTAACTCTCGTGATATTAAATCCTTAAGTTTCTCATACGACTCTATATCCCTGGGATTAAGCCTACCTATATACTTAACAGCAGTATAGAAGAATTCGTTAGGTGGTTCTTCAAGCTCTAATACCTTAAAGTACTCAGTAACTAAAGGACCATATATTGCATGAAATGCTGTTGGTGTCTTCTGTGTTAACCAAGCTATTCTCTCTATACCGTAACCTGTGTCAACAATCTTTAACGGCATTCCAACGTAATTACCGTCTCTTACATCATACATCATGAACACTAATGTTGCTACTTCTAAACCTCCAATAGCTACCTCAAAGGATGGTCCGGCATTACCTCCCCCTTCCCACCAGGATTCCTTAAATGTCATCTCTTCTTCAGGCACTCCTAATTCCCTCATGAAGAACTCTCTAGCATATTCTACAGTTTCATCAGTGAAGTATACAAACTTGTTAGGATAATTAAATGCGTGATGACCGCCCATTATGAAGTTAGTTAAGTGCCTACCAAAGGTATAGCCAACACTCTCTATGTCCTCAAGCCTTATACAGGGTTGAGCGATGACTAAGGGGTTTGCAGGTGGGGGTACCTTACCTGAGGTTACGTGTGGTTGAAATACTATTATTGATGCTATGGTTAGGTATAGGTCCTCCCTCCACCTAGCAAGTACAGGATGGGGTTCTATTACCTTATGTCCTCTCTTCTCGAAGAATCTTAAGAATCTCCTCTGAACCTCTGCTACACTTAATGGTCCGACACCTAACTTAATGTTGAAGAAAGTGTAGTCACTACAGGGGGCATCGCCACAGTCATTTCTTTCAATAACGGACCAAAAATGAACGCCACAAACATTACATCTCTGCCTCCTATAGCCATACTCCTTAAAAGGTCTTACAGCATATATAGACGTATCTACCTTCATTTTCATGAATTCACCCTAACCTTAAACCTCTATTATGTGTTGGTTAAAATAGTTATTAAGTACATTCCCTCTATTGCCTTATCCGAATAATGATGCTAGTCCCTCAGCTATCTCCTCCTCACTAACCTCTTCCTTCTTTTCTTCTTCCTCCTTTTCCTTCTTCTCCTCTTCTTTCTTCTCCTTAACCTCCTTAGGTGTTGGTTGAACTACACCTAGCCCTAGTTCTGGTGCCTTAGGTGCTATAATTGATGCTAATGTTAGTGCCTTACTTAATGCAGACCTTAATACTAGATCAGCTGTCTCCTTCGTTATGAAGCCTGATTCACCCACAATAGCTTGAGCAACTCTAACAGCTTTGCTTATAACATCAGGTAAGACCTCAGGTATTGGTAGTGCAGCCTCCATTGCTAAGTACTTAGCTATGGTTAAGGCGTTAACGATATTGTTCTTGTAAGACTCGACATCTACCTTAAGTTTCTCAGCTGGTATTACTAAGCCATTATCCCATACCGCCTTAATCTTTAACTTAACCTCAATGACTTTAATATCAAGCTTCCTAAGCAATGAAGCTAGCTCAGGACTTATCTCATCACCTGCCTTAGCAACCCTAGTCTCCTTAGCTACCCATATAACTCCTTCCCTAACCTGAGTGGGTATTCTTAACTTACCAAATACTGATAACATAGGACCTGGAGGTATGCCTGTAGGTCCTTGAGGTATGTAGATATCATCAGTTGCTACATCACCCGGTTTAGCATATCTTAACTCAACAAGTTTATCTACAAGTAGGGATAACTCGAAGGGATTCATATTTGTAAACATGAACGCGTTAGTACCTATCAAATACTTACTTAAATCATCAACACCATTAAGGTTAAGTTCCTTCATTGCTCTAAGGAATAATGAGTTCTTGTAAACTCTAATAAATCCATACTCCTCTAGCTTCCTCTTAATCCTCTTGTACTCAGGTGTAGGTACTCTCTCTAAGTCAAATATAGCAACTACCTTATACTTCTTGAATAATTCCTTTATCTCTTCAACAATCTTTTGTTTCTTAATGAGTGCTGGTCTAACCTTAGCTTTACTCTCACGCTTTCTTCTCTCTAATTCCTTCAATAGTTTGATCAGTTTAGATCTAGTACTACCCTTCACTACATCATCACCTCAATTGGTGGTCCCATAGTAGTCTTGACATATATCTTAGTCGCCGCTTCTAATGGTCTCTTAATCTTTGACTTTATATGTTCTAATACTGTCATAATGTTTTCAGCTATATCCTCAGGATTCATATCCTCAGTACCAACCTTACAACCAACCCATGGCTGCTCCTTATTCCTTAATCTCGTGGATAACATGAACCTCTTAACTATAGCTCTTATATCAGCATTTAATGGTACTGGTATTGGGAACTTACCTCTAGGACCTAGAGCAGGACCTAAGATCCTGCCAGCCATAGCCATCAGGTCGGCCTTGACTAATACCCACTCATACTTTCTAGCTAATTTCTTCGCTTCTCTCTTACTTAATGACTTTAATTCAGCGTCGCTTAATGTATCAACACCTAGTTCTTTAGCCTTTAAGAGCATATCACCATTAGCAACAACAAGTATTTTTGGTGTCTTACCTAAACCCTTGGGTAGTACTATAGCATCTCTAAACTTAATTTCAGGTGACTTAGGGTCAAAACCCTTAAATACTACAATTAATTCTACGGATTGCCTAAACTTTCTACCCTTACCTAACTCTATAGCCTTCTTTATCGCGTTCACTATAGCCTCTTTTGTTAACGGCATTTAGACCACCTACTTCTTTCTCCATTCTTCTTCATATTTAAGTAATATTGAGTCATATTTCCCTTCAGTAACCTCCCTTAAAACTTCTTTGGGTTCCTTACCCTCAACTGTAACACCTATTGTTGCGGCACTTGATAATATAGTCTTTACTGCAGCTTTAAGTGTCTTAGCTGTGAGGTCATGCTTCTTTAGGATAGCTATCTTAACAATATCTTCAAACTTCACATCTCCTACCTTCTTATGTGCTGGATCTCCTGATGGCTCTGAAGCACCTGCGAATTTTAATAGTAACGATGTTGTTGTAGGTGATTTAACATTTATTTTATAATTCTTTGCTTCGGGATCAACAAGTATTTCAACTGTAACTTCTAAGTCACCATAGTCTTTAGTTGCCTCATTAATCTTATTGATGACCTCATTCACATCAAGACCGTACTGACTTATAGCTGGACCTAATGGTGGTGTAGGCGTAGCTTTACCACCCCTTACCCTAGCTCTGATTATCCTCCAAGGCATACTCTCACCTCCTCTTATAGAGTCTTACATTATCTGCAGGTATTGTTGCCTCCATCTTAAAGGAAGCCTCGAGAATGTTAAGCGTAACTAGATTCTTTTGTGTATCAACTGAGATTACTGATGCCTTTAAACCCTTAAACGGACCTGAAATAATCTCAACAATATCTCCAGGTCTTAACTCCTCGATAGGTGGTTTAACTCTAATTAATCTCTCAACCTCATCGGGTCTTAACGAGCCCATAGCTTTACCTTTAACATGCTTTATATCCCTAGCAACTCTATGAACTATATGCAGTCCTTCAGTCTCAATTATTATGTAACCCTTAATTTCCGGTGGAACAATTATTGAGTATATTCCCTTAGATTTGAGTGTCTGAGATGAAGCCTCAAGCATGAGGGCAACATTGACTTCCTGACCTGCTGTAGTCCTCAATATAACGTATTTAGGTAAAGTTCTTACCCTCTTAGTACCCGTACCACCTGACTCGCTGCTACTCTCCATTTTAAGCACCTCCCTGAATGTATGTTAGAATGAGGTGTATGAGAAAACCAACTACACCTACAAATAGTATTCCAGCTAATGTCACTTTAAGTACTAACTTATACTCGTCAGGCTCGGGTTTCTCAGCTATGATTAATATCTTCCTCCACATCTCAAAGATCTCTCTTAATTTCACATTACCACCTCGCTAATACCTTACTCCTCAAAGAGCTTATTAAGTATTTTATGAGGGTCATATAGTTCTAGGTCCTCATACTTTTGACCTGTTCCTACATACATTATTGGCTTACCAACAGTTAGTATTATACTTAGTGCTGACCCTCCTTTAGCGTCTGCATCAAGCTTTGTAAGGATAACTGTATCAACACCTACAGCATTATCAAACCATTTAGCTTGTTCTATAGCATCATTTCCGGTTAAAGCATCAAGAACTAATATCTTTAGGTGAGGTTTAACTACTCTAACAACCTTCTTTATTTCGTTCATTAAGTCAGCATCTGTATGCATTCTACCTGCTGTGTCTATAAGTACAGCGTCAATGAGGTGTTTACTAGCGTATATCACTCCGTCCTTTGCAACAGCTGCTGGGTCAGCACCATACTTGCCTCTTATGAATGGTAGGTTAAGTCTCTTAGCATGTATCGCTAGTTGCTCTTGAGCACCAGCTCTAAACGTATCAGCAGCCACAATAACAGACTTAAGTCCATTAGTCTTTAATTTATAAGCAACCTTAGCTATGGTTGTTGTCTTACCAACACCATTAACACCCATAAACACTACTACATAAGGTTTAGGACCTTCTCTTACTAATTCCACTATATCCTTACCGAAGAAACCTTCGGAAAGTATTGAAAGAATTACCTTCTTGATCCTCTCCTTAACTTCGTTATAAGCGCTCTTCCCAAATCTAGGTACTTTAATTCCGATGAGCTCACTCTTTAACTTCTCCTTCAATAATTCAACAGCATCTAAAGCAACATCACTTTCTATTAGCTCAATCTCGATATCACTAAAGATTTCCTCAAAATCAGACTCACTCAACTCCTTTAATGAAATGACCTCACTCAGTCTACGACCTAACTTGCTTAAAGCACTCCTTACCCTATTGAACATTAACTCTCTACCTTAAAGAATTGTAGGCTTACAGTTTAAGACTATTAATGTAGTAAAGTCACAATTTAATATTTAACTCTTAGTTATGGTACCTTACTTAGTGACTTGAGTACTCTGTCTTGCCTGCTCTAAGGCTTTACTTACTAGTGCCTGTAATTGTTGGTAATAATTAGTTGCATTATTTAGTTCTCGCTGAATCAATGTTAAAGTATTCCTTAAGTCTTTCTCTATGCTTATCAATATCTCCATAGCCTTCTCCAGCGGTAATTCAGCATAATATTCTAAACCTACATGAACTATGACCTTGTCTCTATCTATAGGCTTAGCCCTTGCTAACACATAACCTCTCCTATCAGCAGGTATTACAACTTCATCAATACTACCAGTTTTAAGTTCAGATATGAAGTTCTTACTATTATTTACTTCATTAAGTTCCGAGGTTATTTGATTTAATTGATTCTGTAAAGCATCTATATATTTTCTAACCTCACCTAATTCAGCTATTAGAGCGTCTAAAGGTATTGTTATTACTTCTCTACGCTCATTACTACTCAATATACCAACCCCTTAACTCTTCTAACTTCTTTATGTACCTATACTTAGCTTGTTCAGGTAGTATCTCTTTAACCTCTAAAATCTTTATATGTGATCTCTTTAGTTTATGCCTACTGCCCAGTTCTGAAAGTACTTTTTCTATAGCATCTTCCTTCTTTAGGGCTCTAACATCTATCGTGAATGGCTGCCAAATCCTAATGCTATCTGGACTAAAGAGTGCAACACCACTTACTCTAAATACCTTTACCTCACGACCCATCTCGACTCACCCTATACCTAAAGCCTTCATTATCCTCATGATTTCAGGACCCGTAGTTCTTTCACCTACTAGAGCCCCGTAATTATTGGCTACGAGACCTGTCTTAATAAATGCTACACCAAAATTAACTGTTGCTATGTCAGCATTAACGTTGAAGAACTCAGATATAAATCTTAATTCCTCATCAGACACGTCAGGATGTACGACAGCACCCTTATCCGTTATTACAGCTGCAGACCCTACAGCCGTCATATTGGCTATCTTACCTACTTTGAACCTGTCAATTCCTAATGAATTAATTATAGATTTAACCTCGTCCTCACTCAACTCTATCGATAATAGTGCAGCCTTACTATTACATAAAACAACATTACCTAATGCTGTATGCTTAGTCTCAATAACTATGACTCTAAAACCTATTTCTCTTAATTCATTGATTTCATCATCCCTCATAATATTTGGTGCTAGTATCACATCATCACTACATACTAAAAACACGCCTAGAAGTGGTGTTCCTGCTACTTGGGCTTCTACAGTCTCAACATTAAGCACTTCACTAACCTTCTGTTTAACTTGAGGTGTAACTCCTTTGGGTATCAGTGCGTATTTATTACTAGCACAAATATAAACGCCGATATTGGGATTACCTAATATTCTTAATCGTTCAAGAGGCATTTACTTCTCCTCACTACTTTTAGAGGGAGTCTCAGGTGTAGTTGCGGTTATAGGTATAGCCAATACTGCCTTAACTACCTTACCTTCAGGGTCTACAGGTATTACCCTCACAGCCACCCTCCTTGGTGGCTTATCGTAAGCGTATGAAAATATATACATGTTTATTGATTCATCTATAATAACATGGTCAGCTTTTGTATGTCTTTTTATAAATTCCCTTATACGTTTTATAGCTCTAGGACCTCTACGTCTACGACCTGACCAGTAGATTCTTGAGAGGTTTATTATGTAGATCCTCTCACTCATACATCATCACCGTAGCCTTAATTATAGGAACTATGCAAGCTATATATTCTTCAACTTAGATCTTCTCCAGAATCTCCTCTTAGGTCTAAATGGTACCTTCCTTAAAGTTTTAACAACAACCCATACAGGTATTGCTGAATTGGACTTTAGTGCGCTTGCTAATCTAAGTTTTCTAGCCACGTGCTTATTTCTAGCCATGACCTTCTACCTCTTCTCCTTAATTATAATCTTGTAGTCCCTCCTACTTCTTGAGTCTAATTCTAAAAGTATTCTCTTAAGTGTGTCGTCATCTATGACCTCTCTTAACTGACCAGTTAATGCTAGATTGATTAAGTAATCCTCAACTGCTCTAGCTAGGTCCGGTCTGACTAGTTTAACGTTAGCTAATCTCTCTCTAGCCTTAGATGTTAGTATGCGTCTAAGTATTGCCTGTCTTTGAGCCTCCCTAGCAGCTTCCTCCTCCTTCTTTCTTCTCTCCTCTTCTAACCTCCTTAATAATGCTTCATATTGTCTCCTCTTAATCTCCTCTAACTCCTCGTCATAGTACTCCTCAGACACTACCTCCTCCCCCACCATACTTCTTTAATTCAGGAATATACTTTACTACCTCCTTGAATACTTCATAAGCTATCTTATCGAGTAAACTCCTACCCTTAGGACTTAACACCCTACCTTTGTTACCCTCCTTTACTACCAAGCCTGCCCTCTCAAGTTGTTGGAGTATCTTCCTTATATGTGAACCGCCAGCTTTCTTAAAGTGAGGTGGCGCTACACCTCTTCTCTGTAAACCTCCATATATTGTTCTGAAGGTCTCAATTCCTATCGGCTCATCACTAATGTAGAGCTTCCTGAGAATGCTTGCTGCTCTGTAGTACCACCAGTCAGGATCCTCAGGAGGTTTTTCCTTGTGTGGACCTGTCTTCACGAATAGGGCCCATGGTGGCGGCCTAACCTCAGGTACGTTTTCCTTCAAGTACTTAGCCAAGGCCTTTATGAATGCATCAGCAGGTACCTCCTTCACGGTTACCATTACATACCCACCTAACCTAATCTTAGTCAGCCTTACTTAAAGACTTTACATGGTTTATATATTTAATTTACGCTTTTCCCTACCTACCTTGAGCATGAAGCAAAGTATGTTGCATAATTGTTCAGCGAAGCTTGAGTATGGAGACTAGCGACTGCCACTAAAACACATGATGGTATGCCTACATACTCTAAGGGTTCACCTCTTTATATGATTTTATATGAATGTATATGAACTGTCATTGGTTCATCTATGTGAAACCCGCCCTTCGCTTGGGTTTCATCGGTCATTGGGTGGGTGCCCCACGACCCAGGGCGTGGGGCTAAGAGTTTGAATGCTTTGAGGTATATGTTTGCAACTCCTACTCTGTCCCTATCAGCTATGAATCCACATTTAGAACATATCGCTAGTCTGTGGTTGTAGGATAATTTATATCCACATCTAGGACATGTGGATGAAGTGTTTCTTGGGTCTATGAATATTACTGGCACGTTGTACTCTATCGCCTTGGTTAGGATTGCCTGCTGTAATTTACGATAAGCGAAACGTGACAGCTTGTCAGCTAGGCTAGAGGACTTCCTAAAAGCATTAAACCATAGTTTCTCAAGGTCTTCGAGGACTTAGCACTTTTAGTCCTTCTAGCCTTTAGGACTATGTACTTAGCTAGCGGACTTACGAGACCAATCAACTACTATGTTCCTGCTTCTCCTATGAAGAGCCCTTATGATTTTCAGCCATTTCTTGCTTCTTCTCCAAGCATAACTATGTCTCTTCTGAACTTCCTCAGTAAGGTGTTTAAGGTACAATGCTTCAGTAAACCTAGTGTTTATCCTTCTAACTCGTCTACCATTATAGATAACGACTTTCTTCAAGTTAATATCAATAGAGAACAATCTCTTAGACTTGTATGGATTATACTCCCATCTAAAAGGTATGCATATCCATATTCTTCCTTGTTTATCAATGCTTACTATGACCTCATACCATTTACGACCAATAAACTTCGTGATGTAGTTTTTCCTATGGAGTAATTTTATCTTAAATACTTTATCTCTCAATTTCACAACTTCAATTCGATTCTCTAGGTCTACTTTTGCATCATATTTGTCTAGTTGTGCCGATGACTTCTTTAGAACGGGTTTCTTACCATTATTACTCTTAGTAGATTTAACCACCGATAAAGCGTATTTGTATATTTGCTTACACTGATGTGCACGGAATCTATGATTCCTCATCATCTTATAGAACATTTGATGGAGTTGATTCAGTGTAGGTAATTTATCCAGCTCCCATAGAGCGTCTACAATGTATTGGATAGCTTTACGTGTGAGTAGAGTTCCTCTTTCAATTCGTTAAGAGAACCATCTACTAGTACTCCTCTTGCTTTAAGGGTCAGCATATACGCTCCTCGGGGAACCACCCATGCATATTGGGTGGTCTTCCCCCTCATCGAAGATACCACCCAAGTATATTCTATTGTAGCTATATTTATAAATATTTCTAGCTATTACATATTCTTGGTGGTATAATGAGTAGGGTATATGTGTTTGAAGCATCACTACTAAGCTATGGCAAAGGGAGAGTGATAATCTATCCACCAAAAGAGTACCAGCTAAAACTAGCAAAGTATAAGGGAAGGAAAATTAAAATCATAGCAGTAATCGAAGAAGAACACCCATGAAAAACATATAAAACATATACAATCATATAAAACCTGCTACGGTGTTAGCTACGTAGCGTGAGTCCTTAGAGGCTAGCTCCATCTTGAATCTTACAGGAAAATCGGGGTCTAACCCCCTCTCCTCATATCTCTCAATGATACTCTTCATCCATGTAGTCTCCTTAACTATCGATAAGAATTTCCTAGCATCAATACCGTACGCCTCACATAAGGCTAGAGACTCAGCCATTGAGGCAACTATAGCTAGAAATATATTGTTCACAGCTAGTTTTAGGGCTGATGCTTGGGGAACTGGACCTACATATATGACTTTTCTACTTAAAACCCTAATGGAGTCAATTTCGGTATCCTCTTCATCACCAGCTACGTAAATTACTAGTTCACCTTTCCTAGCCTCTGACACACTACCCATAACTGGGGCTTCAACGTACTTTGCACCCTTGTTATTAACTAAATTCATTAATAAAGTACTTACTTGAGGCGTTATTGTTGACTGTTGAATTACTATTTTATTTTTATTTAAACTATGAATTAGGCCTTCACTCCTTAGGAAAACCTCAAGAACCGCCATGTCATCCGAGACCATAATATGTATTACATCGCATGAGTTACCGACATTCGAGGGGTTTTCCGCAATCCTAGCTCTAAATTCCCTCTAAATTTAATTACTTTATCCTTACTTCGATTATATACCACTAAATCATAACTCTTCTCAGCAAGTCTAGCAGCCATTTGGTAGCCCATACTTCCTAAACCTATAAAACCTATCCTAGTCACGTTTCACACCTACATCACTTGTGTGTCAATACAAAATAAAGTCGCTAATAAGGTCTAGGGACATACTTATATTCTGTCCTCAGAGACTTAGTTAGTAAGGTAATGAAGTGAAGGGATAGGTAATGTATAATTTAGTGACCTCAGTAATGTGCTTAGTGATAGGTTTTCTAGCAGGTTTTGTTGGTAGTTTACTAGGTATTGGAGGAGGTAGCTTAACAACCCCAACTTTAATTCTTTACGGTGTTGAAGCACATAGAGCTGTTGCAGCAAGCTTAGTAGCTATTTTGGGCACTAGTCTTGGCGGAATATTCCATCTCTACAAGTGTGGATTAGTACGTGTGAAGACAGCATTCATACTTGAGTCGGCATCAATTACAGGTGCATTCATAGGTGCATCACTAGCTATAAGACTCCCCTCAAACATCGTAGCCTTAATAGTTGCTTCAGCATTGATTCTATCTGCAATACTCTTCGTAATAATCCCTGTGGAGAAGGAAAGGAAATCTAAGTTAGGTTTAAGGAAGCCGTATATTGTAGCGTGGGTAATTAGTTTAGCAGCAGGGTTCTTGTCAGCTACTGCAGGTATTGGTGGAGGTATAGTAAAGACACCTGTATTAACGCTTATACTAGGTTTAAGTGTTAAGAGTGCTGTCTCAACAAGCAAGTTAATGGTTGGTATAACAGCAGGTACCGGTGCGATTACCTACGGTATCTCAGGTCACATAGACCCCTACATAGCTGTTCCATTAGTTATAGGTACCTATACAGGTGCATGGGTAGGTGCTAGAGTTCTGACAAGAATTAAGGCTAAGAATGTTAGAGTAATAGCTGTACTGACTTACGTAATATTTGCAACCTCATTACTGATAAGAGCCATACTTTAACCACTACTTCACTCTAGTTATCTTGACTAATCAGTTGCTCTTCAATCCACGCCTCAAACTCCTTTATTACCTTTAAAACCTCCTCATAGCACTCTCTACTCAACCTACTTCTTAATCTCCTTTTCAGTTTGGCTAATAACTTTATGAGTTCAAGAACATTCTGAGACACACTCTCATCCGTAATCAGAAGGGTATATAAAGGGTTCTTAATCAGGTAAGCTATTTACCAAGCTTATGAGGTCAATGTCTAAATTAAGTTATTCAAGTAATCATTAGTGATTCGATAAACTTAGAGTTATCTTCTCTGATAATCACGTAGATAATTAATCCTTCACAATTTTGCCTCTACTTACATATATCATGACTTAGTAATACTTACATACATATATGTTAAGACTATACTTGGATACTTTACTATGCATTCCTAAGAGAAGACAAATGCGGCATCTTAAAAACTCTACAAATCTGTAAAAACTCTGACCTAGATAGATGTTAAGAAGTGGTGCGGCGGCCGGGATTTGAACCCGGGATTTCCGGCGTTCTACGGGACCCCTACCTTGGAAGGCCGGCGTCCTAGACCAGGCTAGACGACCGCCGCTCCATAGTGTGTTTTAGTTTGTGCTTAATTAAGTTTCCTTGAGTTAACTTACATTATATTTTAAGACCTCTTTATCATAGGTAATGTGGTGGTGTTTAGGTATGAGGAATAGTGAAGTCAGACACTGTGGTGGTTTCAGATTTCTTGAGCATATGAGTGACGTGTATTTTGAAGCTACAGGTAACTCTATTGAGGAGGTTTTTGAGTGGGCTGCTAAAGCAATGTTTGAAACAATGACTGATACAAGTAAGGTTAAGCCGTTGAAGGAAGTAATTATTGAGGATGAGGGTATTGACTTAATGAATGCCCTCTACAGATGGCTTGAGGACCTACTCATAGAGTACTCAGCTAATAACATGGTATTCAGCAAGTTTAAGGTTGAGTACGTAAGACAGGTTAGTAATGATAGAGTAGTGTTTAAGGGTAGAGCGTGGGGTGAGGAATTCAATCCTGAAATACATGAACCTAGAGTTGAGGTTAAAGCCGTAACATACTCACTAATGGAGATAGGTAAGAAAAATAACTGCTGGTATGCTAGAGTAGTACTAGACATATGAAATTAAACTTTAAGACCCCAGAACAAATATTGTTTATGGTGCCGCCGTAGCTCAGCCTGGGAGAGCACCCGGCTGAAGACCGGGGCGTCGGGGGTTCAAATCCCCCCGGCGGCACCAGAGCTCATGACTCCTCCTTGATTTTTCCAACCAGGTCAACTACTGATTTAGCGAGTTCTTTAACGATAAACTTCAACTCTCTTCGGGATAGCCTGTAGCTAACCTGCTCCTTAATCTTAGCAATTCAAGTCTCATTAAAAGTGCTAAATAGTAACTGTATATCGTACCTTATCCTCACATTTAGGGAGATCCTTACGGTCCTTGTGCTTTGATTTTCAAATCATTCTGGAGACTTAACCCTGAAGAACTTAATGAGACAAAACTCTATAATACCTACATACTATAGGGTTTAGCTTGAGGTCTCAGTTAGACCTAGTCTATTAGCTTTTAGTTGAGTTTTTAAGCTGTGGTTAATCTTTACTTACGGGTATTAATGTCATTAATTGTTGCCTTAGATCCTCCGGTAAATGTTGATGAGAAGAAATGGTGTGTTAACTTAATAGATGAAATTGGTGATGTTGTTCATGGGCTTAAGTTCGGTCTTCCCTTAATCATTAAAGTTGGTGTTAAGGGTCTTAAAGATATATTAAGTACGGTTAATCAACGAAGTAAGTTATTAATTGCGGACTTAAAGCTTGCCGATATAGGTTATGTTATGGCATTAATCGTAAAGACAATAACTGATACAGGTGTTAATACTGTCATAGCTCATGCATTTGTTGGTGTTAAGGGTGCTTTAGAGGAATTATCTGAAGTATGTAGAGAACTTAACATCAATTTAGTATTAGTAGCACGTATGAGTCATCCTGGAGCTAGTGATGTCATGGATAAAGTATTTGATGACTTACTTAGAATAGTGAAAATGGTTAATGCTTGGGGTGCAGTACTACCGGCAACAAGACCTGATATCATTAAGACCGGCAGGAAGTTCTTAGGTCCATCCATAAAAATATTATCGCCTGGTGTTGGTGCTCAAGGAGCAAAACCTGGAGAAGCACTATGTGTTGGTGCTGATTACGAGATTGTTGGTAGATTAATAACAAGATCTAAGGACCCGCTAGGAACAGCTTTAAAAGTAATTAATGAGCAGAGAGAAAGGTTGAGATCATGTCGTGGTTCGTGAAGGAGTTCTATAGAGTTGGTATCATAAGATTTGGGAAGTTTAAGTTATCATCAGGTATCGAGAGTCCTTACTATATAGACCTGAGGAGACTGTATAGCTTCCCTGACTTAGCATTTAAAGTGATTAATGAATTAATTAAGATCATCAATGTTGAGTACGATGCTGTAGCAGGTGTTGCTACAGGGGGTATACCCTTAGCGGCATACATAGCGTTTACTAAGAGAATACCGTTGGGTTATGTAAGAGTTGAACGTAAGAGTCATGGAATGGAAAGTAAGGTTGAAGGTGTATTGGAGGGTAGGAAAGTACTTATAGTTGATGATGTAGCAACAACAGGGCAGAGTCTATTAACATCGGCAAAGGCTCTTAAAGCATTAAATGCTAGCGTAGTTGCTGCTGCAGCAGTGGTGGATAGAGAGCAAGGTGCTCGAGAGGTTTTAGCATCTGAAGGTGTTAAACTATATACATTAATCACCGTAACGGAGATCTTTAATGTATTACTTAAGGAAGGGCTTATAGATAATGCTACGTATAGAGAGGTTATGGAGTATACATTAAGGTTTAAAGTACGAAGCCTTTAAATAGGCTGTAGTAAGGGAATAGGTTGGGCTTTTTGAGTAAGATCACGGAAGACCTAAAGAGTGATAAGACACTGTTTAGATACATTAGCTCTTCACCATTTCACGTAAATAGCGTAAGCCTGAAGAGATATACGATAAGGCATGTAAGGGTAACTGATGTAGTACAACTTTCTAGAAGGTATTTAGTTGCCCGACTTAAACTTCTTGAAGATTTTGAGAATGAACCCGAACCAGGACAGTTTGTAATGATATGGATACCAGGCATAGATTATATACCTATGAGTATTGCTGATTACAGGAGTTCAGAATTACTAATATTCTTCAAAGTAAGAGGTGAAGGCACTAGAGCATTAGCAAATTCTAAGGATAAAATCCTAGCTGTTGCAGGACCTCTAGGTAAACCTATCAATCTAAATAATGAATCAAGGTATTTACTAATAGGTGGCGGTACTGGATTAGCACCACTAATTAAGTTAGCTAAGAAGCTTTATAATATGAATTTATTAGAAAACGTCATATGGGGTACGAGAAGCGCTGATGATGTAGGTATAGTTCCTGAATTCTTCAAGGAAGTCACCGGAAGTGAATTAATGGTATGTACAGAGGATTGTACTATGGGTTACTGCGGTAAAGCTACAGATCTCGTCGCAGAGCTTATTCCTAAATTGAAGGATTCATCTATTGAGATAATTGCTGCAGGACCAAATGATATGTTAGCCTCGATAGCTCTTATGAGCTCTAGATATGGTATGGATCCTGTACTAGTCATGGAATCCACAGTTAAGTGCGGACTAGGATTATGTGGCGAATGCATATTAGGTGAGACTGGACTATCCCTATGCAAGGATGGGCCTGCATTTAAAGCCTCTAAAGTTATCAACTACTTACTCAATAAGAAATAATAAGTTCAATTTTAATTAACGCTAGGAATGATGTAGGTGTCGCTATGTCGTTAGAAACCGAGGTTGCTTCATTAAAACTAAAGCACCCGGTGATGAATGCTAGTGGAATTTTAGGTAATAGTCCCGGTGGTATAGTGAGATTAGTTAAGTTAGGTTTCTCTGCTGTTGTAACCAAGACTATAACCCCGGAACCTAAGACCGGGTTTAAACCACCGATAATAGTTGAATTACCTACTGGTGGCTTACTTAATGCTGTAGGTCTAGCTAATCCTGGTAAATCTGTTATCAAGGATTTAGTGGGGACTGCTAAGAAGTTAGGTATACCGATAATTGTTAGTATCGGTGGAAGATTCGAGAACGAGTTTGTTGATGTAGCTGTTGAGGCGGAAAAATCAGGTGCCAACGCGTTAGAGCTCAACTTAAGCTGTCCTCACGCTAAAGGCTATGGTATAGAATTAGGCAGTGATCCAGTCAAGGTTAAGAATATAGTTAAGGCTGTATCCTCCGTAATCTCTATACCAGTACTCGCTAAGTTAGGATTAACTGATAAAATTATTGAATCATCAGGCAAGGCATTAGAAGCTGGTGCAAAGGGTTTAGTACTTATTAATACCGTGAAGGCCATGTATATAGACGTATTTACATTAAGGCCTGTACTAACAGCTAGATATGGTGGACTTTCAGGACCTCCAATACATCCTATAGCTGTAAGAGTTATCTACGATGTTTATAAAGAGTATACTGCTGACATTATAGGTGTTGGTGGAGTATGTGATTGGACTACAGCAGCAGAGTTTATTGCGGCAGGTGCTAAGGCTATACAAATAGGTACCGCATTAATGACTAACGAAGGAATAGTTAATGAGGTACTTAACGGTCTAAAGAAGTGGATCCAATACCACAACGTTAAGAGTATTAAGGAGCTTGTAGGTACTGCACATAAGATCTAACATCTAATGAACTACTTTTGCTCTGTGATTTACTAACTCCTAATCAATTACGTGAGTCATTCTTAGTAATTCCTTCATTATTATTGCAAACCATCCAATTCTGGGTACGTGTAATAGGTACTTACCGATTACTTTACTTATGTGTATTAGTTCGGGGTTAGGATCTTTACTGGCATCACCTTTAGTTACAAATGCTATCTCATTACCACTCCTCACAATCTTAATAACCCTGCTTATTACTATCTCTCCATTACTTATGTAGCCAATTACGTCACCAATACCAATATTGCTTTCACCATGTATGAGCAATACAACATCACCAACACATAGTGTAGGTTTCATATCGTCATTAACAACCACGTGGACTGTAATACCTATGGGCTTAAGTGAAGTTATGGCAATTAATAGAAGGAGTAACACGACCATTAGCCATAGTACTAAGCGTTTAGATATCAGATCCAGATCCCTACAAGATGCTCCTTTACCTTGAATTTAAACTTAAGTATGTAAGTGATACGTGAATCCGTGAGTGAGTAATGGCTACATCACTATTGAGTATACTAGGTTGGCCACATACACAAATAGGGTATTCTAACCTTTAACATTAGTAATATACTTTGTTGTAGTTACCCATGTGAACTGAAATTATTAGGGTAACATATATTAGATTAGTAGGGATTTTTGATCATAGTCATGTGGGAGGGCTACTTAAGTGGGTAGACGTGATTATTTCGTAATATTGTCAAGATTGATTGAGGCATGTATGGGGGAGGAAGGCATAACCCACTTAATGATGATTACTGGCCTTAACTATTTGCAGATAAGGCGTTATTTAAGAGAAGCGCTTGAAAGAGACCTCATAACTGAGGTAAGACGTGATGAAGGAAGGAAATACTACAGAGCTACAAAGAAGGGTTTAAGATTTCTTAATGTAATGACCGAACTAGAGAGTGTGATGAGTGATGATAAAGTTCTTGGTCCATACAAAATAACAGAGTCAGTGGGCTTGAGGTTTGGAGAGTATGGTATGAGAATTATAGGGGTAAGAATATTTTCTAAGAGGAGAGATAGACTTAGTCTATATGTATGTGTATTAAGTAAGGCGTTAAAACCCGTTCGAATAACTGAGTTATGCAATAAATGCTTACTTGGCTGGGCTACATGTAGTAAAGTAGTGAATGAATTACTTAATAAGGGACTATTAAGTAAAGCCACGAGTAGTAAGGGCAAGACGATATATGTAATCAGTAATAAAGGTAAGTACTTTATAGGAAAATACATAGAAGCACTTTTACTATTAATACGTTAATTAACAAACTATTTTTCTTTAAGGTAATATGTTTAATTTTCTTTCACAAGCTGCTAATACTCTAGAAACGACAACCCAGGTATCTAATGGTTTATGGTAGATGGAGAATACGTATTTAGCGAATGACTTAACTTCATCACTGAAGTCACCATGAGGAAATCCGCCAATAACTATAGGTAAGTTCTCACTTATTGCATACTCACATATATCTTCAGTCTTAACTATCTCACCCTCTTCACTAAGCAATACTATGTTCTTAATACCTAGTTCATTCATTAAACCCTTAAAACTCATTGCTACAGCAGTCATTAATGGTTTATCACTATCTGGGGGTACCTTACCATGAATTAATAACTGCTCCATTAGTCCAACAAATCTATTATAGTTTCTCGGTATTCTCGTTGATGGGTCTATATATATTACGTAGTCTGATATAGTATGCACTATGATTTCAAGCTTACCCTCAATATTTAGTGGTGATGATAAAGCCTCAAGTAGGGCTACATGAACTATGTCAGGTCTACCCCTCTTATGCCTATCCCTTAATTTCTTCATGGCATGGTAGTGAAGTGATACATCAAGTAATATTTCAGTTGGCTTCTTACGCCTCCTTCTAGCAGTCTTAAGTACTGATGGATGATCTATGATATCCCTAGGTACTAGCTCTAAAGCTGCTTCAGCTAGTATTAACCTTATAATACTCAAGCTAACCTCCCTAAGGGTATAGGTAGTGAGGAGAATAATTAAGGACTTAGCATTACAGAGAGTGAGAAAGCTATATACACTAGCAGTGAATGAAGTAAGGCTAGGTAATTACGATAGAGCTCGTAGATATGTGGAAATAGCACTCAATTTAATTAGTAAGGCTAACGTTAGGAAGCCTACGTATTTACGTAGAGGTATATGTAAGAATTGCTACGTACCATTAATACCAGGTCTTACAGCTACCGTTCGATTAAGGGGTAATAGGAAGTATATTATGGTTGTTAGGAAGTGTTTACTATGTGGATGGGTGAGTAGGGTACCATGCCCAAGAAAGAAATAATAAAGGAGGTAATTCATGGTACCGCACATGTGAGGATAGGGAAGAGCGGTATTAGTGAGGGTGTTATTAACGAAATAAAGAGACAATTAGATGATAAGGAGGTAATTAAAGTTAAGGTGTTACGTTCATATCTTAGAGTTAGTGGTAAGAAGACTAAAGATATAGCTAAGGAAGTAGCAGAGAAGGTTAATGCGATAGTAGTTGATGTTAGGGGTCACACATTTGTTTTAGTTAAGAAGAGGAAGTAGTTATGAACAACGATTAATTGGTGCCGCGGCCGGGATTTGAACCCGGGTCACGGGCTATCCCCACGCAGGGCCCGCTGCTCGAGAGGCCCGCATACTTGGCCGGGCTATACTACCGCGGCACCCCAAAGAGTCTCAGAATTGAAGCTTTAAAAACATAATTTACATTACCTCCATAAAACTAATTACTTAAGTCATCAATTACTATGATTGAATCCCTAGGTTTTAGGGATATAAATTACAATTTAACCAATCCTCAATTAAGAGAACTAAGAATTCATGGAGAGTAATTAGTAGCTTTTAATTATCTTATCTAACACTTCCTTAATTTCAGGTTTTATGAAATATACTTTATAAACCCTATTGTCTGAGACCTTAATCTGCATTTCTTCAATAAAGTTTGTTGCTATGAGTTTCCTTAAATTTCTACTTAGTTTTTTGTGATTTACCTTAAGCCTTCTAGCTAATGATCTAAGACTTAATGGTCCATCATTCATTAATATTACAATTATCCCCACTCTGACATCGTCATTTAACAATGAGAATAATTTTATTACCAAACTACCACAGTTACATCTCCCCTGGAATTCCTCATCAGACAATACTTTCACAACGCCTTAAGTGCTAGTTAACTATGTGCGTAGAGATTATTAAATCTTTTAGACAGGCAAAGATGCGTCATGTCGGTATCACTTATATTAAATATTTACCCAAATCCGTAGCAGTTATTTATAAGCAGGTGTTACTTCCGGGTAATCAAACTTATAAAAACTATCTACTACGAATTCCTACCTACTTTAACTACATATACGACATCCCTATCCACTATAAAGTACTGCAATTTATCTCCATTACTAGGCTGTAGCTTAAGTATTGGCCTCTCAAGTAACCTAGCCAATTTCGCTAATTCCTCTAGATTACTTAGTGAAATCTTCGTTACATTTGATCCTTTAGGTATACTATCAGTTGTCACTAATATATCTGAGTACTTTTTCTCAAATTTTTCCACAATATTAAATGATCTTAACCTCATCAACATGAATGTCGATGTTGTAAGGAATGAAATACCTACTATTGCTAAGATTATAGATATTAATCTGAGTGTATTAATGTTAAAGCCGATTATATTTAATTCCTTAGTCTTGCTTATCTTCCTACTTATGGTGGCTGAATTACTTAAATTACCCTTAACAATGACTTTATTGTTACGCGTATCTATGGTAAGTGTGATTGGGTGAGTAAATGGGTCCATAACTACTCTAGAGTCTACCTTTAATCTTGACTTTACTGATGTATCTACTATTACATCGAATGGTGTTGGTTTAAGACCTAGCTCTGAAGTTAGGTTGTTCATGAACATCAGTAATCTACTTAAATTAAGCTTTAATTCTCCAATAACGTGTGAAGTGTTATTAAATGACTTACTGATTAATAGATATGTCTTAGACCAACCATCGGGATGGACAACTTTAACTGTCATATTTAAATTACCTGACGCAGTAGCGTTCCTGTAGTCAAGACTGTAATTGATATGTATGAACTTAACTATGGAGAGGTATATGGGTGTCTTAAGGTCATAACTTAGTTCTTCACCAAAGACCTCATTAGGTATTAATAGGAATTTCAGTGAATATTCCGATCTTCTCTTAATGCTGAATAGCGTATATTCCTTAACTATGTAGGGCTTCTTAGTGAATGCAGCATAACCAATTACTCCTGCTAGAGATACTATAATTAATGAGGCTATTAGTAATGAGGTATTCAAGGTCCTTAAGAGCTTTCTTGAAGGCATGTCAAACCTCACCAGTAAGTACCGCTTCTCTTAAATTTAAACTTGTGCCTCCTCATGAACCTCATAGATATTCCTATTATGATTAGTAAAGCTATTAGAGTAACCGCAATAACTCCTTCATAACTCTTTAACCCCTCCCTAAACACTATAGTAACCCAGCCTAACTTGGGTATGTATCCAACTACCTTACCTACTACAGACTCCCTACGTACAATGAACGGGTCGGGATTAATGTAAGCGTCACCTTTCGTCCTAAAACCCTCTTTAGTAATTTGGTAAATCCTATGAACAATAACTTCTTTACCACCAAATATGAATGCGATTACATCACCTACTTTAACATCGTAAGGAGAATGTAAGGCAACAAGTACTATATCACCAACATCATATGTAGGTCTCATACTACCACTAATGATGACTAAAGGTATTATCTTAAAGTGTAGAGTTAAGAGTACCATAATAACTAAGACTAGAGATATCACTTCAGGTATGTATCTCTTAAGTTTACTGAGCTTACTAAACTCAAAGAAATCCTTCGATACACCCCTAAGCTTCCGTATAGAGTATAGTATAGTAATTAAAACTCCATAGTATATCATTGACTGGAAACCACTCCATACCATACCTAGCTCGCCTGTATTAGCAACTATGGGTGAAAATCTCATATAACCATCGACTAGTAACCTAAAGATCATAGCTACCTTAAACCCACCTAATATATGTAATAAAGTTAAAATCATACTATAAAATAAGCTTGGCAACATGGTTATAGGAGTCTTAGTAGCACTTAAGAAGTAATCCATTGCTACATAAATAGTTGAACCTAGGAATAACCCACTTAAGGTACCTAATATCATCCTACTCCAAAACCCTTTAACAAGACCTACCGTAGCTGATCTACCAACCTCAATACCAATAACTTGTACTAAGAATATAGCGAAGCTAATTATAAATGACGTAGGTGATAATTTAATTAGGTTTATTCTTAAGTTAAAGCCCCATATGAAGCCTAATGCGATGAATATAGTTATTAAGATAAGCCCTATACTAAATCCCTTATATGCATCCATAGCCCCTATACCACTACGATATATGTAGGGTATTGACAGGATTATCAACGTAGGCCAAATTATGTAGGTTATGAGCGAACCTGCTGTTCCACCAATAAGTATAGCTACATTAGGAATGAGAAGTGTGAATGTAATTATGAGAATACGAATCAACTTTATATTTACGTGTCTAGGTGCTTTATTTAGCATGACCTTACACTACACTAAACTCCTAAAGTTATAGACACTTCAACCTCTTTAATACTAACTTCCTCAATATAAATCCATAAAACTGCTTTATCAGTCCTATGGAGTTTAACATGGTCTCTAGTAGATACGTCAGGAAACGGATTATTGTATCTAATCATGTTATCACGCATGGTTAAAGCATCAAAATCATTCCAAACCCTACTCTCACTAGGATTCTTAAACGGTCCGTAAAGGAATACCTTAATCACACCCGCTTTAGGTATTGTCGTAACTTTAACATCCCTTAAGTATACATACATTTGGGGTTTAACGTAATTAGATATTATCAATCCTGCCCAACACCAATTCTTAAAGTCCTCTATAATAAATGATACCGAATTCCCACTAATTGACTTGATCTTGATAAAGTTCTCAGAGCTATTAAATGTACGTACATCGAAGGAATCCATTATTAAAACCATGTTAACTTGTTAATTCCACGATAATCTCCTTAGGCCCTGGATCACCCTCAATAAAGAGCCATAAAATCGCTTTACCATTACTTGGAAGGTTTATGTGATCCGAGGGTGATATGTCTGGGAAAGGATTTCCATCATTATTCATATTAATGAGCATATCACATATACTTACATGTCCCCATACACCAGAGTTACCTACTGATATGAAGGGACCATATAGGAATACTTTTAAGTCATCAACATCTTCAGCATACGCTACTATATTATCCCTTGAAAGAGTTACTGTCTTCCCTATATTGTTAGATATTACTAAGCCAATCCAACCCCAACCTCCCTTAAATTCACTAAACTTAATCACAATCTTAGATCCATCATTCATTAGACTAACGAAACCCTCCTCACTTATACATGTATACTTCATGTTAAGCTTAAATGCGTGCGATTTATAGCTTGTAAACTTAAAGCATTTCTTATGATTTGCCCAGTAGGTATACGTTAATTCAACCCTAAATGAATATGTGGAATTCTCTCTAATACTTTGAAGTACTTCAATATGAAGTACGTACTTATGACTTTCACCAGGATCTAACTCTATATCTGTAGGTGGTACTAATGTCACATTAACTACATCGCTAATTAAGGAATAGTTTTCAACAATATCATAAAGCTTCACAGGTAAAGTACCAGTGTTGGTAACATTAAATGTTATGTCAGTCCTATAGCCAGGATAAGCATTATTAAGTATCAATGATAGCGTTACTACATTACCTAGATCGTCCCACTCAGCTTCGATCAAACTGCATGATGCTATATCCTTACCCTCAGGGTTATTATAGCCGGGTATTTGTTGATCCGAGCCTAAATCACTACAACTCCAATTACTAAGTGAGACACAATCATAACCCGTGCCAACAGAAACACCGATATGCAATTTAAGACTATCACTCCATTGAGCCGCAGCAAATGAAAACAAGACAATAAACATGAGTAGTGTAGGTAGGAGAAAAAACGGTTCTTTTTTATTTAGCAATATTTAACACCTCATTCATTCCACTGCCTAGCCTTTAACTTTATTTCTACTATAAATGATGAATTCTCTTCAGCTCCCTGCTTAACGTGCATTTCTACGGTGAAGTCTTTATTCTCGCCTGGATGTAGCTGTATATCTTGGATGAAAGATGTAAAGCATCCCCACATGTTTATATCCGCATCTCCATCACCATCCGCATCACACTCATAATAATAACCATAAGCATTATTATATTTAAGTTCGCAATCTCTTGATTGTTCAGGATGATTCAATGGATATACTTTAACGCTCTCAATTTTTACCTTCACTGGTATGGATCCTAGGTTTTGAACTCCCACGGTATTTACCTTACAAATGAAGCATGGATAAGCATTGTCAATTATTATCTTGAGTTCTTGATCATTATTGCCAAACGGATTATTTAGATCTTCATCTTGTATTTCCTCAAATACAGCTGAACAACTAGCTACATCTTTATCATTAATTTCTGAAACCTCCTCAACATATATAGTACCGCTGAAGCTCACATCAACTTCTCCTGTATTTATTGTTGCATGTATCTTTAGCGTATCATACCACATAGCAAGAGCAGAACCGAGTATAACAACTAGGAGCAGCGGGATTGCTAAAAATGCTATTAGTTTATTCATATTCTATTCACCCTAACTTTACTTATGATGGTGCTTCATTCCATTGTACGAAGTATAGTTCCACTTGGTGAGTGTATGTATGGTTTTCTTCAGCTCCTTGAAGTATGTGAATCTTGATAGTGAAGGTAGCTGATTTACCAGGATCTATTTGTTTTGGTTCTAACTCATAAAGTATTTCTACACCGTCATCAAGAGTTTCTCTATCTGAGAATGGGGATAGCGTTCCAGTAGCATTACTATAAGGTCCCTTTACAGGTATAGTTCCGGTATTATTCACTGTGAATGTTACATTACACCAATAGCTTGGATATCCATTCTCTATAGTTATATTTAAGTCCAGATCATTATCTCCGTAAGAATTACCTGAATCCTCATCCTCGATCTCCATCAGCTCTACATGACAGTTAGCTACATCCTTACCGTGATCGTTTTCGACACTATCCACCTTTCCAAATTTTACGTCTACATCTCCTGTACTTATTGTTGCTTTTATTTTTAGGGTGTCATACCACATAGCAAGAGCAGAACCGAGTACTATTAGTAACATTAGTCCTGCTATTACGGGTATTAAGCCCTTTATTCGCACTTAATATACACCTCAAAAGTTTTAGGTTTACATATCATTTGAGCCTACACATACAGTTGAACTTATTGTTTAAAAATAAGTGATGCATATGTTTACGTAAGAAGTCGCTTTAAAAAGCTCTATACCTTAGATTTACCTCTCAATATCCTCGTCTTAAGGAGTATGAGTATTAGGGCTATTAGAAGGAATAATTGACCTAAGTCAACGCTTAAGACTGTATGTCCATCGTGGATTAATATGTTTATCAATGGTAGTACATATACTTTGAGACTTCTCCGACTGATGGCTAAGTGTTCATAAATAAGTAATGATATGCCTAAAGTTACTACAGATAGTATTAGTAGGTAGTCAGTAAGATTTGATGATTTAATTATCCTCAATATCAATACTGTAAGTAAAGTAATGAATATTGCTATAATTAGCTTACCTAGTGAGTTTATGTATATGGTAGAGATCTCGGTTAAACTTGAGTTAATTATGGAGTATGTGATGATTAATGTTAATGTATATATTAATAATGCCTTACTTAATGTCTTTACTAACTCAGCCCTTCCAGCTTTGCTCATCAATCGCTAGACCCTCTTCTCATCACCAAATTTGTATGTATCTTTGTAGTTTATAATAGTTCCTAATTTAATATGTGAAGACTATTGAAGCATAACCTACTGCTACATCCTCCTGACCTGTTAATTCAGCTGAGTTGTAATACTTAAGTAGCTTAGCCTTACCACCAACACTCTTAACGAACTCCATGAGTATTGCTATAGCTCCAGGACCGCATACTGTAGCACCATACTCTCTTACTGACTTAATAAAGCCTTCAGTATCTAGTTTTAATATATAGTTTATGAATAACATATCAAGCTCCCTAACCTTTCTAGCTACAGCTGTTGTGTATAGAACATAACCGTACATTGATCCGTGATGTGTGAAATCCGATGAAGCTATTAACAATATGTTTCTCTGTAACTTATCACTAATATCCTTGATTGCTTTAGCCATACTTCTTAACACAGATACGTTTAACTCCCTAACAACTATTGGTACTAACTTGAATTTACTCTTAAGAACGAATTGAAGGAAGGGTAACTGAACTTCAACTGAATGTTCCTCTAAGTGAGCTAATGGCTCCTCTTCAACGAGGTTAATCTTTAATAACTCATTAATGAATTCATCATCGGTATCCACATCACCCAGCGGTGTTGACCAAATATACCTCTTGGTAGTTGTTATAGCTCCTCCTAAGCCCGTATGGTTAGTACCAAGGACTATTACGGTATTAACATCTCTTACATTCTCTCCAATAACTTTGTATAGGTGCGCTGCACAAGGACCTGAATAGCTATATCCTGCATGTGGTGCAATACCACCAATGACTTTAAGCTCACCAACATAACCTCGTGGTAAGCTACCAGGACCCCAAACACTGTCTTCAAAGCATCTCCTTAACTCATTAATTAATTGATCCCTCTTTAATGGATAGAAACCCCATAAAGCCGCTTGAGCAGCTCTAACCTCCTTCACCGCACCCATCGCTAAACCCTAAAATATCTCACTATAGGGTAATTAAGTCATTGAGTTAGCTACTAAGTTAATGAACATTCTAAACTTAGTTAGCCTAAAGGTAGTGGGGGCTGAAGTGATTGTAAGAGTAAGGATTATTGATGGTAGGGAGTTTCAGGTTAAATTCGAAGGTTGTGACGTTAGGGTTAAGGATATACTTAAGAAACTTAAGTTATCTAGTGAGGAGTACGTAGTCGTTAAGTCAGGTAATGTAGTGACTGAGGAGGATGGTGTTAGCGATGGTGATGAATTAATACTTTATCCGGTGGTTTCAGGTGGTTAAGTGTAGCTACTGTGGTAAGCCTGCAGTGTACATATCTAAGGCTGATGGTAAAGCATACTGTGCTAAGCATTTTATTGAGTATTTTGATAGGAAGGTCCGAAGAACCATAAGAAGATATGGTTTATTCGGTAAGAAGGAGCACATAGTAGTTGCTGTCTCAGGTGGCAAAGACTCTTTGTCATTACTTCATTACCTTATGAGGTTGGCTAAGAAGGTGCCTACGTGGAAGATTTCTGCATTATTAATTGATGAAGGTATAAAGGGTTATAGGGAATACACGATAAAGGACTTCTTAGACTTCATTAATGATTATAAAGATATTGATTATAAAATTGTTAGCTTTAAAGAAGAATTTGGTGCAACACTTGATGAGATCGTGAGAATTGGCAGGAAGAGAGGCTTACCGTACTTACCCTGTAGTTACTGTGGAGTCTTTCGAAGATACCTCTTAAACAAAGTAGCTAGGGAAATGGGTGCTACCGTATTAGCAACCGCACATAATCTTGATGACGTGATTCAAACGTATTTAATGAATATAATAAAGAATAGCTGGGATAAGATAACTAGGTTATCACCAACTACAGGTAGTGCTAAACATCCAAAGTTTGTTCGTAAAGTTAAGCCCTTCTTCGAGGTTCTAGAAAAAGAGACAACACTATACGCGATATTGAATAATATCTATCCTAAGCACTTTGTTGAGTGTCCATACGCCCCAACAAATATTAGATGGACCATAAGGAAACAATTAAATGAATTAGAAGAGAGGATGCCAGGAACAAAATATGGGTTGTTACAGTCACTCCTAACATCACTTAACTTACTTAAGAAGAGTGGTAGAGAAGTCGTTGAACTAAGTACTTGTAAGGTATGTGGTGAACCCTCCTCACATGACATATGTAGGGCATGCATGTTTAGAATGGAGTTAGGAATGATTAGAAGTATTTAATAGATGCTATAAGCTATCCCTCTTAATCCTTAAACCATCACCAACAATCCAATATTCACCATCATCTCTTACCTCTAACTTAAATATTGGGACTTCACGTTTAATCCTCTCAAGTAATTCCTTGCACTTCTCAAATGCTTTAGATCTGTTTTTAGCAATAACGAATATGTATATGATGGGTTCATGGGGTCTTAAAACACCTACTCTATGGTATACTCGTACATCAGTTACATCATCATCCATAACTTCACTTGCAATTCTCTTAAGTATTTGTGTAGAGTACGGTTCATAAGCTTCATATATGAGCTTATTAACTCTATGACCATCGACAAACTCTTTAACATAGCCTAAAAACATTACTAATGAGCCTTCACTACTTGAGTTTTTGATCATTTCCTTAATGACTTTATTAACATTTATCTCCTCATGAGTTATTCTCACATCAACGATCATTCATCACCCACCCGAAGGTACGGTCATGATAGCTACCTCATCCCCATCATGAAGTTTATCTTCGCTATTATACTTTAGCCCATTAACTAGGAATATGAGTTCTAACTTCTTACTTAACTCTTTCAGTTTAGGATACTTCATGAATATAATGTCGAGGAGCTCTGAGAACTTAGTTTCAGAATTAAGTTTTACTTTCTCTTCCTTCTTTCCAGTAATGTCAGCTATTAAACCTAGGTATACTACCTTAACCTCCATACAACCCCCTTACTTACCCTTCGTTAGACCTTAATTTTACTTTACGTAAAGGCTTAATCGCTAGTTATTTATATTAATGATTAGTCCGTAAGATAACTTACCGTTTACCCATACTGCTAATGTGTACTCACCACTACTTAGGTTTTTAAGTATGTCTTTTGTATTAAACTTTATTAACGCACTATATTTATCAATGACCCACTCACTAGCATGTATTGTCTTAATACCTTCATACGTATACCCTTTAGGTGCTATACCTAAGATGGGCTCTACTTCACCCTTCTTATAAATGAGTACATTTACTTTACTTATTCTATTATGTTTATAATTAATCATTAGAGTCACGGATTCATTGTGGATTTTAATAGTAACATTAGGTATTTCGTAATTTACAACAGCAATACTCATGGAATAATTACCTATATGGACCCAAATATAAGATTCGTTACCTATGTACTCACTGAAGTATTTCCTTGCAATACTTAAAGCTTTCATTGCGAGGAAATCTATCCATTGATTCTTAAATACGGGATTATAAAAGTACGTTACAGGTACAGCTTCACTCATTCTTAAACCTGAAATGGGTGGTACTAATAGTGTTAGCCTACCCACTAGAAGGTTACTCTCTATTAAACTTAATAATTTAGGCTCAATAGTTAAGCCTAAATATTTGCTTAATCTCATTGATACTTCACAATCAAGATAAGGTATTGAATCTTGTGGATATGAATCATAGTTAAACAACTTACTTAAGTCAACGTTTGGGAATACTTCAACTACGGGTGTTTTACCTCCTTTAATTTGAATTATGTCAGCACGTACAGTCCTACTTTTAAGTATATATTCTACATAGTCTTGAATCTCCATTGGGGGCGGATGTTGGTCAAGTATAAATAGTGAATTATTTAAATATATAGCTGCTACAGCATGGTTTACTGATTTGATACTCAATATGTATGTTGGACTTACATTAACTGACTGAAGGGCTGCTGAAATTAGTACGGAATAGTCAATACATATCCCTTTACCTCTATTTATCGTTGTTAATGGGTTATTTATGTAGAGTATACCTTTAGCCTCCTTATCATAATCGTACCTTATGTTACTGCTAACCCATTCTAATACTCTCCATATCTTACTAGTTACTTCTGTAACACTCTCATTACCGAAAATCTTACTTCTAATAACTTCTAGTAAGCTAGACCTATGGTAGCATACTAAACTCGTTAAGTAGCTACTTACTTCAGTACCATACTCCCCACCCTCACAAACAAGACTTGCGGGTTTTTCCTCAAGTTTGATGTCATTTATAGATATGGTCAAGTTCTTCTTCACGAAATCAGCTATTAACACCTCTCTTGGATTCCACCTATAACCACTCCATACTATTAATTTATAATTACCATCATTAATTACGTTAATAATCTTACTTACATTAATCATTAACACCGTTAATGTCTCATTAATATAAGTGTAATCAGCCTGTATAACATTTCTCTCCCTCCCTTGAAGTGGTAAGATTATGTATTTGGGATATTCATCGCCTTCCTCATATATACCTATGGAGTGTAATAACCCTCGAACCCCTATGATTAACTTCCCATTACTCATGTATATGAATGCGTGACCTCCCCTTACATAATTATCGATATCGATATTAAAGATAGCACTTAAGTTAATGCTTAAGATTCCTAATGTTTCCTTATCCATACATGAAGCTACTACGTTCCTAAACTTAATCTTTGTTATCTGTACCTTACTCTTACTTTTATTTAATATTGTGGTTAATGATGTAGTTAACGATTTTGTAGGAGTAGTCGTATGTGGTATGGTTTGATTACTTACTGCAGTGCTAATTGTAACTGACTTAGTGCTCCTTAAATCAGTTCTTGAAGTTTCCTTTCTAGTACTCTTTGTGATCGAATAAATCGATTGAGTATTGAAAGTACTTATGGTAGTTTTAAGAGGGGTTGTTACTTCCCTTAATTTCACCGTAGGTACTTCTCTGATTAAGAGCAATGATATGGCTAATAACAATAGCGCAATAATTACTATGATCATGAATTTCTGCATGAATTACTCCAAAAAATTCTTACTTTTCAACCTTAATTTTGTGTTTAGAGGTGCTCTAGCTATAATTAGGGGCTATGGTGATTACATGGGTTCAGGTACGGTAATTGTTACTGGTGGTGCTGGATTTATAGGTAGCGCTACTTGTGAGTTATTACGTAAAGTATATGACGTAATAATTGTTGATAACTTATACTCGGGTAGTATCGATAACATAAAGCATTTATTACGTTTTGATAATGTTAAATTCATTAAGATGGACGTTACAGATCATGATGAATTTCTACGTAAGTTAAAGCCGTTAGTTAAGGACGTAAGTGGTGTTATTCACTTAGCTTCCATAGTAAATATAGATGAAGTTAACGCTAATCCTAGAAGAGCCTTAGAAGTTAATGTTCTTGGTACCATTAATGTATTGGAATTCATGCGTAGATTTGACATAAATAGAATAGTTTATGCTTCAAGTGTTGCAGTATATGGTGAGCCTGAATACTTACCCATAGATGAGAATCACCCATTAAAGCCGAGAAATCTTTATGGCCTTACCAAGCTCATGTGTGAACAATTGCTTTGGAGATACTATGAGGATTATGGAATTAAGTTCATTGCTTTAAGGTACTTTAATGTGTATGGACCTAGAATGAGGCCAGGTCAGTATGGTAGTGTTATATATAAATTCATAGTATCTCTACTCAAGGATGAGACACCAATAATTTATGGTGACGGTAATCAGACAAGGGATTTCATTTATGTTTATGACGTCGCTGAAGCGAATATGAAAGCTCTCGACAGTGATTATGTTGGAGCACTCAATATAGGTACAGGTCGTGAAGTATCAATTAACGAGCTTTATAATATCTTATGTAGGCTCCTAAGTAAGCGCATAAAACCTAAAAGAGAACCTCCAAGAATAGGTGATGTTAGGAGGTCAAGAGCTAATATAGAGAAGGCTAAGAAGATACTTAAATGGAGACCCAAAGTTGATTTGTTAACAGGTTTAAGATACACAATAAACTTTTATGAGAGAGTTATAAGTAAAAAAGCTTAACACCTACTCTTAAGAATCTAGTGGTGGTTACTATTAGGTACTTAGTAGTTAGTGATATCCATGGAAATGTGAGGAGTCTTAAGGCAGTTATTGAGAGCGAATTAAACAGTATAGATGCATTATTAGTTGCAGGTGATTTATCAAGTTATAGTGGTAAGTACATAGATGTGCTTAAGGTGCTGAACACTGTAGCATTAAAGAATAAGAAAGTTATTGTGGTGATAGGTAATATGGATAGCCCAGACTTAATTAATGTTATAAATAATAGCTATCCAAGTATTACATGTTTACATGGAACCATCACAAAGTTAGGGAATATAACTATTGCAGGATTAAGTGGTGGTCTTTACTCACCCTTCAATACGCCATTTGAGTTGAGCGAGAATGACTTTGAAAGGTTAATCGCTAATATAGTGAAGGAGATAGGTAATATTGGGAATGAATATTTAGTTTTATTGTCACATACGCCACCATTCGGAACAAAAGTAGATTTAACTTTTACAGGTCTTCACGTTGGATCTAAGAGTATTAGAAAATTTATTGAGGAGTTTAAGCCTCTAACGGTAATTTCCGGTCATATACATGAAGCTAGGGGTGTAGATAAATTAGGTAACACATTAATAGTTAATCCGGGACCTCTCTTTAAAGGTTATTATGCAATATTGAATATCGAAGAAAAGAACGTAAAGGTAAACCTTAAGAAGCTATAGATTATTGGTTAGGAATAGATTGTAACAGTTAAGTAAATAGCGAATTACAAACCTATAGGTTAGAATTTCTAATACATTCTTGTTAGTGTTAATGAGGAATTCAAAGTAAGAGTGAATATAGGCCCACATCTAAACACCCTAGAACATCGCATAAGGAGACTTGAGCTTTACCTTTACAAGGAGGGAAGGAAGTTTTAATCCAGTACTATTAGCTACCATTGAGTTAACGCCTCAGCACATGGAACCTAAGCTCGAATTAACACTTAAACTAAGGAAAAGTGGAATTCTTTATGCTATTGCCTACCGCAATATTCACGGGTTATAGAAGAATAGAAAGGAGGTTAAAGTAAAGTAATTTTTAAATTTTAGTAATTTCTATGCCTAATAGGTAAGTGATTACACAAGCACAAATCAGCGATGACAAACTCATTTTATAATCTTGAAACATGTTGAAATAGCTATCACAAGCTACAATGCTTCAGAAGATATTCCAACTAATCCTTTCCTAAGTTCATTCTCACGCATTAACTCATCCTTAGTATCATGTTTCAATTTAATAACTTCCTCATAGCTTGATTTACTATTTTCAAGAGGCTTTAATGCTAGGAGTACTTGACTTATAATAAGTGAAACGTTTAGATAGATGTATATCTGCGACGTATATGGTGTATTAGTTAGATGAAATTCTTGAATTAGTTAAATGTATGTGTGAGAAGGAGAGGTTTTATGCTCATGAACTGTATGAGCTCTCTAAAGAGATTAAACATCCATCACTTAGAACATTAATAAGGGGTATTGCTCTTGACTCAGAGAAGCATAGTGTATTCTATGAAGCAGTTATTAACCTACTTAAGCATTATCCCTTAATGATTAAGAGAATCTAGACTTAATATCTTTAAGAATTAGGGAACACATTAATTTAGAAAGAGATATGATGGAAATCATTAAGGAATGGTCTGAGAAAGTTACTGATCCTAAACTAAAGCTTATATTTACAGCAATCCATGATGAAGTCAAGCATCACGATTTATTACTAAGTATTGAGAAGAATATGGCAAGAGCCATGGGACTAACCAAGGATGAGTTATGAGATATGATATGGAAGGATAGCCCAAGACATGGAATGCCAGGAGGATAGCCGCCTTTCCTTAACTAATTACCAAATGTAATGGAGGATAAGTGATTGTAACGTACCTTCTCCCTCTATAATGATATACCTAGCTTAGGGTTTGGAAAGTAATATGAAGTCCACGTTTAACCAATAAGTAAGCAGTTATGTTTTGTGGCGCCGGGGGCGGGATTCGAACCCGCGCGGGGGTACACCCCACCGGCTCTCAAGGCCGGCCCCTTAGACCGCTCGGGCACCCCGGCACCTATAGATTCAATGTGTTCAGAACTGAAATAAATTATCTCGTAATTTTACGTTATGTAGGTTTTTACTTGGTCCTGTTATCTCAGTAGTTCTAGCTCTATGTATACGTCATCAGGTACTTTAACTCTCATTATCTGCTTCATTACTCTCTCATCAGCTGCTATGTCTATTAACCTCTTATGTATTCTTAACTCCCACTTCTCGTAAACCTTAGTTCCTTCACCGTGGGGTGGTACTAGTACTGGGACTACTAACCTCTTAGTCGGTAAAGGTACGGGTCCTCTGACTTCTACACCAGCTTTCTTAGCTATCTCAACTAGTTGATTAACTACCTCATTTAGATGTTCAACATTAGTGCTCCACAGCCTGATCCTTACCCTACTACTCATCGCTTGAGCACCGTAGTCTTTGCTATGTTACAGTCCTTATAGTGCTTACTTACCTCTAATTTCTACCTTCATGGGCTTAACATCTATGACTACACCTATACCTACAGTCTTACCCATATCTCTCATAGCGAACCTGCCTAATGCTGGGAAGTCCTTGAATCTCTCTATCACCATAGGCTTGATAGGCTTAAACCTAATTATAGCTGATTGACCAGCCTTAATGAACTGTGGATTCTTCTCAACAACCTTACCTGTTCTTGGATCTACCCTACCAATAATCTCAACTATTCTTGAAGCTATAGATGCTGTATGTGCATGGATCACCGGTGTATAGCCTACATGTATAGCTGTTGGGTGCCATACCACATACACTCTAGCTGTAAACTCCTCAACAACTGTTGGTGGGTTGGTTAGATGCCCAGCAACATCACCTCTCCTTATCTGTGTCTTAGATACGCCTCTAACGTTGAATCCTATGTTATCACCTGGTAATGCCTCTTGTAACCTCTCGTGATGCATCTCTATAGATCTAACTTCACCAACAACACCTGGAGGCATGAATACTACCTTATCACCAACCTTTAGTACGCCAGTCTCTACTCTACCAACAGGTACTGTACCAACACCTGATATGCTATATACTTCCTGTATGGGTATTCTTAATGGTTTATCTATAGGCTTTGGCGGTGGCTGAACTGAGTCCATAGCTTGTACTAGTGTCGGCCCTTTATACCAAGGCATGTTAGGTGAAGGCTCAATTATGTTATCTCCGGTCCATCCAGATACGGGAACGAATGGTATTTTATCAACCTTATATCCTAGCCTACCCATGAACTTCTTGAGATCTTTGACAATCTGTTCATACCTCTCCTTACTCCATGGAGGCTCAGTAATGTCCATCTTAGTTATCGCTACAACCATCTGAGTTATACCCATGGTGTAAGCGAGCATTATATGCTCTCTTGTCTGGCCCTCAGGACTCATACCAGCCTCAAACTCACCAGGCTTTGCTGAAACTACTAGTAGTGCTACATCAGCTTGGCTTGCACCAGTAATCATGTTCTTTATGAAGTCTCTATGACCTGGTGCATCAATTATTGTCCAGTAGTACTTAGGTGTCTCGAATTTCATGAACGTTAAAGCTATTGTTAAGCCTCTCTCACGTTCCTCCTTAAGCCTATCTAAGAACCATGCATACTTTTCAGACTCCTTACCAGCCTTCTTAGCTGCTTCCTCAACCTCCTTAGCTGTCTTCTCATCAATAGCTCCTAGCTTTAATAACATGTGACCTACTAGAGTGCTCTTACCGTGGTCTACGTGACCTATCACGACTAGATTTAAGTGTTCCTTCTTGGGTCGACTCATTTACCCTCACCTTATCCAGTACTTTAGATTGTAAAGCTTATAAAAGTTTTATACACCTCATTACCTTGAGCTTAGTGCGATCCTCTCAATCTCCTCCTTCTTAGATATAGCGTAACTCTTCGGATCGCCCTTAGCTGCTAGTATTATCTCATCAGCTAGGCATTCAGCTATGGTCTTTGTTGACCTGAAGGCGGCAAGTCTAGCACCTTCAGCTATGAATCTTAAAGCTAAGTCAACTCTCCTCTGAGGTGATACATCAACTGCTACGTGATATATTATACCTCCATACATGATCCTAGTAGTTTCCTCTCTAGGTGCTGCATTCTCTATAGCTCTAACAAATACTTGAAGTGGGTTCTCACTGGTTTTTATATGTATTATTTCGAATGCTCTCTTAACTATGTTGTAAGCTAAGTGTTTCTTCCCGGTATTTCTACCAGGCCTCATAAGCATATTGATAAGTCTCTCAACGATTGGTACCTCAGCTTTACCGAATCTTCTATGCTCATGCCTTCCTCCAGTGTGTGGTAGATATACTGGCTTCAATGAGATGTACTTCTTAAGACTAGGATCTCTAACTACTATTCCTGTATAGCTCCACTTATTAAACAGCTTTATATCTATAGGCTCAGGATTTAGTACCTGCTGCTCCCCACTCATCGTACCAGCCTACACACACATTCATACGAACCTAATTAAGGTTACCTTGAATAGCATAACTCCTAAAAACTTTAAGAGTTATGCATACCTGGTAGTGTGGTAAGGGAGCTATGCAAAGGAGTATCATAAGAATAGTAGACGTTGAACCCATCATAACTAGGGATGATAATGACCTTGAGATAGGACTACTTAACTGCTATTTAGAGAACGGCGATAACTTCATACTCTACAACGTACCACCTGAAATAACTAGGGCTATAGCTAAACTGAGAAGTGAAGATACATATTTCGAGTATAGGTCTGACAATAGAGAAACAATATTTGAATTACTTATAATGTTATCACCTAGACTTAGAAGTATAGGTAGGCATTTAGGGACAGTCATTATTGATGGTTTTGATGAGAAAACAATGACCTATAGGGCCAGCCTATTCCTTGAAGTTGATGGTGTAAGAATAAAGAAGACTATGATACCAAGTCATGCAATATTCTTAGCACTCTTATTTAATAAACCTATATATGTAACGGATGATGTTGTAAGGATATCTAAGGAGCTTGAGGAAGGGGATGAAGATTACTTTGAAGTTGATGAGTAATTAACACTATTACCTGACAGGTTTCTGCTTCTTACCTTTAATAAGAGCCTCTAATGAAACCCCATTAACCATTATTACCTTATATCTCACGCCAGGTAAGTCACCCATTGACTTACCTCTACTACCACCTATGCCTGCAATTATGACTTCATCGTGTTCATCAATGAATGTTATACCACCATCGTATGGAACGAAAGCAGTTACAACCTTACCATTCTTTACTAACTGAACTCTAACACACTTACGTAGAGCTGAATTGGGCTGACGTGACTCGACACCAACTTTCTCTAGTACAATACCTCGAGCCATCGGCGCTCCTTCTAATGGGTCATACTTCTCCTTTAACCTTAACATTCTTATTCTAAACTCTCTCTGACTCCATCTAAACTTAAGTCTCTTTAACCTCAATTTCCTAGCAGCATAGAGTCCTGAAGGTGATTTCTTACCTGCCAATTCCTACACCTATGTAGATTAGCTTTACAAACATCCTTATAAGTCTTATTAAGTTTAAACAACAGATACTACATCTATATTGAAATATCTCCTTAGAATTAGCTTAGCCTTACTTACATTCCTACCATTCTTACCTATAGCGATACCTTTATCCCTGGGATCAACCTTAACGTAGAGTATTCTCCTGCCATCAGGTGTCTTATTTAATGTTATACCTAGTACTCTAGCAGGAATGAAGATATTCTTAACGAAATTTTCTAGATCGTCAGCCCATTCAACAATCTCTATTCTCTTCCCCAATATCTTAGATAATCTCCTAACATTACGCCCCTTAGATCCTACAGCAATACCTGCTGTACCTGGTGGTACTATGAATATTATACTATTATTTTCATTATCTATGATACAGTCCCTAGCTGAGATTCCAGTAATGTCGTGTAGTAAAGCCATGAACCTTAACTCCTCACTCGTAAGTCTTACTGGCATACTTTTAACCCTCCACTTCGAGTATTCTGGATTCACCAGGGTCTAGGACTGCTATCGTTGTTATGGGGAAGGGCTTACCGCAGAGTGTTCCCAATTCATAACTTGAACCTTTATACCTTATAATTTTAATTCCTCCTAACTTAGCGTAGTATCTTACATCCTCCTCTATGTACTTAGGTATGAGACTCGCTATTATTACCGCTTTCGCCTTACCTAGCTTTAGAGCTTTTATGGACTTCCTAGCACCTATAATTACCTTACCAGTCTTTAACAATGTTTTTATTTCATTCTCTAGGGATAGAGTTTCCTTCTCATACGTCACTGAGTGGCACCTCCCGTAGTACTTGACTCACTACTTTTTAATTCATTACTCTTAACTTTAGTTGGATTCATCTTTAACTTAACCAAAGCCGTACCTACAGGTGCTAACTGACCTATAATAACATTCTCAGTAACACCTTTAATCTCGTCCACCTCACCCTTAGCGCTAGCATCAAATAATTGTTTCACTGTTACTTCAAATGCTGCTCTAGCTAAGACACTAGGCTTTTCTCCAGCTACGCCATGTCTACCTATCTGTTTTACTGTACCTGACCATGTCATAGTGTCAGCTAGTAACATTATATGTCTAATATCTACATCTAAACCTTGCTCTCTTAGTGTGTTCATTATCTCCCTAATTAATGCCTCTCTAGCGGCTTCTATGCCAAGGACGTTTTCGATTTCATGAATGCTATTCGATATGGTCTTTGTTGAATCGACACCTTCAACCTTTAATACAGCTTCTAAGTTCGTGCCATCAGTTATTAGAACATAATACTCTTTACCAGTTTTCGGATCTCTCATTCTTTGAGGAATGACTTTCTTTATGTCCTTTATACCTTTAAGCTTCATTCTTAATATTCTATCTCTAAACTTCTGAGCCTTTATTATGTCGTAGTTCTTAGGTATGTCGATAAGTATTAAGTAAGGATCGTCAGGGTCAGCCTTAACCTTATCAGCTAATGTTTTACTCTTAGTTAAGACCTTAATTACGTCATCTCTAGTTAAGCCTTTATCACTTAACATCTCGGGGTCAAGTCTAACTAATAACTGCATTGAGATTAAATCTATGTCTACAGACTCAACTATGTTTTCAAGTTTGGTCATTTCAATCTTTCTAGCTATTTCTATTGCCTTCTCTCTACTATACTTATATTCCTCCTCAAGGTATATCCTCATCATTGGGGTCTCAGGAGTCTTTCTTGCGTCCACTAATTCTATAAGCCTAGGTAATCCTAGAGTTACATTAAGCTCTCTAACACCAGCGAAGTGAAAAGTCCTTAAGGTCATCTGCGTACCTGGCTCACCTATTGATTGTGCTGCAACAGTACCTACTGGCTCACCTGGGTCGACTAAAGCTTCAAGATAAGTTTTGACAGTATCATCTCTTATGGAAATTAACTCATCATCACTTAAGTCTACTTCAAGCATAGTCTTAAACGTTTCCTCTAAATACTGATTATAGATTGCTTCAGGAAGGACATCCCTTACCTCTTGACTAATCCTTACTAACCTTAATGCCTTTCCCTCAAGTTCCTTAAGTAATTTTAATAATTCATCAGCCTTCTCAATACCCTCACTTACGATGGCCTCAATAATTTTCTGCCTTATTATTCTCCTAATAATTTCAGGTATCTCTGTAGGTAGTTTACGGACTAATTCATCAGCTATTAGCTCCGGTTCTCTAATCTTTCTTAAGATTTCTTCGATACTTACCTTCTCGGGCTCTTTAACCTCTTTCTTTCTTCTCCTGCTCTTTCCTGAACTCTTCTTAGAACTACTCATTTTTTCCACCCAACATGTTTCTCTATGATTCTCTTCATGTTTATAGCTTTTCCGAATGAGGTGTTCTTAGGATCAACTCCGTCTTCACCATACCTGAACTGTATTAGGTGTCCATACGCTGACCTTACGGTGCCGTCGTACTCAACCCTTAGGTCTTGTAATGCGTTAATCAATCTTCTCTGCATGTAACCGCTCTGTGATGTCCTAACTGCTGTATCTACTAAGCCTTCTCTACCTCCAGCAGCGTGGAAGAACATCTCAATGGGTGATAGACCTTTAACGAACGACCTTATAACGAACCCTCTCGCCTCAGGACCTATGTCACCTCTCTTAAAGTGTGGTAATGTTCTGTCTCTATAACCTCTATGAATTCTTTGACCCCTAATTGATTGCTGTCCAAGCATTGCAGCCATTTGCGTGATGTTTAATGTGCTACCTCTAGCGCCTGTCTTAGCCATGATGAAGACATTATTGAATGGGTCAAGATATTTAGCAGCTACTTCTCCAGCCTCATCTCGAGCTGCTGATAGGGTGTCTAGTATCTTTATTTCTAGGCTCTCTTCTAGAGTTCTACCAGGTGTTGGTTCTAGCTTACCCTCCTTAAACAACTTAATTAACTCACTTACACGTTCTTTAGCCTTCTTAAGTACCTCACCTATCTCTTCATATGCTTTTTCAGGTATGGTTATGTCGTTTAACGTCATAGTGAAGCCTCTCATCTCTATAAATCTTAGGAATAATCTAAATGCTCTATCCATAAACTCTCTACCGAAGTCTGTACCGTATTCCCTAACTAGGAAGTGAAGCATTGATTCTGGTTGTTGAGCACCTATAGCAGCCTTATCCAGCACACCAAGTAATAGCTTACCCTTCTTTATCACTAAGAATGAATCCCAGAAGCATTCTTCATTAGTGCACTTCAGCACACCACTTGATATCTTAGCTTCAGCTGTGAAGTTAAAGTCTTCAGGTAGTAGTAAGCTAATGATTTGCTTACCTGTCCAGGCCTTAATAGGTGACAGTATTGCTGGTTCAGGTATCTCACCAGCATAGTTCATGCTTGCCAATAGATCTGATACTTGATCCTTAGTTAGTAGTGTAACCTTAGATGAGAGTAGATAAGCACCGCTTATGTAGTCCTGTATAGCACCAATTATCGGACCTCCATATCTTGGTGAGAGTATGTGCTCTTGTACTAGCAGTAACGTCTTAGCTTCTGCTCTAGCCTCAACAGTCTGTGGTACGTGTAGGTTCATTTCGTCACCATCAAAGTCAGCGTTATATGGTGGACAGACAGCTAGGTGTAATCTAAATGTTCTACCTGGTAGGACTCTAACTACGTGCGCCATTATTGACATTCTATGTAGTGATGGCTGTCTATTAAATAGCACTATATCGCCATCCTTTAAGTGCCTCTCAACTATGTAGCCTGGTTTTAGGCTTTCAGCTACTGCCTTGAGATCCTTAATAAATCTTAAGTCTATCCTTCTACCATTGGGATCTATGATGTAGTTAGCACCTGGATACTTGTAGGGACCATTAAGAACGTACTTCCTCATCTCCTCTATATTCCATGGTGTAACTCTCTCAGGTACCGTTAACGTCATTGCAACCTCAATAGGTACTCCGACCTCGTTAATGCTTAAGTTTGGATCGGGACTAATTACTGTTCTAGCTGAGAAGTCTACTCTCTTACCTGATAAGTTACCTCTAAACCTACCTTCCTTGCCCTTAAGTCTTTGTGCTAACGTCCTTAAAGGCATGCCAGACCTTCTCTTAGCTGGTGGTACTCCAGGAACTTCATTATCTATGTACGTCGTTATGTGATATTGAAGTAACTCCCATAAATCCTCAACTATGACTTCAGGAGCTCCTGAGTTAATACTTTCCCTCAGCTTCTCATTAGTCCTTATTATATCAACAAGCTTGTGAGTTAAGTCATCTTCAGATCTTATACCGGTCTCTAGGAGTATTGATGGTCTAACAGCAATTGGTGGTATTGGTAGTACGGTGATGATCATCCATTCAGGTCTGGCAACCTCAGGATCGTAACCTAGAACTCTTAAATCTCTGTTAGGTATCCTTTCTAACCACTCCCTAATCTTGTTAGGCCATAACCTACCTAAAGGTCCCTCCTCTATGAATGTTGTTGGTTTTTCAAGCCTTATCTTATACTGCTTCTCACCACAGTGTGGACACTCCATAGTTTTAATTGCCTTCCTCTTAACGAATTCGCTTAACGACTTAGCTAACTGAGGCCATTTATCCTTAAGTCTTTCATACAAGTTTAGATACCTATCGATTTCCTCATCACTTATCTTTAACCTACCACACTTACGGCATGTAGCTCTCAGTAAGTCATAAATATGTCTAACGAATCCTATATGAATTACAGGCCTAGCTAGCTCTAAGTGGCCGAAGTGACCTGGACACGTAGCTAGTGTGTTACCGCATGTAGCACATCTTTGGCCAGGTTCTATAACACCTAGTCTAGGATCCATAACACCTCCTTCGACAGGTAGGCCGTTCTCGTCATATGCTTCAGAAGTAACTATGGCAGTCACTGACATCTTCCTAATCATCTCAGGTGAGAGTATTCCGAACTTAATACCGCCTATAATTTTCTCCTCACTCATTGCTCTTCACCCTTCATGGACTCTTTCTCAATCTTATCTTTAAGTATGATTCTTGGATAGATGAGCATGCTCATCAACTCCTGTAAGAGTAACTTAAATGCGTAAGAAACTTTGACAGGATATAGCTTTCCTTTATCACCGTGAATCGGGCATACATACTTACCCTTCCTTCTATCGTACCATCCTATTAATCCACAATCCTCACATACATACACTATAGTCCTGTCAGAGTTCTCTAGAAGTCTCTCTTGCAGTAGTAACGGTGCTCCATGACCTATTAAGCAATCTCTCTCCATCTCACCGAACCTTAATCCACCCTCCCTAGCTCTACCCTCAGTAGGCTGTCTCGTTAGTAGCTGTACAGGCCCTCTTGCCCTAGCATGTATCTTGTCTGCAACCATGTGGTGTAGTCTCTGGTAATATACAATGCCTATGAATACTGGAGTCATTATTAACTCGCCTGTTCTCCCATCATACATAGGTTCGGTACCGTCAGCTGGGTATCCTAGTAGGAACAACTCCTTCTGTAACTTCTCAGCTTTCTCGCCGTAGAATGGTGTCCCATCAACTAGTCTACCAGCTAGTGCGCCAACCTTACCAGCTATTGACTCAATTAATTGCCCAACAGTCATTCTTGAGGGTAATGCGTGTGGGTTAATTATTAGGTCTGGAGTTATACCGTCTGGTGTGTAAGGCATGTCATACTGAGGTACTAAAAGTCCTATGACGCCTTTCTGACCATGCCTTGAAGCAAACTTATCACCTATCTCTGGTATTCTTAAGTCTCTAACCTTCACTCTGACTAATCTATTACCTTCAGCACTCACAGTTATTACTACACTATCAACTATACCTTTATCTCCATGCCTTAGAGTTAGTGAGGTATCCCTCCTAGATACACCCGCTAGACCGAACTCTCTGTATTCCTCAAGGAATCTTGGTGGTGATGTCTTACCGACTAGGACGTCACCTGATGATACAGGTATCTCAGGACTTATTATACCGTCCTCATCGAGTAGTCTGTAATGATCTCTACCCCTATAGCCCCTAACACTTGGATCAGGTATCTCTATTCTATCTCTTTGACCACCCGCATACCTTAATTCTTCAGTACTGTATTCTCTGAAGAATGTTGATCTAGCTAGCCCTCTCTCTACGGATGACTTATTAATTATTACTGCATCCTCCATGTTGTAGCCTGTAAATGATAGAACAGCAACAACGAAGTTCTGTCCTGATGGTCTCTCATTGTAACCTATGACATCAAGGAACCTAGTCTGTACTATGGGCTTCTGTGGATAGTGTAGGAAGTGTGCTCTACTATCGAATCTTAAATGGAAGTTTGATGAGTAGAAACCAACTGCTTGCTTAGCCATTGCTGACTGATAAGCATTACGTGGTGATTGGTTATGCTCAGCATAAGGTATAGTGGCTGCCGCAATACCTACAATTGCTGGAGGCCATACTTCTAAATGTGTATGTTCTGGTGTTAAGTCTTCAGGATCTAAAGCTATGTATGCATCCTCTTCTTCCTCAGCATCTAGGTATTCTATATAACCCATGCGTACTAAATCACTAAAGCTTAGCTCACCCTTCTTTAACCTCTCGATAACCTCTTTAGTTATCTTGACTTTACCATTCTCAACAACGAGTAGAGGCCTCCTAACTCTACCTGCATCACAGTTTATGTATACCTCATTTAGGTACTCAGTCTTTAAGTATGATATGTTTACCTCATGGTGAATCTTACCCTGTCTCCTTAGCTCTCTAATTCTCCTTACAAGATCCGAGCCATCCTCCTTTAAGTAATAACCTATTAATGTACCGTCAACAAACACTTTAACATACTTAGTTAAGTTAGCTTCTAATTCTTCATCGCCAGCTCTTAATCTCTGGAATAACTCTTCAATAGGTACTACACCCAAGTCCTTGAGTAACTCAATTATTGGTCTCGGATCTATACCTACAGATATATGAGCACTTAATGCTAGATTCTTCACTAATCCACAGTTAGGTCCTTCAGGTGTCTCAAATGGGCATATCCTACCCCACTGTGTTGGGTGTAGGTCTCTAGCCTCAAAGTGTGGCTGACCTCTGCTTAAGGGTGCTACAGTCCTTCTTAAGTGGCTATGTGTTGAGATCCAGTTAGTTCTATCAAGTATCTGACTAACACCTGTCCTACCACCAACCCAGTTACCAGTAGCTAATGCGTGTCTCAACCTATCAGTTACTATGTCAGGTCTCGCTAACGCTCTTAGATTTAACTTCCTACCTCTTAACCTATGTCTCTCAACTTGGTACTTAAAGTCCTTAATGAATTGCTTAAATGCTACCCTAAATAATTGTGCTAGTAAGTCACCAGCTAGTCTTAATCTTCTGTTAGCGTAGTGGTCCTTATCATCAGGTTTCCTCCTACCTAGTACTAACTCTAGGAGTTTGTTAGCCATCTGACCTAGGTATAGGGCTTTCTTTATCCTATCAGATGGTGAGGTACCTAAATGTGGTAGGAAGTAATTATCAATTATCTGTGCTGCTCTCTCTATTCTAGCCTCCCTAGCCTGACCTAGTGCTACTCTTGAACCTATGTAATCTAGGGCATCCTCCTGAGTTCTTATTTCTCTAGCTTGGAGTAGTGATGGAAGTAATTCATTCTGAATTGCAGGATCTGTTGAGACTGCGAGGACTATATCTCTATCACTTTCTAATCCTAACGCCCTCATCATTATTACGAAGGGTATCTTAGTAGGAACTGGTGGGAAGTTTATAACTAATGTACCATCCTTTAATCTATCTAGAATAATAGGTACTCTATAACCTGCTGATGCTGAAATGACCTTAGCGGTATGAGTTATGTTTGTACCCTCCTTAGCCTTATCAACAAATACTCTATTGGGTGCTAGATCCTCTTGAGTAACTATAACTCTTTCAGAGCCATTAATTATGAAGTAACCACCTGGATCTCTCCAATCCTCACCTATAGCTATCAATTCATCCTTATCCATTCTTGATGTTGGGTCTAGTACGGATCTAACCATTACTGGTAATTCACCAAGTGGTATCTCCTGCCTTGCTATCTCAACACCATTCTCATATAAGGCAACTACTAACTTCATCGGTGCTGCATAAGTTAGGTTTCTAAGTCTAGCCTCCATAGGTGTTAGTCTCTCAATATTACCTTCAACTTCTCTAAACTGAGGTTCACCTATCTTGATATCTAAGATTTCAATATATACACCAGGCTGGCTTGCCTCTATACGTCCAATCTCTCTAACTATTTCCTTAATCCATGATGTTACAAAAGCATTATATGAATCTAGGTGTTGCCTAACTAGTCCTTTCTCCTTAATGAATGCTTCCATCAGCACCCAACGATCTTCAGGTGTAAGCCATGAGTTTGCATTATTACCCATAATCCCACCACAAATTAACCTGCAACAACAAATCTATAAACAACTATTTTACCCGCTGTTGGTGATTTCCTCTCAATACGTACTATGTCTCCAGGTTTAGCACCTATCTCTCTAGCTACGGGATCTGAAGCTCTAATCCATGGTAACTTATCAGGTGTAACGCCTAATTCCTTAAGTACCCTTATTGCTTCTTCAGGTGATAATACCTCATGCTTAGGCACTAATTCATGATCTGTAACTTTAAACTTCTTCTTACTCGACATATCCACCACTCAACTATTTGGGATTCTGATACACTAATTATAAGTTTTAACTCGAAAATAACATAATAGTTGATGTTCTCTAAGTGAGTTACCGAGTTCAAATCCCATAGTTAATATAATATGCATTGTAATCTTTATAGGGGGTGAGTATAGAGGTTTACGGGCCCGTAGCTCAGCCAGGTAGAGCGGCGGGCTTTTAACCCGTAGACGGTCACCGACCGGCGGAGGTCCCGGGTTCAAATCCCGGCGGGCCCGCCACACCCATTTAATTACGGCAGTAAGTACTCCACAGTAATTTTCTTAAGAAGTTCATTGAGAATGGATCTATCAACTAAGATTATTGTTCCAATGAATTTTAAGTCAAGCTTAAGTAATTCTATAAATTTCTTCAAATAAGGTGTACATTCCCTGCCTAGTATAGAGTATATAGCTATAGTTGATGATCCCTTATCTATACCCACCTCTTTTACCAACTCTAAACTCTCATAAATAGGTGTAATAGCTGATGGTATCAAAGCTAAGGGTACATTTAGTCTAAAGGCTATACCTAATGTTAACAATACTGGAGTATTAGGTGGTGCTATTAAGGCTGTCACACTTGTACCTGTTAATTGGTTTTATAATTTTCATGTAGAAGTACAAACTAAGGTAGTTAGTAATTAAGGGGTTACTTAATAATTTTACTAAACTACCGTACTTCTTATTACGTATTAACCTATGTATGAAATCCTTAACTACCTCTCTACTCAATAACTTACTAAGGATTCTCTTAGAAGTCTCTTTATCAGGTATAGTTAAGCCATGATAATACTTGCTAAGAGTTGATACTAGTATATCAAGCAATGAGCTTAGTTAACGGTACCGGAAAGCCTCTTTAATTGCTATTAGTACATCAACACAGTCGATCCTTAATTTAAGATCATCATACTTCTTACTGAAACCCCTCCTCAATATTTTCATAACGATACTTAATCACCTGGAATTTAGAGGTTAGAGGTTTAACTTAGTATTTAAAGGATGAAGAAGCCTAATAATATAGATGAGCGAGGTCTATAAGCGCTGAATCATGATGACAAACCCACGCTGCGATGCTTTCTCCAAGTTTAAAATCAGACAAATGCCTTCTCATCAATATTCAGTTCCAGGGGTACTCATCACGCCAGTCTATATTAATCTTCACTACTTAAAAACTTAGGAGTACAGTCTTGAGGCTGAATATTATACTAAGGTCTTTAAGAATACCTATACTACTCTCTTTATATGCTATAGTTTGGCTTAGCCTACAACCATTTATAATTAAATTACTGACTACGAACTACTTAGGTACTTCGGAACTAGCTAATGTTATCTCTGTAATTGTATATTTCGTAATTAATGTAGGATGGTTGTATAGTTGGTATAGATTGGCTAAGGAAGTAAGGAATAGAGCCTTAGTAAAGCACATCTTGAATAGTAAAAAAGGATAGCTTAGGTTCAGCGCTACAGTGGGTCATCACGTATCAGGCCGCCCGTCGTTGACATCATTACCTACGTATAACTATTTACCACTGATTATATATATGCTTGGTCTCCAAGGTAATGCGTATCTCTTCCTTCCACCAAGGTCTGGTACTTTAGGATCATTAGACATGTATATAGCTCTGATTTTAATGTTGCATGACCTTTCTATGTATTCCTTAAATTGATTAATTACTTCATATTCATCCAATCCTCTAATCCTTATTAAGTACTCCAAGTACTGCCTAGGTAGCTTCATTACTAACTCATAAAGTACTTGTAGGTTTCTTACGACCTCCTTACCTTTAAATCCTAACTTACCCATCTCCCTACCTAGTAGTCTCAACACATCAGAGAACTTACCACCCTTGATAACGACATCGTAAACTTTAGCTAAGTACTCATAGTAGTTCCTTGGTGCAACGTAGATTACCGCCTCATTTCCTCCAACAACTTTAACGAGTTCTCTTAAATCTTCAACTAAGTTATCAATAAACATTATCTTAAGCTCTACATCAGGTTTGAAATATTTCTTCAAGTAATTAAGTGGAGGTATCTTTTCGGTAACAATCAAACTCTCATTACCTATTACGTGCCATAACTCCTCAGCTATGAATGGTGTAAACCATGACATCATGATGAGCCATAATTTAATATACTCGTCCACTACTTTTGATGGCTTATTAACCATTGATAGATACTTCTTTAAGTCTTGATACATTAAATAAAACACTCTTATACCTGCTGCTCTAATTCTGACACTATTCAACTCATTAATGACTCTTTCAACGTGACTATATAACCTACTCATAAGCCACTGCTCAGGCATTTCAAACGAGTCAGTCTTATCAGTTACTGAGATATCTCTTATTAATTTTTCAATATCCATTAATCTTTCAATAGCTCTATTAACAGCTTCCTCACTAAAGTTTAAGTCCTGCTCAACTTCAGCTTCAGTAGCTATTGTCAATCTAACTACATCAGCTGAGTAATTATCAATTAAACCTCTAAGAGTCCTTATATTCCCTTTTGATTTAGCCATCTTTTCTCCTTTTATCAAGACCCAACCATTAGCTACTATTTGCTTAGGCCACTTATCCTCGGGGAATATAGCTACGTGGTTAAATATGAAGTACGTTAAGTGATTAGGTATTAAGTCCTTACCACTATGCCTAGAATCTAATGGGTACCAGTAATTGAACTCATTTCTTATATCATCAAGTACCTCCCTAGGTATTCCTAATTTCTTAGATAACTCATTACTTGAACCTACCCCGAGCATTACGTAATCCCAGAACTCACTTGTTAACTTACTTGGGTCTATCCTATACTTCCTTATCTTATGTATTACAGTGTAAAACGCCATGTATATAGTGGAGTCACTTAATGACTCAATAATCCATCCCTTTTCCCACGGTAATTCAGTACCTAAACCCCTAGTCCTAGCGCAAGCCTTAGCTCTTAACCAATCAATAGTTGCCTCAAATTGCTTACGTGCTTCCTCAGGAACTATCCTCATCTTACTTAAAGCCTTTCTAGTCAACTCCTTCCAGTCCTTATTACCATAATCTATAAACCATTGGTTCTCTAAGATCTTTACTACTATTTCAGTACCACATCTACAGTAAACTGGAGCATTCATTACTTCATACATAACGTCACCGTAACCATGGGCTATTAAGAATTCCTTGATTTTCTCCCTCGCCTCACTAACTTTGATATTTACTATTTCCTTGCAGACAAAGTCCTTAGCACCACTAATTACTTCGTGCATAATCAAATCGCAGACATCACTTCTCATATAGCCTCTCTCAAACTCCTCCTTGTAAACCTCTTTTGTAGCTCTATCCAGTAATTCCCTATCTAATTGTGACTTGACTCCTAATCTCTTAATGACATCAGCTGCTGGCACTTCCGAATAACCTTTAACTGATATTAATGGTATTGGCTTATACTCACCCCAAGCATCATGATTATCAGTACCTAAATAATCTCTTAAGGCTGCATAATCGTAGGGTGCATGGGCTGGCACGCTCATCACAACGCCTGTGCCATACCTTGGATTTACGAACTTACCAGGCAGTATCTTCACCTTATTACCTGTTAATGGATTTATGACATATTTTCCTATAAGGTCTTTAGGGTCTACCTTTTCTTTCACGATTATCCTCTTCTGGTAACTTAATCTATGTGCTGCATCACATGCAAGTATCCACGTTTCTTCACCCTTTTGCGTCCTTACGATGACTTTACAATATGCTGCTTCAGGATTAACCCATATATTAGTTACTCCAAGAACTGTCTCAGGTCGTAAAGTTGCTGTAGGGAAGTAGGCCTCACTTTCAACACCTTTAAATTTAATTATTGTAAATTCATCTATCTCGGGTTCAACATCGTCCTTCGTATCATGCATACTCACAGGCATGTTATGGTAGGGACACCAACCAACAGGGTATGTACCCTTAATTAAGAATCCCCTGCTTCTCAGCTTTTCAAACTGCCACCTTATGAAAGCCTTAAATTCAGGATCTATACTTGTAAATTCTCTTCTCCAATCTATAGATAAACCGAAATCCTTCATAGCCTCCTTACTAACTTCATGAAAGTATCTAGCAAGTTTTAATGGTTCATTAAGTTTCCTAAGTTCACTCTCGGATATTCCAAAGTTTTGAGATAACCTTTTAATTAATGCCTCATCATTCTTAGCTATTCTCTCAGCTACGGCTAGTATGGGTGTTCCTGTATAATGGAATGCCATAGGGAACAATACGTTAATACCCATAGACCTCTTAAATCTTGCTAAGACGTCAGGTATTAGGTAAGTTCTAGCATGTCCTATGTGAGCTGGGCCGTTGGGATACATGAATGCTGCAGTTAAGAAGTATTTAGGCCTTGAAGGGTCAGGATCCGCGTCATAAACTCTTCTCTCATACCATACCTTAACCCACTTTCTCGCTATACCCTTAAGGTATTCAATATACTCTTCATACTTAGCAATAAACGAACCCCAACCTATAACCTCGCATTAAGAAAAATTAAAGCTTTACTAACTTCAAGGAAAGTATCAGTAATACGGGGCTTATCATCCCTTACGGTCATACCGTGCTCCGCTCATCACATCTGTAATATATCGGTTAAAAGGGATTATATATCTGGGGTTAGAGGTTGAAGGCTATCGTAAAGGTTGATGGTAAAGGGAGAATCACTATACCTCTATACATCAGGGAGAGTATAGGTCTAGAACCTGATTCCTATGTTGAAATAGAAGTTATTGAGGGCGGTAAAGAGTTAAGGTTAAGACCTATTGCAAAATCTGATGAAGTACTAGCTGACTTAACTGTTGAATTACATAGTATTAATGATTTACATAAACTCATAGATGAAGTTGTTAGGGAGGGAGCTGATATTAAGCTATTAAAGTGTAGGTCATTAAATGAGGAGAGGTATTCCTGTACAATAACTATAGGTGTAATAGATGTTGAGTTAGTTGAGATATTACGTAGTACGCTAAGTAAGGCTAGACTACCCATAAGTTCAATTAATATTGTTAGTAGGAGGTTAAGATTATGACTATACATGTAGGTACATGCGGTTTCTCAGTAAGTAGAAAGAGGTATTTTGAGAAATTCACAACCATTGAGTTACAAGATACTTTCTACAATAAACCTGATCCTGATAAGTTAAGTAGGTTAAGAGAGGAAGCACCTAATCAGTTCATATTTAATATGAAGGCATGGCAAGCAATAACACACCCACCCACAATGCCTACATGGAGAAGAGCTAAAGTTAAGATTCCTAAAGATAAAGCAAACGTGTATGGATTCTTAAGACCTACTAAGGAGAATTTTGAAGCTTGGGATGTTATAGTCAAGGCGTCTAAGATAATTCAGGCACGTGTTATAGTGATTCAATTACCTTCATCCTTTAAATGTACAGAGGAGAATGTGAACAATATGAAGGAGTTTCTAAGTACAATTGCAAGTAAGACCGAGCCTATAGTAGGTATTGAGGTAAGAGGTGATTGGAGAGAAAATGAAGGAAAGTTAAGAGAGGTTCTCATGGAATTTAAGAATATCATACACATAGTTGATCCATTCAGATGGGAACCAGTAAAGATAGAGGATGTAACATACTTTAGACTACATGGATTAGGAGGCCGTGAAGTTAACTATAAGTATAAGTATACTGATGATGACCTACGTAAATTAAGGGATATCATTAAGAAGTTCTTAAGTACGTCAAGGGAAGTATTCGTAATGTTTAATAATATCTACATGTATGACGACGCACTAAGATTTAAGGAACTCCTCCAGCAAGTTTAAGAGCTGCATCAAGTACTTCCTTAACACCTATACCTTTTAATGCACTCATACAGTAAATCTCACCATCAAATACTGACTTAACAATATTAATAACTAATTCTAACCTCTTCTTACTAACGATATCGATTTTATTTATAGCTACCAACATCTTTCTCTTCCATTCATTAAATGTCGTCAATAGATTCTTAAGTAGGGTAATTTGCCTATCTAAACTATAATAAGATCCTTCGTACGGATCTATTATGAATATTATAGAATCAGGTAAGTTCTTAAGAGCTACTAGTGCTTTTCTCTCAATAGGATTTAGTTCATCTAATGGTCTATCAAGAATTCCTGGTGTGTCAATTACTTGAATTCTCCTATAGTTAATTTCAAGGTGTCCTACTATGATTTCCTTAGTGGTGAATGGAAAAGGTGATATTTCAGGCTTAGCACTTGAAACCTTACTAACAAATGTTGATTTACCTACTTGAGGCATACCTGCCACAACTATCTTAGGTTCACTCATGACTATACATGGTAACTTCCTTAGTTCAATAACCACCTCCTTAAGACATTCTAAATCCTTTCTTAAACGTCTAAATACTGAGAGTACCCTACCCACGTATTCTCTTGATAGCTTTCTTGCTTCAGGTACGTCAAAGCTTAACCTTATTCTCTCACTATACTCCCTTGTAAGCTTTTTAATAACTGACTTGTAGCCAATGATTTTATCTATGACATCATTATATCTATTACCTATGCATGACATTGCTATTAAGTCTCTATAGAATTGGTGGAGCTCGTCATACTTGGGTAGTAATTCTATGTTCCTGTAAAAATCGCTCATTAGGTAATCATGTATTCTTTCAACCTTAATTAAGTACTTAACTAGACCCTTCTTCCTTACTGATTTAGCTACACTTACCTTTGAGTTGTAAATCTTCAATATCCTGGTCCTGATCTCATCAAACGTCCTGATCCTTACACCTTTTAACTGATTACTTAAGCATAACCTTTCCTCTTCCAAACCACTTTCCCTCTATATTTTATAGCTACTATTCTGTGGTGAGGAATTACCCTCTCACCAATTATAATCCTATCCTTCAATATCTCAGTATCCCTGCTTAATTTAACTTCATTTACATTACTTTGACCTCCTGACCTATCTATGATGTCTATTGTAACGTCCTCTAAGCTACGTCCACTCATCCACCATAGCTTCTTTAATGTTCTCTCAATAGTTTCTCTACTCATGTTACTCATCACTCACATTATGGGTACAAACTCTTAAATTCCTGATTACGAGATAGCAGTGGTGTTAAGTGTGGGCTATGAAAGGTTGGGAACTGGTGCTACTGCCGTAGGTATTAGAACTAGTGAGGCTGTTGTTCTTGCTGCTGAGAAGAGAGTATCTTATGGAGGATTCGTAATGAGTAGAACAGCTAAGAAGGTATTTGGTGTCAAGGATAGATATGGTTTCGCATTTGCTGGTTTATTTGCTGACATTCAAACTCTTAAGAGAATCATGGAAGTTGAGATACATGCTTACGAAGTAACTAATGCTAGACCTATGAGTGTGAGAGCAGCAGCTAGACTTCTCTCAGTAATTCTCTACCAATATAAGAATTCTCCATATCTATCGGAGATAATATTTGGAGGTATTGATGAGGAAGGAACACATCTATACGTTATGGATTCATTAGGTTCAATGATAGAGGATGATTATGCGGCCATAGGTACTGGAGCTCCAATAGCTATAGGTATCATAGAGAACAGGTATAAAAAAGACTTAAGTGTTGAAGAGATTGAGAAGCTAGCTATTGAAGCTGTTAAAGCAGCTATAAGACGTGATGCTGTCTCAGGTGATGGCGTTGACGTTGTACTCATAACTAAGAAGGGGATTAAAGAGTCCTCATACACTATAGAGTAAGGAGTGAGGGATGAACACCTTCGACATCCAGAGAGCAATAGCACTTCAAAAATTTCTTTCAAGTCTTGTTAAAAAGGAAGGTAAAATAGATAAGTTAAAGAATATTGTAGGTCTTGATGTAGCTTATGTAGGCAGTACTGGTGTAGCTGTAGCAGCACTACTTGAATACCCTTCATTAACACTAAAAGAATACGTGGTAATCCGGGGGTATGTCCCCATACCCTACATTCCAGGTCTTCTTGCATTTCGCGAAGCACCTTTATTAATTAAGGCTTATGAGAAATTAGGTAGTAACGCTGACTTAGTAATTGTTGATGGTCACGGAATAACTCATCCAAGGAAATTCGGTATAGCATCACATATAGGTGTAGTGCTTGATGTACCATCGATAGGTGCGGCTAAGAGGATACTTACGGGAAGTATAGTTGAAGTTAATGGCCGTAAATACCTAACTACAGTAGATAAAGAGTTAGGTGCTATCGTTGTTGAACGAGGAAAGAAAAAAGTTTACTTAAGTATAGGTCATAAGATTTCCCTTAAAGAAATTGGGAGATTAGTACCTAAGATATTTAAGAATCACTACTTACCTGAACCAACATATATAGCTGACCTCATAACGAAGAGGGAGAGGAGGAAGATAATTAATGAAGGGAGTAACAAAAAAGACCGTAACTATAATTTGTAAAGTAGTTAGTGGTGTTGGTGAAGGAGAAAAGTACGTAAGACTTAGTCACTATGAAGATATTCTTAAGAAGCTTCTTAATGGAGAGAAGCCCTATCCTGGTACATTAAACATTCATTGCAATATTAATTATAAAGAATTAGCTAATACATGTAAACCCAAAGTCATACCTAACATGAAAGGTTATGGCGGCTTTTACTATTGGTATGCTATCTTAGAAGATCTTAAATTAGGTAATGATTCTGCAAGACTTAACGTAATTGTTCTAAGGCCTTTCCTAAGCAGGCATGAAGAATATGTCTTAGAAATAGTATCTAATATTTATTTAAGGGGTTACTTAATGTTAAGGGATGGTGATGCAGTAAAACTAAGCTTAGTATGTAATGAGGAATACGGGAAGTAGCAATGACTAGATTTAAATGCTATCGATGTATCCATTGCTGTTTCTTCGTATCACCTAACGATTACCCCATATTACTTAAGGAGGAGGTAGTTAAGTTAAGAAGCTTAGCTAAAAAGTATAAGGTTAACCTGACCTTTAAGAAGATTAATAGTAACTTTTACTTATGGGTCATAGATGGTTTTTGTCCATTCTATGATGTCAAGAGAAGGGGATGTTTAATTCATGATGAGAAGCCACTATCTTGTAAAATGTTCCCCCTACTACTAAATATAAGAACTAGAGAGGTTGGTGCTTCAATGTTATGTGACTGGGTAGCTAAGAACATTAACATAATAGCTAACCTAGATTTAAAGAATGTATTTCCTAATGAAGTAGAAGCTTTAATAGAGCTGTACAAGAAAATTATAGAATCGCAAGGAGGATAGTCATGAGTAAGGGTAAGCTGCTAGGAACTAAAGGTACTTCAAGAACTGACATATTCTTCACTACATATGATGAGAAAGTAGCTAAAAACCTCATTAACATTATTAAAAGTAAATATAAAGTCCTAAAGGTATCACGTAGCAAAGTACTAAGTGAGTTTTATTATATATCATTAGAGGGAAAAGTTAAGGATGTGGAAGATATCGTATCAGCCATTAAGGGAATTACTTGGTACAAGATTGATTACGTAGAATTTAAGTAAGGTATTATTACGTTAATTAAGCTCTATCTAATTTACAAACCTAAAGCTCTATCAAAAACTATTAACGTGATTATGATAGAAAGCGAAAACACTATTAGAAATAAGAGCATAAGTACTTCATTAACCTTTGAGTGGTTAGTACTGATGCTATGTAGTATTACAATTACAGCAAGAACTACTAATGCCACTATTACCTTGAACTTTGAGTATGTACTCAAATCATCTTTAGATGAGCTTGATCTTAATACCACCTCCTAACACCCTTGATAGTGCTACAGACATTGATGTGAGAAATGCTATGTAAACACTTGGGAGAAATACTAAAGTGTAAAGATACGCAACACTCATAATGATGTATGAGTAGAGTATGCTCGTTAAGTCACTTAATGCTATAAGTCTCTTTTCAGATATACTAGGTTTTAGCGGTTCATAAATACCTTTAAATACTATGATTAACGTGTTACTTAATCTTTTTAGCTGTAATGGACATTCATATAACTTAATACCACGCCATGTGAATTCACTCCAATTACACGCTATATTAACGTCATTAACATTAACATATTCTATGTTAACATTGCTAAACCTAATCAATTTTACTTGAGTAGCTGATTGCGTATATAGGTTAATGATGACTATATCACCATAGTTCGTTATCTCTCTTACCATGGTGTCACTATTCAATATAATTGAAAGGCCATTGGTGTACAGTAGGAATGGTACCTTGAGTGTTAATGTACTTCTAAGCTCACTAGTGTTTACCCTATATGGTTTAGGTGTAAAGAGATATCCCATGAATTCTATTTTAAGGAATAGAGTCAAGTTTGTTGGTATCAAATCCTTACCGTAACCTAAGCTTATAATTCCATACCTATTCCCTAAGATTACTCCTCTAGGCTCATCACCTTCCTTAGTGTAAATTAAGAGTATAGGATATGGTACTCTATTCCCTACTTCATCAATAACAACAATATTAGTTGAGTTTATGAAAGAACTACCTAAGGATTGGTTTATACTCGGTGTGAGGTATGTAGTGAAGGCTGGTAGTAATGGAAAGCCTACATACATCACTATTGATGAAGCTATCAAGAACGCGCCAATACCCTTACCTATCCTAAATGGTAGTGAATAAAGTAGAATGCCCAATAACATTAGCTTATCCTTTAAGGAATATATGGTTAATGCAAGGAAATATATTATTTTAAGAGCTGAGAGAGCCGTCGATATGTAAGTAAGTGCTAAATTAATTGGTGATGAAATAATGAGTGCATAAACGCTTTTGAAAAATGAGGAAATATACGATAATGTACCAAATAATGTCAGTAACATAGCAGTTCTAGCTACGAGCCAGTTTATGAAGTTAGACCAGGAATACCCTATTAAATTTAGTATGTAATCACCTAGGTGAAGGAGTATTCCATATATCGATATTAAGACTGCGGTTGATATTGAATCAATTATTAATAGCATTCCCCACTTCTTTAAATTTTTATAAGGTATAGGTAACGCTAATATTAGTATACCTATAATATATGTAAGTAACGCTAAGTTTGAAGCTAGGAGTAGAAAGTCCATACATTAGCACCTATTAGCTATGGTGTTATTGGCGTTGGAGGCATAGGCTGGTAGACATTACTGACTATGTAAGAAATTAGTGCAAATATTGTTGAGCCCATGGCCATCCAAAAAGCAGCTAAAACCGCATCCTCAATTAATCCTTGTCCTGCTCTCTTAACTCTATGTATAGGTATAGGGGATCCTCGAATAGCCCATCCAACAATCCATGTAACTAAGAATAGAAGCCATGCTATAGTCATTAATTGAGTAGTCAATTGCTGAATAAACTCTACTACACCCACGTCCCTCCCCACACATTAAAAGGGTTTAAAAATTGTATTATGGTAAGGGAAGGAGTGTATGCGTAAGTGGGGCTTTAAGAGGGACCTGTACTGGTGCCCTACCTGTAATATACCATTAAGGAGTGAACTATGTGGAAAGTGTGGTGGTAAGGCGATTAAGGTTAAGATAAATGAACCTGGAGATCTAAGGCCAGCATTTGATGGTGATTTAAAGTTTATTGAAGAAGCCTTAGTTAATGAGTTTGGTGATGCTAAGCTAATGCATAAACTAGGGATAGGGAATAACTTAACATTTCTCAATAGAGTTCCTCACTATGATGACATGAAGGAAGTAATTGTTAATGGGGTAATAGTTGGGAGATTATACTTTGATCCATATAGATTTAAATGGCGTTGGCGACTTAATAAGTTAAGTGCCCTAGAAGCTTTGAATGAAGGTTTAATTAAGCATTATGTCAGGGATAGTGCTAAACCTTTAGAGATAGTAGATGATGCTAAAAATGCTGAGGACGGTGAACAAGCAGCAATAATTAATAAGAACGGAGACATAATAGCTTTAGCCATTGCTAGGAGAGGCAAGTTCAGAGTTCAAATAATATTTAAGAAAGGTAAAGAACTACCTGAACCATTCAAGAGCAAATCAACAATAGATGATGTTCTTAAAGGGAATGACGAATACTTAAGAATGCTTATATCAAGATCCTTAGCGCACCTAGTAGTAATTAGTGAGAGAGTAGGCTTACCAATAGTTTTATCATACTCAGGAGGGAAGGATTCATTATTATCACTACATTTAGCCTTAAATGCTGGTATAGAGCCTAAATTATTATTCAACGATACGGGATTAGAGTTCCCTGAAACTGTTAGTAACGTATACAATGTCTCAAAAATATATGGTCTAGAGTTAATTACTGCAAATGCTGGTGATAAGTTCTGGCATAGTGTTAATGTATTTGGCCCCCCTGCAAAGGATTATAGATGGTGCTGTAAAGTTGTAAAACTTATTCCTATAGCTAAGACTTATAAGAAATACTTTCCACGAGGTCTTCTAGTAATAATAGGTCAACGAGCTCTAGAGTCTATAGATAGATCTTGGAGTGGGCGTGTTTGGAGAAATAGGTGGTTACCCTTAGCTTTAAACACTACACCAATACAGGAATGGGATCAGCTGTCTGAATGGCTTTACATAATTAAGAATAAATTACCTGTAAATCCTCTTTACTTTAGAGGTTTCGATAGACTTGGCTGTTATTTATGTCCTGCAGCTTACATAGCTGAGTACTACATAGTTAATAAGGAACATCCTGAATTATGGGAGAGATGGTTGAATGTACTTAATGAGTGGTGTACTAAGCTATGCCTACCTAAACAATGGGTTAGGTTCCACTTATGGAGGTGGCTTAACCCTCTAGGTCAGGGGAGGAGAAGAGTAGAATTATGGTTAGGATTAAAGAAGCCATCGAATTGGATTAATGAATATGAGAGACGTTCAGGTCTCACAATTACAGGATATGAGATTAATGGCGGGTACGTAATTAAGATTAAAGAAGGCATACCCATTGAGGGTATAGTAAAACAATATAGGATAATTGGTCGCAAACTAATAGTTAGTGATGGTAATGTAGCAATCTTAGATAGTGAGAGAGAGATTAGAGTGTCTAAGCATACTATTGCAGTTAGGAGTAATGAAAATCCGTTTGAATATGCTGTACTAACCTTAAAATTAGCCATAAGGTGGAGTAGGTGTGTAAGCTGCGGTAACTGTAGTTTATGGTGTCCTAAAGGAGCTATATCACTAAGTAATGAACGCCCTGAAGTTAATCCTGAAAAATGTATTGGTTGTGGTATATGCGTCGAAGTATGTCCGCTAGCTGAGGTATTTACGGAGAAACTTATTGTAAGTAGACTAACAGGTAATCCTAAAGGGAGACCTAGAAAGTTAAAAGCATTAAGTTTAGAGTACGTTAAGGCATTAAGGAGAAAGCAGATATCTGAGAAGGGCAGAGATTCAGAGGTTAAACAGCATTATGAAGGTATTAGTGAATTGTTTAGTGAGGAAGAGAATGAGTAATTAAGTAATAAGGTGTCAGTTAGTGGTCCCTCATTCATCAATCATTCTAGGACACCCTTCATCATACACGTTACTTCCTTAAACATATCTTTAAGCGTACTAATAACTTTCTTAATGGTGCCGTCAACGCTCTCCATGTTATTGAATACTATTATACATAACACGTTAAATTGTTTTGGGTAATCTCTATTTAGGAATCCTAAAACTAACGATTTTGAGGAAGTGCCTAAATCGTTATTAACTGTAATTGCGAGAGTCGTAAATAACTTGTTATACGGTTCAGGTAATTGGTTCCATGACTTCACAATAAGTTGAGCAAGTGGTTCATCAAGCTCTTGGACCTCACTGATTTTACAGTCCTCATTAAGGAATACTATCCTCATAGTTCACCTCACTACATATAGGTACACTCTATGATTAATTATACCATCAGAAAATAGATAAGTTTCAACAGGATCCCATCCTGGAATTTCAAATTCATGAGAAACTACACGCGTACCTCTACGTAACTCCCTCTCAAGTTTAGGTCTAAGCATTTTATTTACTGAAGTAAGTAGAAATAAAGTGATTACTGTTGCCTCAGAAATGTCTACATTAAACATGTCATCATTAATAACCACTACTCTTCCTTCAAGTCCTTTAGCTTTAACTTGACTTAAGGCTCTCTCATATAAATCCTTACGAATTTCAATACATACAGCCTTCTTAACGTTAAATACCTCAACAGCTCTTATTGGTATTCTGCCATCACCGCATCCTAAGTCGTACACGATATCGTTAGGTCCTGCCTTAGCGACTTTAAGCATGAAGTCAACTACGGGAATTGGTGTTGGTACGAACGGTACTGATACTCTACCACTCATCAATCCCCATCCACTGAAAACTAGGTACACAGTATAAAATAACTTAAGTGATTAAACATCATTAAAGATATAATGAAATGTTTCAGAAAGTATTTTAACATCATTAATCAGATCCCGGATTCCTCAACATCTACTACATACTTAACTAGCTATCTTTTAATACTTAGCGTAGATTAATTGATGGATAAGGATGCTAACGAGATTAAGAGCTAGGTTTAACAGGTTATTTTATAGTGTTGCTAAATACTTAGCTGATATAGGTGTAAAACCTAATCATGTAACTATCTCAGGATTAATCATTAGCTTAATCTCTCCCTTCATAATTTATTTCATGTATAGGAGTGCTTTCGTAGCGCTAGTTCTCGTAGCACTTTCAGCCTTATGTGATGTACTAGACGGTGCTATAGCTAAACTTACCGAGTCAGTAACACCTTTAGGTGCATTCCTTGATTCAATAAGTGATAGAGTGTCCGATATCACATACTCAATCATGCTATTAATATTAGGGATGGATGCTATATTAGTTATGATATTCATGTCTACATCACTTCTGATAAGCTACATCAGAGCTAGAGCTGAATCGCTAAGTATTAAATTGGAGGGTATAGGTATTATGGAAAGAGCTGAGAGAGTCTTAGCTGTGCTCCTAATACTATTAATTATGGCTATAGGTGAGGTTACCGCAGCACACATAGTCATGCTCATAGTATCTATATTAAACGTTTTGACCATATTACAGAGGGGCATGAAGGTATGGAGGAGTATGAAAAAGGATTTAAGGCATGGTTATTCACTTTAGGCAATGAGGTTGTTGAGGGTCGAGTAGTAAACACTAATGCTTCATACCTAGGTAGAAGGCTTACATTGTTAGGTTTTAAAGTTATAGGTAATGTGTCATTAATTGACGATGTTGACATAATATCAAATCATTTAAGGTACGTTGTTAAAACGTACAAACCTATGTTGATAGTAACTACAGGAGGATTAGGTCCAACACCAGATGATAGGACATTAGAAGCTGTTGCTAAGGCGTTCAATAAGAGGTTAATACTAAATGATGAAGCGTTGAAAATGATTAGAGAAAAATATAGTGAAATTAATTTACCTATGACTGAAGAGAGAGTGAAGATGGCATATCTTCCTGAAGGTGCTATACCCATACCTAATCCTATAGGTACAGCACCCGGTTCATGGCTGGAGATACCTGAACTTAACTTAGTAGTTATATCACTACCTGGTGTACCAAGAGAGTTAGAAGCTATGTGGGAGGGATGGGTTGAGAAGAAGTTAAGAGTTATTGGGCCAAAGATCCATATACTTGAGGAAACCTTTACAGTTGTGGGTATTCCTGAATCTACCGCTGCTAAAGTACTGAAGGAGATTCAAAAGGAATATAGTAATGTCTACATAAAAACTCATCCTAAGGGGCACGAGATTAGAGGTCCAAAATTGGAGGTGTACATTATGGCATCATCAAGAGAGAGAGGTGAGGCATTAAGAGTCGCTAAAAATGTTAAGGAATTATTAATTAAGAGATTTATAGAGTTAGGAGGTAAGGTTCACGAATAGGTTTTAAAGAAATTGTATAGACCCATACTACCAGCTATTTCCTCCCACTCAATACCGAAAGGTATGAGTAACTGCTGTATAACCGATTTTAACGCTTCCACGTACTCATTAATGTTAACATCATCTAGCTTAGCTAATTGTACAGCCTTAACCTTATCTCTAGTCTTAGTTTTAACGTAGAATATAACATCACCTTTACTAACCATAACACCATACTTTCTTAATTGCTTGGCAGCCTTCACATGTATAGGGGTAGTCTTTACGTACTCCTCCAATGGCTTATTAAGCGTAGTTCTGAATGCTACTTCATCAAGGGTAAACTCCCTATTCTTAAGCTTTAAGTACACCTCTTGGATTGAGTTTTTAAGAGCATTCTTAACCTTACTAAGCATTACTGGATTGTCTTCTAAGTCACTCATAAGATTTACAGCCTTAATGAATGTATCCTGTAAGAGTTTAGGTACGTTCTTCTTCTTACCAACCATACCTTTAATATCGACCTTACCGTTATCTTGCACACCTATGTAGTTCTTCTTTAAGGCGAAAGCAACATATTTATAAACTTTATCTACTTCAAGATCTAACTGGAACTTCTCTTCAACCCACTTAATTAGCTCATTTAACTTTCTCTCATCGGGTTTCCATAGGAATAAGGAATCAGTGTCTCCATAGAGTACTTTAAGACCTAGCTCCTTAGCCTTCTTTAATGTTGATGTAATTACATACCTACCTAGTGCTGTTACAGACTCTGCTACTGAGGGTGTATATAGTGGAAACTTCTCGTGACCAAAGACGCCATAGCTAGCATTTATGTATACCTTCATAGCGCTCTGAACAACATCATACCAACTTCTTAACTCACTAGGTAAGTCCTTCCTTTTAGCTAACTTCTTATAAATGTTAACTCTAAAGTCTCTTAACATACCTACAAGTTCCGATGTAATACCCTTCCTACTTAAGCAGACCTTATGTAGAGTTCTACCTGACTCATCCTTTATCTCACCTATCTCACCATCCTTACAGAACTCAGGTAGTGGATCTATTGTTTCATAACTTAAGTTCCAAACCTTAATTATGCTCGGGTATAGCGATGCGAAGTCTAATACCACCACATTAAAGTATACACCAGGTATCGGGTCTATCACTATAGCACCTGCATATCTCTTACCACCTATCTTAGCTGATGTCTTAACTACGCCCTTAATCTTTAGTAACTCATCCTCATTAGGTATTAAGTAGTTCCTCCTTCTGTGTTCCCAATACATTAGGTTCTTAATCCATGCTGATACCTTCCTCCTCGTTACATCCTCTAATGACATCTTAGCTAGTCTCATTATTAGTATTATGAGCTTCCAAACAAGTTCATCATTAAATGTTGTTAATTTTAAGGTTAAGGAACTATCAGTTGCGTTATACTCTGCTAGCTCACTTAACGATATATCACCAACAGCTTCCTCAAGCTTGATTTTTGCTTCACCTAGGAGTGCTTGAGCTATAGCATCGAGTGTTTTCTCCTTATATGCTGAACCGAATGCATAATTCTGTATGGCTTCGATACTGAAGAACTTGTAAAGGTCTATGTGGAATCCATGCTTAATACTTACGAAATCCCTAACCTCAACTATTGGATTTAACTCAGGTTCAATACCTAGTATCATAGCTCTATTATGTAGATACGGTAAGTCGAATTCATCACCATTAAATGTCAATATTAATGGGTAATCGTTGATAATCCTAAATGCTTCAAGAATCAAGGCTCTTTCACTATCAAAAATCTCCACCTCATAATCACTAGGTATCTTTCTTAAATCACCTATCTCAACACCATCCCTACCTAATAGAAGGACTTTCCTTAACCCATCATTAGATGTTAAAGCAATGCTTATCACAGGATACGGAGTCTTCACAGCATCAGGTATCCTACCCTTAAATGGGGTATACACTTCTATGTCTATGGCTAATCTCCTGATCTTAGGTGGTCTTGCCTCAAATAGTGGTACGTACCTTAGTGCGTTTCTTTTTAGATCCTCAGGTAAGTCTTTAACAGCTGACTCAAATAACTCAATTACTTCCTTAGGTATCTTTACCTCGACTTCCTTTAGTAATCCCTTACTAGCTTTATACACCATTCCAGGTATTAAGCCATTGTCAAATATGTAGTTATCATGATACTTTATTTTAGCTTCCCATACATTCTTAAAGTAATTCCTTAACCTCCTAACTGCTTGCGGGTCCTTGACAACAACCTTAGTGAGTCTAACCTCCTTACCTCTAAGGAGGTCGTACTTCCTAACTACTTCTAAATGACTGAATGATTTATCATTAACAACATTCCTCATTTGCTTTATCCTATCAGGTTCCTCATCTGTTAGGAAGTATGGCATGTGACCTGTAACATCGTAGACCTCATAAACCTTATCATTTTCATCGTCATAGAACCTTAGGTAGGCCTTAGCATGAGCACCTGAATAGTATGAGCCCATCAAGTAGGCTTTTTCAAATGTATTAGTTCTACTAAGTATCTCTGAAAACTCCTTGTATTCCTTAACCTCATTAGACGTTACATGTAGTATGATGTTAATTCCTTCAATGTTATACTGCCTTACATCGGAGTTAGAGCTATGCTTAGTGAATTCCATGAGGCTTCTGTACTTACCTTTATACCTCATTAATGCTCTACTCCTAACCCTCTTCATCCCCAAAAAGACACTCACCTTACTAACTTTAAAATAGCTATCATACTTAGTGTCTTAAGAATACGTTAAATAGGCTGTATTACTATGCTTATCTTAGGTGTTATTTTGACTTACACTATATTAGCGTTAGCACCTAAGGCTGCATTCTTAGGTATAGCTACAGCGTCAGGCAGTATTGCTGTTGGTTCTCGCGTTCCATGGGCTAAGTACCCAGTAGCTTGTGTAGCTACCCAAGCATATACTAATCCATCCTTAGGTCCTAAAATAATAAGGCTCATTAATGAGGGATGCAACGCATCTGAAGCTCTGAGAAGAGCCTTAAGTGATGATCCTGAACCCAACCTTAGGCAGGTTGCAGTAATGACAATTAACGGTGATAAAGCTGTTCATAACGGTCGTGACATACCTAGAGAGATGGGTTATTACGTAGGTTCAAATAGTGTATGTATTGCTAACTTGGTAGTCAACTCTAAACTAGCTCAAGAAATGTGTAAGGTATTTGAGGATAACTATGAAAGAATTAATGACTTAGGTGAATTCGTGAAATTCCTCCTGGAAGCATTAGAATATGCACATAGCATAGGTGGTGATAAGAGGGGTGATAGAAGTTCAGCACTACTAATTGTTGGTAACACATCATATGGAGACCTCTATGATAGGATCGTAGATTTAAGAGTAGACCTTAGTAATGAACCCATAAGAGATCTTAAACAGTTAACTAAAGCATACTTAGGATTTAAAACCACATAAATTACCGATCATTTAAGCCAGCACTACAACCTACTCTATACTAAGAAAGACTCTTTATAAGTTCCTAATCACTAAGTATGATGAAGGGCCCGTGGCCTAGCCAGGATAGGGCGCCGGCCTTCGGAGCCGGAGGCCCCGGGTTCAAATCCCGGCGGGCCCGCCACATCTTAATGAGATATTTAAGGAACGCTTTTTCCATTTCTTAAATTTCGTCAAGAACGTAGGTAAGAGCCCTATACTTAAGAACTATTATAGTATTATAGTTTAAGAATGATAACCTTGCTATCTACCATGGGAACTACTAATCTTAATTGTGACGACTATCGTTCAACATGTTAAGTAATAAAATAATGATGAGATAATAGGACTATATCTTAGTGCCTCAAATTACCATCGGTTCCTAAAATATCTCTTTATTAAGTGTTAACCTTTAAAGCTGGAGGTCTGGCTTCAAGTCCTCACGAACCTTCTAATAAAGTTTATTGTATTGCTAGATATCACTTGGCAGTCTTTCATCTTTAGAGTTAGTGTAGCGAGGGATTGTAGGAGATTAAGAAATTAATAAAAATTCCTTGGTTATTATGTAAGTGTATTGAGAGCTGTTTGAACAATGAGTTTCTCAGCTATCTTTAATCTCCTACTTCGAAACCCCTTTATCCATTTGCCATCGTGTTGAAGCTTATCAGATACAGACAATATAATAGCTAATCTTATATTTCTATACTTCGCCACACTCATTAGTGCTGTAGACTCCATATCAACGCCGTACACACCATTCGAAGAATACTCTATAACTTTATCGATTGTCTCTCGAAATATGGCATCTGTAGTCCAAACACCTCCCTTAACGATGTTAACTCTTCTTCTCTCCGTTAATGTTATAGTTTGCTTGTATAGAGCTTCAGCTAGCTCCATATCAGGGATAGGTATGTAATTCGGGTCAGGAATATAGTGAAAGCTTGTTCCCTCCTCACGCACACCCCAAGTAGGGATAAGTATATCACCTATATTCAGCTCAGGATGAATAGCTCCAACCTTACCAATAACTACGAACACTTCACCACCCATAGCGACAAGAACCTCAAGAGCAGCTACCGCAGCAGGAGAGCCTGGAAAAGGAAGTGCAACAACAACCTCACTCCCACGATAAAAGCCCGTAAAGCTTTTGAAAAGCCATCCACTAAGTCGTACAGCCTCAGCACCCTCAAGCATAGCCTTAACCCTCTTGAGTATTGAGGGATGAAAAACCAGGATTATCTTCTTTCCATGCAATACTTCATCCTTCCTAAGATTACACGGATCTATAACAGGCTTTCCACATCCAATTTTAAATCCGAACTTCACCTTCACGTCACTCTCTACAAACTTAGTAATCCATTAACCAAACAATAACTTTACTCTTACAATAATATGTACAGGACAAGTAAACATGGATCAAATATTAGGTTTCTCTTCAACTTTCTAAGGAAACTTCTCAAGTAAATTCCTTAAGGTCTAAAGGTCTTTTCCTAATAAGCTCTCTAATCACCTGTCTAGCCTAAGAATGATATTTTAATTCAAACATTACAGAACTACTTTAGCTATGGAACGTTATTACACATTTAGTGAGTATATTGAGAACTCCATAATCAATTCTATGTTAGTATAAGTATGACTTAAAGCACTATTATTCTAGGGTGGTTTGATTGAGTAGTACATTCTCATCTATAGGTAAACGTGTAAGATTGAGTAGGATATTACCTGATGGGAAGGCCGTAATATTTGCTTTTGATCACGGTGTTGAGCATGGACCTTCAGATTTCCCGCCAGAATTTGTGAATCCTAGAGTCATTATTGAGAAGGTTGTTAGTGCTGGTGTTGATGCTATTATGATGCTTCCCGGAATGGCTAGGCTAACTCATGATGTATGGATGGGTAAGGTAGCATTAATAGTTAAGATAACGAGTAAGACTAACTTAAGACCTGAGGAGAGTAGGTTAGTACAGAGTGTTTTCGGGTTTGTTGAGGACGCTATAGCTTTAGGTGCTGATGCTGTTGCAGCTACAGTGTATTGGGGAAGTCCCTATGAGGATGTAATGCTTGAGAGATGGTTCGCCATACGTAACGCCGCAGACTCTCTTGGCTTACCATGCCTGCAGCTAGCATATCCAAGAGGCCCACATATAAAGAACATATATGATGTTGAGATAGTAAGATACGGTGCTAGAGCTGCTGCTGAATCAGGTGCTGACCTAATAAAGACATATTACACAGGTAGTAAGGAAACATTTGCTGAAGTCGTAAAAGCGGCCTCAGGGATACCCGTATTGATGAGTGGTGGACCGAGAGTTGAGAAGGCTATAGATTTCCTTAAGGTCGTAAAGAACGTTATGGATGCTGGTGCTAAGGGAGTTGTTGTTGGTAGGAATATATTCCAACATAAAAACCCTAAAGGTATGGCTAAAGCAATAATGGCGATAGTTCACGAGGGGAAGGAACCTAGTGATGTAATCAAGTATGTAGAGTAGGTGTAGGTATTGATAGACGTAGTTACTGTTGGCCATGTCTTACTAGATATTAGATTCTTAGTTAATAGGTTTGTAGGTCCCGATGAGGAGGGCGTAATACTTAAGGAAACACGTGGCGTAGGTGGTTCAGCAGCTAATGTGGCAATAGGTGTTAGGAGGCTCGGATTTAAGTCAGCCATCATAGCTAAGGTAGGTTTCGACCCATTCGGTAGAATAGCTGTTGAAGAATTAATGAAAGAGGGAGTAGACCTATCAGGTTTAAGGGTAGGTTTTGGAGCAACAGGCTTTAGCATAGTAATAATTGATAAGCAAGGTCGAATAATCATATATGGCTTTAAAGGTTCATCAGAAGAGTTAACACCTCAGGAAGTGGATTTAAACATCATTAAGAACTCTAGACTTGTACATATTGCTAGCTTAAGACTAGATACATCTGTAAGAGTAGCTAAGATAGCTAATGAGCTAGGTAAGACCGTATCATGGGATCCTGGTAGGGTATTATCGATGACTGGACTAGAGAGATTGAAGGAAATCATTAGATATACTGACATAGTTTTAGCTAATGAGGAGGAAGTAGGAGCCATGACGGGTGAGAATGATTATAGAGTAGCGGCTAAGATATTAAGAAGCCTAGGTCCTAGGTTAGTAATTGTTAAGAGGGGGTCTAAGGGTGTCTACGTGGATTCCCATGAAGGATGTTTTAATATGCCATCACTTAAACCACCGAAAATAATTGATACAACAGGTGCGGGTGACGCGTTTGCTGCAGGTCTTATCACAGCCTTCTTTAGAGGGTATAGTGTAAAGGAAGCAGTTAGGTATGCTATTGCTACAGCAACTTTGAAAATATCAAGGCTAGGTTCGCATGAGATACCTACGCATAGTGAAGTAATTAGCTTCCTTCAGACACGTCAGCAATTATAGGCTTAAGGACGGATATAAGCTCTTTAACGCTAATCTTAACTAAGTGATGAATTGACCCTCCACCAACAAGGACTATATCTTTCTTCAATACCTTCTCATCAAGTATTACACTTAATTTAGCTATAGAGTCTATGAGAGGGCTTACCTCACCAGGTTTAAGACCTACAATCTCTTCCACTTCATCAGGTTTAGCAAGCCTAACAGTTTTAACACCTAAAAACTTCCTTAACTTCTTCAAACTTAATCTATAATTACCTAAGAGCAATACTGCATAGGGCTTATCGTCAGCTAATACTATCAACGTTTTTATAATGGTGTCTGGAGGCATTCCGGAAGCCTTCGATGCTTTAGGGACACTCTCAACACTTTCACGAAATTCTAATATCTCAGCTCTTAACTTATGTATCTTAATAAATTCCTTAACCTTCATGACACCACTTAAGCTCAAGATGCAAACCCTAATAGTAATTCCCAGAAATCAGTTTTAAACAATCATAAACTTAATTACTCTATAGTTATTATTTCGCTTACACAATAAGTATATTTATTCCTCCCAATGTGTAAAGGTATTTCCCTAATTATCTCGCTACGGAAGAACTCATAATCAGGTTTAGCATATATATCCTCTATCCTCCCCACAATAATGTTGTGATCGCCTGCTTCAATATCTTTCCATAAAGTACACTCAGCTACTACGAATGATTCAGATATTATTGGAATTCCTAACTTTCTACCTCTTTCATACGTTAATTTAGCTTTCTTAATCTTATCAGGTATATCTCTACCACTAACTGAACCTAAGAAATGAATGCCGTCTAAGTACTTCTTCGGTAATATATTTACTGAGAACTTCCTACTTCTTATTATTAATTCGTACGTAAGCCTCCTCTTGGAGATAGCTACAGCAATATATGGAGGACTTCTAGATATAGGCATAGTCCAGGAAGCTGCCATAGCATTAACCTTACCTTCAAATTCTGACACAACTAAGACTACAGGTCTTGGATGTAATACATATGGCCACTCATTTAACCCAATACTCTTCCAGCTCAATGTAAAAACCCAAGTAATAATTTTGATAGTAACTATTTATTTCTTGAATAAACAGCTAATCTAAAAGAAAACCTGCTGTATAAGCTCATTTACATATATCCTAAAGCTCTTAATCTTTCCTTAATTTTCTCCTCATCCTCCTTACTTAATTCTACATGCTCCTCCTCAGTTAATACCTCTCTTAGTAAAAAGTAAAAACTCAATAAGTTCTTCAACACTATTAAAGCCGCCCTGTTCTTTTATGAACTTTAACGCCTTATCATATAATTCCTTAGATATTGATATTTGAACTTTATCTTCACCCATTTCACTCACTCATGATTAATACTGTGTTAAGAATTTTTATTTCCTTCCAAAAAGTAGTTCCTCAATTACCTTTCTGACGTCACCTATTTTCAAGACTCCTAAGTCTCCACGAGGTATAGTTTCTTCAGGGTCATATATTGATAACACCCCCATCCAGTCATGCATAGCATCATCAGGTCCTCTATCATTCTCCGGTAAATATCTTGATTGCCAACCAAGTGTTCCTGCAGGTCTCCAGTTAAGGTCGTCTAGATATACCATGAGATCAGGTGCATCACCCCTAACTTCAGGGTATAATTCATGAGGTCTATAAACACGATTATACCATTTATCGCCCTTAGGCCCCTTTATACTTTTTATATCCTTCCTCAAACTATGTATTATACTCTCATACTCTTCTTCATTAACTACACCGTACTTCTCTCTCCCCTTAAGATTTATGAAGATTCTACTATAGTAACCTCCCCATCCCCATGCTATTGTATGTTCCCAATCTATCATGTCCTTACATATGATCGTGTACCTTTCATTCTTATACTTAGGAGCATCAGATACTCTTTTTAGCGTCTCATACCCATTCCTTAATAATACTTGAAATAAGCCATAATTTAATCTATTTCTCACTCTCTTCTTCCTCTTTACCTTCTACTGCTATGTAATAGTATTCGCCTAATGCCTTCTGTTTTCGATCAAGATAGGAGCCTGGCTTATTGACCCTAGGTCTGCCAGTCTTAAGGTCTCGCCTAAATGTTACACCTACATCCTTTAAGAACACATTCATACCTGACCTTAGGTCTAATGGCTGTGATGCATAACCCTTAATCCCAGGAGTTCCTTTAAACACCATAACTCTGTGAGCTATGAAGTCTATGATTGATAGGTCATGATCTACTACAAACATCACTTTACGTCTTAACTCATTAACTCTCCTAATAGCTTTCGCAACTGTTAACCTTTCTTCAACATCTATGTATGCTGATGGCTCATCTATTAAGTATACGTCCGCATCCTTAGCTAATGCAATAGCTATAGCGAATTTCTGTAATTCACCACCGCTTAACTCATCAATTCTTCTCTCAGTAAGTTTATGTAGGCCTAATTTTCTTATAACATCAACCCTAAACCAATCAGTATTAATGATCCCATCCTTACTTAATTCCTTGAATGCCTCCTCTACGGTTTCCCATGGATAATACTCAGCACGTATGTATTGGGGTTTATAACTTATCCTTAAGCCCTCAGTTGGTACGTATCCTTCATCAGGTTTTAGCTCACCTGCTAAGAGTCTAATGAATGTAGTCTTTCCTATACCGTTAGGCCCTAAAATACCTATAACCTCACCTTCGTAACCAAAACCCTCATCAACTCTTAATTCAAACCTATCAAGTTTCTTCGTCATTCGAGGCCAGGAAATGTACATTACTTTATAGGTTATCTCTCTTTCAGGTGCCTCAGCGTGAACTCTAAACTTAATAGGTTCCTTCCTAATTCTCATGTTCTCAGCTGGTAGGTAACCTAAAAGAAAGTGGTTTATTCCTGCACCAACTGAGTAGATCTTAGAGAATATACCGTAAACACCTGCCTCACCATAAACTATGGATACATAATCAGATACGTAATCAAGTATGGCTATATCATGCTCAACTATGAGTACGTAGGAGTTCTTAGGTACATACTCTCTTATAACTTTAGACATGAGTAATCTCTCTTTAACATCAAGGTAGCTTGCAGGTTCGTCAAAGAAGTAGGCATCAGCATCTCTGAGTAAGGCAGCCATTATAGTGAATTTCTGTAGCTCACCCCCACTCAATGTTGGTACCTTATGATCCCATATACCATCCATGCTTAAAACATTCTTTAATTCATTAATGAGTCCTCTCTCATCAATTCTTTTTAATACATCACCCACTCTACCTTTAATATACTTCCTAACAATGTCAACATGCTGTATTTTATGAATAACTCTAATCTTTTTATTAACTAATTTGTATAGGTATTGATATAATTCAGTACCTCTGAAATGATCTAAGACTTCGTCCCAAGAGATGCTTTTATCAAATTTACCAAGGTTTGGGGTTAATTCGCCTGCTAGTATTCTTAAGGCTGTAGTCTTACCAGTACCATTCTTCCCTATAATACCTACAAACATCCCTTGTTGAGGAACAGGCAAACCATAAAGTTTAAATGCGTTAGGACCATATCTATGTACAACAATTTTTTCAAGTTCGTCAGGTAAGTTAACTATAGTTATTGCCTCATATGGGCATTTCTTAATACATATACCGCATCCAACGCATGAAGTTTCATGTATGAATGCCTTACCATTAACCTCTTGAGATAACTCAATAGCCTTACCGCCACTTCTATTAATAGGACAAAATCTTATACACTCTAAGTTACATCTATGAGGCTTACATAGGTCATAGTCTACAACTGCTACTCTGACCATTCCTGCTACCTAAGTCTATAGATATAGTTAAAGGAGTATATATTAATGCCGAGTATGGATGTTAATTAGGGATGAAGAGTGGTGACGGCTAGGATCTAATGACTGAACAAATTAAGTTTAAAGACTGACCTAGTAAAAAATTACCACTCCTCTTCCCATTCCTCCTCCTCTTCCCACCACTCTTCCTCCTCTTCTTCCCACCACTCCTCCTCTTCAAACATAGCTTGCCACAAGTTACACTCTATGATTAAGTATTTAAGCATTCAATTAATTTTATTAAATATTGTCTATGTAGAGTTTGATGGTCTTTAGCAATACATTACGTAAGATTTCATTAGCGTCTTCACCATATGTATTGTAAACTCTCTTAATAATTTCGACATTACTAAACCTTTTAATGACGTCCTCTAGCGATACTTTAACACAATTACTCAAGGTTAACGACTTAATGCTTCTCTCGCATACCTTAATTACAAGTAAGTGTTTTGTATTCTTAACTTCATTACTCATGATGCTTAGTACCTTATGAACCTGTCTATTACCTAGTAGGTAAAGAAGGAATTCAATGTATGGTTTCTTACTTATGTTGAATCCTTCTCTAAATGACTTGAAGGTGTAGTACGCAGCAACTAATACATGGATTCGTGAGACTAGCATAGCTGGTGGTAATGCCTGAACTATACAGCCCTCCTCTTGCAACTTATTTAGTGAATTAATTACATCCTTATCAGTGGTTAGACATGAATCTACATGTAGATTATTTATGTAATTCACTAATTCATTAATACGTTCCAGTAATTCCTTCACTCAATACCCACCATTTGTGATGTAGCTATTGAGTCTGCTCTTGACTTTGCCTCTTCTTCTGAAGTTTAACAAGATGTGTTAAGTAACCTGCTATTTGATTCCTTAACTTCTTAGACTTAACATAGACATACTTATTTACTAATTGCTTATTAGCCTCAAAATCATCACTAACCTCGTTGGGATATAATTCTAATAACTTCCTTGCTGTCCTCTTTACTAATGATATTCTTACCTTACCCATCCTCCCGCCATTAGACCTAATTCCCTCAGTAAATATTTAAATGTATATGTTATTTCACTAAATACTTCTTTATGTCTTTGAGTATCAATTAAAGTTTATATAGAGGCGGTCCTAATTAGATTCAAGGGGTAGGTCTATGAGCCAGCAGCAGAGGGGAGCTGTTGTACCCACTACTGGTATACCTGTACTAATATTGAAGGAGGGAACTCAGAGAACCTCAGGACATGAAGCTTTAAGGACTAATATGATGGCAGCTATAACTATAGCTGAAATGTTAAGGACCACCTACGGACCTCGTGGTATGGATAAGATGCTTGTAGACACCTTAGGTGAAGTAACTATTACCAACGATGGTGCCACCATACTTGATAAGATGGACGTACAGCACCCAGCAGCTAAAATGTTAGTCCAGATTGCTAAGGGTCAGGACGACGAGGTTGGTGATGGTACGAAGACATCAGTAATATTTGCTGGTGAACTACTTAAGGCTGCTGAGGAGTTATTAGAGAAGAACGTCCATCCGACAATAATAATTAATGGTTATAAGAAGGCATTACAGGAAGCTACAAGATTCGCTGAGAAGATAGCTAAGGATGTTGATTTAAACAATAATGAACTATTGAAGAAGGTTGCCGCAACCGCACTCACAAGTAAGGCGGTACATGGTGTTAGAGATTACTTTGCTGAAATAGCTGTTAAGGCTGTAAAGCAAATTGTTGAGTATAGAGACGATAAGAGATACGTAGATATAGACAACATACAGATAATCAAGAAGCATGGAGGATCATTAGCTGACACCAAGCTAATCTATGGTATTGTTCTTGATAAGGAGGTTGTTCATCCTGGTATGCCTAAGAGGGTTGA
>CAZQFL010000007.1:0-74827 GCA_964592745.1 uncultured Desulfurococcaceae archaeon
AGGTATGTTGAGCCTAGAGCTCCTTTACCTAGTCTTAGGGTTAAGGCTTTGAGGAGGTTAAGTAATGAGGGTATTGAGACATGGATATTTTATGGTCCTGTAATACCCTACATTAATGACAGTGATGAGAACATCAATGACATTCTTGAGTTGGCCAGGGAGACCGGATCTAAGGTATTAATAGATAAGTTACATGTTAGGCCATGGATAATCAACTCATTAAAGAGCACGTTAAGTCAAGTGATCAGTGCGGACTTAACCTCTAAGGTACTTAATAAGGACTTCATCAATAGTTGGTGGTCCTCATTTAAAAATAAGGTAATTAAAAAGTGTAGAGATTACGGTGTTAAATGCTATCCACAGCTTGCTGAACCATTAGCTAGTAAGTATAAATCCCTCTCAGATTACATGTGAGTTAAAGCCTCACAATAATTTACCTTCTCGCCCATCGTAATAGCCTAACACCTACCCATACTAGAAGTCCTACTATAAGAAAGCCGGGTAGTAATACGGTTATGGATGTGATGAGATCTACCTCATCACTACTATGCGTGGTCATTCTTATTTCTACGCGTGAGTTATTGCCTTTAACACTCTCTATTAATACCACTAAGCTTTCTTTAGTCTTAACTACGGTGTGAGTAGTACTCGAGCTTGGGAATAGGTCCGTGTTTACATACGTCTTATTTAAGCGGCATAAAGTTACTAGTAGACAGTTTGGTGATGGTTCCTTCACTAACACTTTCTTATCACCAACTCTGAAGCTACATCCTTGACACCTTATCTCAACGGTCGATAACTTATTGTTGCTTTTAGGATTAATTATTATGACATCACCTTGCCTCACGAGATACTCCTCAGATGATTCCATTACTAATGACCCAGACATACCTAGTACTGCTAAAGCTATGGATGCGGTTAGCGCTATCCCCATAACTATTAGTATTATGGCGAGTATCTCAATAAGTACATACCTTAAGAGTTTCCTCCTCAACCTATACACCAAATCCTTAATGGCTAAACCCAACTTAGTAGTAATGCCGTGGTAAGGACTTGCACTCAACTCAACAACTAGCCCACTAAGATTAACCCTATCTAACGGACCTACATAACACCAGTCCCTACCATGCTTAAAGTATACGTAAACCCTACCAGAAATCTCCTTAAGAACTACAGAACCTACCCTACCACACTTAGGACACTTACCCTTACCAACAACTCTAGAAGACATACAACCCATACCAAACTAATCTCCAAAACTTAAAGTAGTAAAACTGTGGTAAGAAACAACAAAACAAGAATATTGGTGGGGGGCCCCGACTGGTAGCGGGGGGTGGACTCTCACGGGACGGCCGCCTTCACTCCGCGAGTAAATAATGTGTTCAGCCTTTTAAAGCTTTACACATTAGTAGGATTTTTCTTGAGCGCATAAGTTTTTGTGGATGAAGAGGTGTGATCATACTAAATAACCTGCAGAGGTTCTCTCTTTTGCTAATTACAAGCTTATATGCGTAACCCCTTAAGATCCTATATATCTTGCTCTTTATCCCTAGATAATTAAGCATATCCTTAATGTCTAATAAGCCTTGATAGTTAACTGAAGTTATAGTGACTCTACCAGTACTTAAATCTATGTGTGCTTCATCATCCATAAATGCTCTTAACCAGTTCTTCATGAGTTCAGCTGCTTTTGCTGTGTCTGCTACGAGGAATATGCGTAACGGTGCACGCCACTCCTTAGATTTACCTGCCTTTAATAGTATTAATCTGTGAAACGCGTACCTAGACTTAAAGCGCGCTATGAACACCTCCTTGTGCTTAATAATTATAGGGGATACGTTATACTCATATATAGCATCATTAATAAACTCGTTGATTAACTCAAGAGAGCTATTTGTATACTCCACAATATATCGCTTACCCCTCCTACCCACCTCAACATAAAGATGCCCATCACCACAAACGTGGGCATGCAATCTAGCCTCTCTTACAGAACGTAATCCCAGCCACATAAACATAAATCTGGTAAAAAAGGAAAATCAGGCGGCCGTCCCGTTTTGAACCACCGACCTCGGGCTCGACCCTTGTCGGTGTGTCTCCGAGGCGGGCAACCCGGTTTTCCGGGTTGCCCGGTAGCCCTTATGAGCTTCGCGGATCGGGGGCTAAGCCCCCGCATCTCCCGCGGGCTACCTGGCTACCCCACCCCGCTGCTCTGGCCCCCCGTTCTTGTTTCTTGTTTTTTAGTGTTTTTAAGCTTTGTTTTTATTCTCTCTTTGACTTTTCTCCAGTCTATTTTGCTTATGGTGTGTGGCCCGCATCCGTATGTTTTCGCTATTTCTATTTCTAGGTGTAGTTCTGTTGGTATTCCTAGCTCTTCGGATGCTCTCATTGCTTCAGCTAGTGATTTAGTGTTGATGAGTCTCTGTGGTAGTGGTTGTTGTTTAATTACCTTCTGTGGGTCTAGGAAGTATGTGACTATCGTGTTTGGTGTTATCTTAATTCTCCTAGAACCACTCCTAATACTTAATTCGCCCATAACACCCTTAAGGGCTAGGTATGGTGCTCTACTAGCCTCAGTAGGTAGCCTTCTAAGTAGTTTCTCGTAGATATTCATGAAGTCCCTCCAAATACCTAGAGCACCTACGAGGCCACCCTCACTACCTACGTCAGCAATTCTCTTAATCACGTAGTCATGATCCAGCTCTCCATCAGCACCAGGAGCTAGTATAGCAACTAAAGCCCTACTACTAAAGTAATGCAGAGATGCTAACGTTAGAGAATCAGCTAGTGGTGACCATAACGAGTCCTCATAACCGTAAGCAAGGATATCACCACCAACATCTAAGGCTATAACGGAATCGAAACCCTCATTCATTAACTCCTCAACACACTCAACAATACCCTGAACTCCTCGCTCCAATGTAATACCAGGTATCGTAACACCACTTAACTCAGCAATAATTGATGCTTGAGGCCTAAACCTATAGTCAAAACCACGAACAACATAGGTATTACTACCCATATAAACACAAGCTGAATTCCTAATAGCATTACGTATTAAACACCTAGGTATAGGCCCAGGGTATGGGTCAAGAATCCAACGCTCCCATAGAATAGCTACAGGTATGCACTTCCTAACATTAACTAGTGATTTAAGTACCTCACACATCACGTAAGCAGATACTACATCTCCAGCACCACCAGCACCAATAACGATGACGCCACGCCTTAACAAATTTATTACGTTCAGCTCGCTACACCCTAACACTATACTTAAGAACACTTAATAACTCATAATATAGGAAGCGAGTAAGTCACTAATACACTCACTTAACTTTTTAATGCTTATTCCATAATCAAGAGAGGGTAGAGTAGGTTGGCGTTTGGACCACCAGCGATGGGTTATGATAGAGCAATCACCGTATTCTCACCTGACGGTAAGCTATATCAAGTTGAGTATGCAGCTGAGAATATTAAGAAGGGATGGACAACCATAGGAATCAAGAGTCGTAAAGGTGGCGTATTAGCTGCTGAGAAGAGAAAAATAGCACCACTCATAGATATGGATGCCATAGAGAAGATATACCTCATAGATACACATATCGGTGCCTCATTCGCAGGACTAGCAGCTGACGGTAGGATACTAATTGACTACGCTAGGAGAGTGGCAATGAACTATAGATTTGTGTATGACGAACCAATTGATGTAGAATTGGTAGTTAGGAATATATGCGATATAAAGCAGCTATACACTCAACATGCAGGTGTGAGACCATTCGGTGTCTCATTAATATTTCTCGGCGTCGATAAGAAGGGTGTTCAGTTATTCAAGACAGAAATAAATGGCTACTACTTTGCATACCTAGCAATAGCTATGGGCTCAGGCGAGCAACCAGCAACGGAGCAGCTCGAGAAGAACTACAATAAGGATATGAGCGTCTCAGAAATGATAATACTAGCACTTAAAGCTCTAAGAACAGCATCTGACCAACCACTAAAGCCTGACCTTGTTGAAATGGGATTCATAAATGTCGAGAACAAGATGTTCAGGAAATTAACCAATGAGGAATTAGCTGAATGGATTAGGAAAGCAGGGGTAGATAAATGAGTAGGGAATACGTCATAGCAAGGTATGAAGTAAGAGGTAAGAAATTCGAAATACTGGTTCATCCAGAAAAAGCTTTTAGGTATAGGGAAGGCGAGAAAATAAACATTGATGAGGTACTCATAGGTGATTACGTATATAAGGATGTAAGGAGAGGAGATAGAGCGTCACCTGAAGACCTACGTAAAATATTCGGTACTGACGACATACGTAAGGTAGCGGACATAATACTGAAGAAAGGTGAGCTCCAGCTAACTACAGAGCAGAGGAGGAAATTACTCGAAGCTAAGAAAAGACAAATAATAACATTCATAGCTAAGTCAGCAATAGATCCTAGGACTAAAACGCCAATACCACCACAGAGAATTGAGAGAGCTATAGAGGAGGCTAGAGTAGCTATTGACTTATACAAGAGTGTTGAGGAGCAGGCAGCTAAGATCGTTAGGGAAATATCTAAGTACTTACCCATAAAAATAGCTAAGGCGTACATAAGAATTAAAGTACCACCTGAAGTAGCCTATAAGGCTTACTCACAACTTAGAAGGTTAGGTGAGATTAAGAATGAGAGATGGCTAAATGATGGATCATTAATTATAGAGATAGAAATACCCGCTGGTATGCAGGGTGAGGTACTAGATGCCATAAGTAAGGCAACTAAGGGAACGGCCGAGGTTAATATTAAGGTGAGTTAAGTGAGTAGGCGTGTATATGTTAAGCAAAGAGAGCTAGTGGTTCCTGGTCAACTAATCGCTGAAGGAGACTTTAAGATAGGAAGTAATGCATACCTATTTAGAGTAGGTAAGAAGTATTACTCAACAGTCATAGGGCTTGTAGACATAAGTGAGGATGGTGAAACATTAAACATAATACCATTAGAGGGCTTCTATTACCCATCACCTGATGACTTAGTAATAGGTGTTGTTAGAAATATAGGAATCACTAGTTGGGAACTAGATATTAGAGCGCCATTTCCAGCAATACTCTATGCTGCAGACCTACTTGGTAGACCTGTAAATCCTGCTAAGGAGGACTTAAGTCAGTATCTCGATGTAGGGGATATGGTTCTTGCTAAGGTTGAAGTCTTTGACCGAACTAGAGACCCCATACTAACCACTAAGGGTAAAGGTCTAGGTAAGATAACTAAGGGAGCTGTAATAGAGATAAACCCCGTTAAGGTTCCTAGAGTCATAGGTAAGAAGGGGTCTATGCATCAAATGCTTGAGAAGGAGACAGGATGCAAGATAGTCATTGCAAGGAATGGCAGAATACTTATAGACTGCCCCAATGAAACAATAGAGAAGGTGGTGATATTAGCCATAAGGAAGATCGAGAGGGAGGCACACATACCAGGTTTAACGGATAGAATTAAAGAGTTCATACTAAAAGAAAAAGTTAGGAGGGGATTACTAAGTGGTACATGAAGGTAAACCGAAATTAATAATGGAGGATGGTAGAAGAATTGACGGTAGAAAGCCTAATGAGCTAAGACCAATAAGAATGCAGGTGGGTGTCCTATATAATGCCAATGGCTCAGCTTTAGTTGAGTACGGTAACACTAAGGTTCTAGCTGCAGTCTATGGACCTAGGGAGCCTCAGCAAAGACATATGGCATTACCTTATAGAGCCATCATAAGGTGTAGGTATCATATGGCACCATTCTCAACTCATGAAAGAAAGTCACCGGCACCATCCCGTAGGGAGATAGAGTTATCTAAAGTTATTAGGGAGGCATTAGAGCCTGTAGTTATGACTGAAATGTTTCCGAGAACTTCTATTGACATTTTCATTGAAGTACTCAATGCTGACGGAGGTACTAGGACAGCCTCAGTAACAGCAGCCTCATTAGCCTTAGCTGATGCGGGTATCCCCATGAGGGATCTAGTTGCTGGTGTAGCTGTAGGTAAGGTTGACGGTATTTTAGTATTGGATATAAATGAAGCTGAAGACATGTATGGTGAAGCAGATATGCCAGTAGCTGCAGCACCCTCATTAGGTCTAATAACTTTATTACAGCTAAATGGTGTATTAACACCTGATGAATTTAAAAAGGCCTTAGATATGGCATTAGATGGTATAAATAAAATTTATCAAATGCAGAAGGAGACATTAAAGAAGAAGTACTTAGAAGTTAAGGTGGAGGAGTAAAATGTCTGTAACACCATCATCTCCCGAGTACATACTTCCAAGAATTAAGGTAGAGACTTTAGCATCATTAGTTAGAAAAGGTATCCGACTTAGTGGCAGAGGTCTTGAAGACTACCGAGACATAAGTATAGAACTGAACTATATACCCAACGCTGAGGGCTCAGCATTGGTTAAGTTAGGTAATACTCAAGTACTTGTTGGTGTTAAGTTAGAGGTAGGTACTCCATACCCTGACACACCCAATGAAGGGACTATGGTAGTATCAGCAGAGTTCGTACCTACAGCATCACCGGTATTCGAGCCTGGGCCACCTGATGAAAACGCGATAGAGTTAGCTAGAGTTATAGATAGGTCTATTAGAGAACTTAAGGCTATAGATTTAAGTAAGCTTGTTTTAATACCTGGTAAAAAGGTATGGAACGTATGGATAGATATTTATGTGCTAGATCACGATGGGAACCTCATTGACGCATCATCTATAGCTTCATTAGCTGCATTAATGGTTACTAAGATACCTAAGGCAGAAGTAACTCAGGAGGGAGAGGTTAAGGTTGATAAGTCGACATACATAGGCCCATTACCAATGAATCATAAAGTCGTCACTGTAACCGTGGGTAAGTTAAGGGATGTACTACTCGTTGACCCTGATCTTGAAGAGGAGTCGGTACTTGATACTAAGTTAGTCATAGCTGTATCAGATGATGGTAGGGTTGCAGGGATTCAGAAGACAGGAATGGGTTACTTGACTAAGGATGAGGTATTAAGAATAGTTGATATAGCGTTAAGGAAGGGTAAAGAAATTATAGCTAAGGTTGACGAGGCTGTAAGTAAACATAAAGTTAGGGTTGAAGAAGAATCAAAGGAAGCTAAAGAGGAGGGAGGCAAGGAAGAGAGTTAAACTTAATAATACTCTATTAGGAATGAGTTGGGTATTGAGTATGGGTAGAAGGACTAAAGTCGTAGGTATTGCGGCAAGGTTTGGTGCACGTTACGGCGCTACACTTAGAAAGAAGTGGAAGGAGGTCATGGAGAGAAGATATTCTTACTATACATGTCCATTCTGTGGAGCTAAAACTAGAATGAAGAGAATTGCTGTAGGTATTTGGCAGTGTCCTAAGTGTGGTAAAGTATTTGCTGGTGGTGCTTATCAGCCCATAACTGAGGTTGGTAGAGTGACTATTACCTCTAAGCAGTAAATCATTAATGAGGTATAACTGGATTTTACCTCATGAAGTTAATAATAACGACTTCCAGGGAGCCATCACGGAGGACTAGATCATTTGTTAAAGATTTAGTTGCCGCCATTCCCCACGCTGAAAAAGTGAATAGAGGTAAAGCAACACTCCTAGACCTTAGGAATTTAATTATAAGGAAGGGTGCTTATGGTTTAGTTATGATCCTTGAGAAGAAGGCTAACCCCTCAGCATTAGTTTTCTATATTCCTGGAGAAACAGGACTTGAGAGGGTCTTAATGGTGAGAATTAGCGGTATTAAATTAGGTAGGGAGATGAGTGACTATCAAAGACCTCTAGGTATTAATGAATTAGTTATTAAGCCTTCATCAATACCTAGTGGTCTACCTTCAGATGTTGGTAATGCAATAATAGACATGTTCAAACCACGTATTTACACTTCTGATACACCACCATCCAGAGCTATTGAAGTAGTGATTACAGGGAGTAATGAAGTTGCTGAGATAAATTTTGTTTGTACATCAAGTGGTAAGTATTGTGGTCCAACAATTAAAGCCTTCAAGGTTCTGAGGTTTAAGTAATGGTTAAAAAGATAATTCTTGATATTGTTATTGATGTAGGTGAAAGAGGAGTAGCCATCACACTTTACAAAGCACTATTACCTGAGTCTAAAATTAGACTTAGGGGTATTGAGTCCAGGCTGGTACTTAACGATTCATCCATAAAAATAAGTATTGAAGCTCCTGATTACTCGTCGCTTAGAGCTGTAAGTAATGCATTACTTAGGTTAAGCGATACAGTATTAAGGGTAATTAAATGCTTGAGGTGAGGACCTAACCTTAAATAACTTAGAATGAGAATTTATGATAGGTGTTAAGTAGTGGCTCAAAAGCTGCCCCCAGAACTTGAGAAGTTAATAATAAGATACCAACAAATAGAGTCTCAACTAGCTTCCATAGTCACTCAGAAAAGTGTTGTTACATCGCAGATGAGGGAAGTTGAACGCGCACTATCGATACTACAGAACTTAGAGAAAGATGCAGTAATTTATAAAAGTACAGGTTTTATCTTGGTTAAGGTTAAGAAGGAGGATGTAATTAAGGAATTAGAAGATAAGAAGGAGGAGCTAAGCATAAGACTTACAAGTCTTGAGAGGATGGAGTCAACACTCAAGAAGCAACTAGAGGAAGTTAAAAGTCAGATAGATAAATATAGGACAAGCATTGTAGGTATGGGAGGTAAAGCTGGTTAAGCATTTAAGAAAGTATTACCCAATAGAGAACTTAAACCTTGATCTAAGTAAGGTTGATATTGATGAGTTAGAGCTAATAGCAAGTATAGCAACGAGCCATCTTGAAGAAAGGCTGGAGAGACTATTAGGCAGGAGGACAGACTTCTTAGCAATTGTAAACATTAGTAAGAATGACTTAATTAATGTATTAGTTGATGTAGAAGTTTTTGTGAAGCCAAGTCCTGAATTTGAAGTGAAAATAGATAAGTATATTGAGGAGGTGCTTAACATTGTTAGAGATGAGCTCATTAAAAGATACGGTCAGAAAGATACTAAATGAGCTGAAGGATGCACGTAAGGTTTGCTTAATAACACATAGAAATGCTGATCCAGATGCCGTAGCATCCACTATTGCTTTCAAGTACTTCATAGAAAACATAGAATATTTAAAGAATAAGAAATTAATTATACATACAATTTTCCCTGAAGGTATAGAGCTAGTAAGTAAGAACATAATGACGTCACTTAATATTGATATCGGTAATTTTCTAAAGGATGCTAATGAAGAGATAGACTGTGATATCCAGGTAGTATTAGATGCAGCTTCAGAAAGTCAGCTGGGCAAATATTCAAAACTTCTTAATAATTACATAATCATAGATCACCATGATGTAAATACACTAATTAAGAATTCTAAGGTAGCACTCTATGATAAGACCGCATCATCAACATCAGAATTAATAAGCCTGATGTATATGACACTTAATCTAAAACCTGAATCACACATAGCTTCACTCTTATTAAGTGGCATAATCTATGATACAAGATTCTTTAGAATATCAGTAAGACCTCAAACATTCAATGTAATCTATTGGCTCCTAACATGTAATGCAATGTACGGATTAATCGTGGAGGTAATGACTAAAAAGGAGATCCCGTACGCTGAGAAAGTTGCGAGATTGAAAGCTGCTCTAAGGGCAGGACTTTATGCTATTAATGATTACTTACTAGTTATCACATGCATCGGTGCTTATGAATCATCAGCTCTTAAGACATTACAAGATGCGGGTGCAGATATAGCTATAGCCATAGCTAGAAGAGAGAATTACGTTAGAGTAACTATTAGAGCCAATAAGAGAGTATTGGAAGGCATAAGTAACTCCTTAGCTGCAGACTTAGCTAACATATTAGGCAATGAATTTAAAGGTTCGGGAGGAGGTCATGGAGCGGCTGCTGGAGCCCTACTAAGAGATTTTGATTGTGAGCATTTCATTAGGGTTTTAAGAAAATTCTTTGAAGATAAAGGGTATAAGTTTAGAACCCTAGATGAAGGTAGATGGAAAAATGAGTGTGGTGACTAATGGTTAAGGTATACGTTGATGAGAGGGAGCGAGCTTCTAAAGTACCAAAGTATTTAGCAAGCATGGGTGTTACCGTAATATACAAGCAACTAGAATTAGGTGATTACATACCTGGTGAGGGATACATAATTGAACGTAAGAGAGTGGATGACTTAGCAAAATCAACATTTGAGGGGAGATTATTCGACCAAATTAAGAGGCTTAAGAGTTCAGATAAACATGTAATATTGCTCGTTGAGGGTAATATTAACTATTTAAGGAGGATAACAAGCAAGTATAAAGCTGTTGAAGCTGCATTAATAACTGCTATAGTGCTTTACGAGATACCAACATTATATACGGTTAATGCACAACATAGCGCTGAAGTTATTAAATACATAGCTGAAAAATTGCAGAAGGATCGTGGCAGAGGCCTCTCATTACCAACATATAGGAGAGTCTCGAAACCTAAGGGCATAGATTTCAGGGAATGGCAATTATACATACTTTCATCATTTCCGGGAATAGGCCCAAAGATTGCTGAAAAACTCCTTATTAAGTTCGGTAGTCTAATTGATGTGTTTAAGGCATCACCAGCAGAACTTTCAAGAGTTGAAGGTATTAGTGAAGAGAAAGCCTGGCTTATCCATAAAATATTGACAACGAAGTACAGCGTAAAATCCTCAACAACTGATTTATCTAAGTATTTAAAGAGTGTAAATAGTGATGGAGGATAGTCCTCCTATTTTAGATGGAAATAAATGAATGTACTAGCTGACATTACATCATGTATTAACACTTAAGCTTTTAACCTCTAACAGCTTAACCATAACGGTTAGGGTTATGCCAAGATATAAGACTGTAGAACAAATACAGAAGATAATGTCTGACCTAGAGCATATTAGAAACATAGGTATTATCGCACATGTTGACCATGGTAAGACAACAACCACAGACTCACTATTAGCAGCTGCCGGTATAATATCGATTAAGGTTGCTGGTGAAGCATTAGCCCTCGACTATCTCAATGTTGAGCAGAGGAGAGGTATTACTGTTAAGTCAGCTAACATAAGCCTTTACCACGAATATGAAGGTAAGCCTTATGTCATTAACTTAATAGATACTCCGGGTCATGTAGACTTTAGTGGTAAGGTGACTAGAGCTCTAAGAGTTCTTGATGGCGCTATTGTTGTCGTTGATGCTGTTGAAGGCGTTATGACGCAGACAGAGACTGTCTTAAGGCAAGCACTTGAGGAGAGGGTTAGACCATTATTGTACATAAATAAGGTTGATAGATTAATTAGGGAGTTAAAGTTAACACCTCAAGAAATTCAAAGAAGGTTTGTCGAAATAATCAGGGACGTAAATAATTTAATTAGGGAGTATGCTGAGCCTCAATTCCGTGATAAATGGTTAATAGATGCTGCCAAAGGTATGGTTGCATTTGGGTCAGCTAAGGATAAGATAGGGTTAACAGTGCCTATATCAGCTAAGAAGGGTATTAAGATTATTGACATGATTAAAGCTTACGAAAAAGGTAGACAAGCCGTTGAGGAATTACAGAAGATTATACCGCTTCATGAAGCATTACTCGATATGGTTGTAAAGTTTATTCCTAATCCACGTGAAGCACAGAGGTATCGTATACCTAAGATATGGAGAGGTGATATTGATAGTGAATTAGGTAAGGCTATGATCAATGCAGATCCCAATGGTCCCTTAGTATTCTTCGTTAATGATATGAGAATCGACCCACACGCAGGCCTAGTAGCTACGGGTAGGGTATTTTCAGGTACTTTGAAGTCAGGCAAGGAAGTATGGTTAGTTATTGGTAGGACTAAACAGAAGGTACTTCAAGTAAGCCTTTACATGGGACCATTTAGAGAGCCCGTAGCTCAGGTTACGGCAGGAAATATAGCAGCTGTGCTAGGACTTGACAAGGCCAGATCTGGTGAGACTGTAGTTGATATAGCCTTCAAAGATGTCGCAGCACCATTTGAGAAGATGAGATATGTATCAGAGCCTGTAGTAACAATGGCTATAGAACCAAAGAGAACACAAGACTTAACAAAACTCATCGAAGCATTAAGAAGAATGGCTATTGAAGATCCAAACTTAGTTGTAAAGATAAATGAAGAAACTGGTGAATACCTCATATCAGGGATGGGTCCATTACACCTTGAAATAGCTTTAACCTTGCTAAAAGAGAATTATGGATTAGAAGTAGTTACATCACCACCAATAGTAGTTTATAGAGAGACCATAAGAGGCCATTCAGAAGTACTGGAGGGTAAGTCGCCAAATAAGCATAATAAGTTATACATTAGCGTTGAACCATTAAATGAGGAAACTATAAGACTCATCCAAGAAGGCATAGTTACTGAAGATATGGATGCTCGTGAAAGAGCTAAGATATTGAGAGACCAAGCGGGTTGGGATTATGACGAAGCTAGAAGGATTTGGGCTATTGATGAAAACATAAACATACTCGTTGACATGACTTCAGGTGTCCAACACTTAAGGGAAGTTAAGGATACGATAATCCAAGGATTTAGATTAGCAATGAGGGAGGGGCCTTTAGCTATGGAGCCTGTAAGGGGCGTTAAGGTCATATTACATGATGCAGTAATTCACGAGGATCCAGCACATAGAGGTCCAGCACAAATATTCCCTGCAGTTAGGAATCCTGTGTATGCAGGTATGTTACTAGCTAAACCAACACTTCTTGAACCATTGCAAAAGCTCGATATAAAGACTCCCATGGACTACATGAGCTCAGTAATTTCAGTAATATCTAGAAAAAGAGGTAAGGTAGTCAATGTTATTCAGGTAAACCCAACAATAGTTAGGATTATTGCCGAGATCCCTGTTGCTGAGTCTTTTGACTTAGCTAATGAGTTAAGATCAGCAACAGCAGGTAGGGCATTCTGGGGTACTGAATTTAGTAGATGGGCTCCAGTACCTGATTCACTATTAATGGATGTAGTCAGAAAAATTAGAGAGAGGAAAGGATTAAAGCCAGAACCGCCTAGACCTGAAGACTTCATATCGCCTTATTAAGTCTAATGGACTAAATTATACTCCAATAATCTCCTAGGATTCTTTTAATTTTACTAATTAGGTAGCCGTACTTGCGTAAACCTTTCTCACTAAGCTCATCAATTACTTCCTCATTAATTCCCGGCTTAATATAGCCCTTGACATAAGCTGTAAGTCCTTTCCTTAAACCATCACCATAACCGCCCTCTAATACTGTAACCGCACCCTTCACTACTCCCTTTCTTAACAACTTATTTACTAAGTAGCCATATGCTTCATACGTTATTTCAGTAACACTTAAATCTGTAAGGGGGTCTGTACGATATGCATCAAATCCTGCTGAGATAACGAGGAAATCAGGTTTAAATTCACTAACCACTACTTCTATTACATTCTTTAAAACCCATATATAAATCGTGTCGTTAGATAGAGGATCTAATGGTATATTTATTTTAGTCCCTTCAGCATTTTTACCACCAAGATCTTTTAAATCCCCGGTACCTGGATATATTCCTCTTTCATGAATATCAACATGTACAACTCTTCCATTATCCCAGAATATTTCTTGAGTTCCATTACCATGATGTGCATCAAAGTCTATCACTAATACCCTTCCGACACTCCTCAGAGCCGATACTACGGCTGCTGCTGAGTTGTTGAATATACAGAAACCGTTTGTTGGCGCTCCTAATGCCTTACCTCTAATTCCTGAGTGATGTCCAGGTGGTCTAACAAGTATTAATATATTAATACCTTCCTGAAGAGCTACATTACTAGCTTGATAAGCCGTACTGAAAGCTGCTAATGCTACGTCAAATGTATGTTCATTAACATAAGTATCAGGATCTATGTAATGGAAACCCTTTCTTGATTCATCCTTTATGAAGCTTACATAATCACCATCATGCACTAAGAGTAATATATCCTCACCATATTTTACAGCACCTCTAATGTCTACCTTAATGCTCTCCTTTGATAAGAATTTATTAAGTGAATTAAAGGCTATATCTAACCTAATAGGATTCTCAACATGAGATGCGGTTGGATCGTAATGCTGTAGGAATAGAGAGTCAAAATAGATGATTAAGTCTTTATTCATAATTCTTACCTAATAATGCCCTAACCGCTAACCTTATAGCTGTAGCTGAGCTATACCTTGGTCTCCAACCAATTGATGTTATTTTACCTATATCTAATAACATGAACTTAACATCACCGACCCAGCCCCTACCATCTTTAGTTCCAGGTTTAAACACGTACTTAACATTGCTCAAACCCATCTCACTAACAACAATGTCAGCTATTTCCTTAACTGTTACCCAATCATTGTTCCCGACATTAAATATTTCAAAGTTATTACTCGACTTCAAAATGTAATTTAATGCTACATCAATGGCGCTTAGTAAGTCGTAAACATGAAGATAGGATTTTCTTTGAGTGCCATCACCTAGTATCTCAAGTATTCTAGGGTTTTGTCTTAACTTCCTTATGAAGTCTACTATGACACCATGTGTTTGATACGGTCCTACAATATTTGCAAGCCTTAATATCAATGCTTTAAATCCGTATAGTTTACTGTACGTAATTATTAAGTTCTCTGACGCTAACTTGGCTGCTCCATACATCGATATGGGAATTAGTGGATGGTAATTCTCAGGTGTGGGCAACTTCTTAGCATCACCGTAAACTGTAGATGAGCTCGTAAACACTAATACGTTAACATCGGCTAATCTGCAAGCTTCTAGGACATTAAAAGTAGCTACTACGTTTTCGTAGAAATGAACTTGAGGGTTAATTACAGAGACTTTAACCTCAGGATTAGCAGCTAAGTGGTATACAACCCCGCTCTCTTGAAATAAATTTTTAAGATCATAAGGGCTAATGTGCTTTAAATCAATCTTGAAGAAGTTAACTAATCCCTTATTAATTAAATCATTAATGTTGTTTATGTTACCAGATGACAAGTTGTCTATTACCTTAACTTTAATACCTTTACTAACTAGGTGCCTGACTAAGTTCGATCCTATGAATCCTGCACCTCCAGTAACGACTACCTCCTTACTCAAGATAATCACTTCACTTTATTCATTATTGATGAGGCTATTTTGGAAGCTATATTAAGCATAGCATCTAATGACCCATTACTTGGCTCTTTAAACCTTATAAGTATATGGTTACCTCTTAAAGTGACTAATAGTTTATCTATCATGTTTTGAGGTATTGACTTTATTATATCAACGAAGCTTATGTCACGTCGTAAGAGACATATTCTCATTATATAACCAAGCTCTGATTCCTGTATTAATAATGCTATACCATCACTCCTACATAGTCTAAGTAACGCGTCATATCCAACAGCTCTTAGCAAGTTAATGTTCCTCTTTATGAATTCATCATTAAAGCTAGATGATATAGTTACTACTTTAATTATTCCTAACTCTATGTAATGTTTATTTTTAATTAACTCATTAAGTAGTTCAAGTGCTTTCTCATATTTTTCAGCTTCCCTACTAAGTTGTTCAGATATCTTTAATGTCTTTGAATTTATGACGGTATAAGCGAAGCTATACATAACATTTCTAAACTCTTTATTACTATAGTTGACCTTAAATGCCTTATACATTATTTTACCTATCCTTGATAGCTTATCTAATTTTGATGTATTCATTGCAATTATGTCATTTAATATTTGCTCAGGGATAGTTACATTTTCATTTAATGTTTGAATATATTCTAATGCAACTTCAGTAAGTGAATTGACGCCCACTAGTCTCATTAAGATATTTGATCTACCCTCTCCATCATATCTTAATACTAAACCTAACTTCTTATCACTTAAATATTCAAGTGCTGTTGAGTTAATTAGTGTTGCACCATCCCTATGTGTTATACCCACACAGTAGCACTTACTTAATATTAAGTTCCTTCTTTCTAGAGGTGAAGGAAATTCTAAGAATACTTTATAGCCTTTACGTGTTAGGGCGGTAGCTAGTATTGCTGTCGCGAATATGTCGTCCCAACTCCAATCTGAGTATATGGTTATGTTAGAGCTCATCATTATACCCCCTTTACCAACATCATAAGTAACATACTGACACCACTATAGTTGCATGTGACATTATTTCATTATATATTCACTATCTTCTCAATGAATTTCACTTGCGAGCAAAAATATATTTCGTTTCTTTGAGTGAAGTACGTGATTACCATTCATTAATACTTCTGAATCACCCATTGATTAACTCGTGGAAAATAAGCTTATTAGCTTTTATTTATATCATGAATCAGGTGTTAGGATTGTTTGATGCAGTAATTATGGCATTATTATGTGGTGTAGTTGCGGTGATATATGCGTTAATATTAGCGTATTTAATAATGAAAGAGCCTGAGGGTAAGGGTAGAATAGTTGATATTGCTAGTTTCATAAAGGAGGGTGCAAGAGCGTATCTTAAGAGGCAATACTCAATAATATTAATTATAGCCATAATCATAGCTGCGCTATTATCGATATTCTCGGTACGCATGTCATTAAGCTACATCCTTGGTGCATTATCCTCGGTACTGGCTGGCTATGTAGGAATGTGGATAGCTGTAAACTCTAATGTAAGAACAACATATGCTGCTAAGGAACATGGCCTATCTAAGGCTTTTAAAATAGCCTTTAGAGGTGGCATGGTTACAGGATTGATGGTTGTAGGTGTTGGTACGGCCTTAATAGCTGTTCAATATCTTCTCTATGGTGGTGGACCCAACACACCTGATGTAATTAGAGATTTAATTGGATATAGCTTTGGTGCATCAACTGTAGCCTTATTCGCCAGAGCTGGAGGAGGAATATACACTAAAGCAGCTGATATAGGTGCTGACCTAGTCGGTAAGGTAGAAGCAGGTATACCTGAGGATGACCCGAGAAATCCGGGTGTAATAGCTGATAATGTAGGTGATAATGTAGGTGATGTTGCGGGTATGGGTGCTGATCTCTTTGAGTCGTATGTCGGTGCAATAATTTCATCAATGGTTATAGCAGCATCAGCTATTAGAGTTCTAGCTGGTGGTGAGTGGATTCAATGGGCACTACTTCCCTTAGCCATAGCTAGTGCAGGTATTATAGCGTCAATAATAACGTCACTAGTAGTTAGAGTAAGAGAAGGTGGGGATCCCTCGAAACCGCTGACTTTGGCCACCATAATATCTGCAATAATAATTTCAATACTAACGTATCCGTTATCAACATGGTTGCTGGGACCAGGGATAGGTATTAGGGTATTCTTAGTTGTTATTGCAGGTCTTGCAGCAGGTATAACTATAGGGTTGACAAGCGATTACTTCACGAACAAGAATAGGAAGCCTGTTAGAAGAGTAGCTGAGATGTCACAAATGGGTGCAGCATTAACCATACTTAGCGGCTTATCTTACGGATTCTTAAGTGTGGTAATTCCTGCTGTAGGTATAGCTGTAGCCGAGCTCCTAGCCTATTACTTACTCTCACCACTAGGTTTCTGGTACGGCATTTATGGTGTGGCTTTAGCTGCTGTTGGCATGCTCTCACTAACGGGTGTTGTAGTTAGTGCTGATGCTTATGGACCAATAACAGATAATGCAGCAGGCATAGCTGAGCAGGCAGGTTTGGGTGAGGATGTTAGATCACTAACTGATAAGTTAGATGCTGCAGGCAACACAATGAAGTCTATATCTAAGGGCTTTGCTATAGGTTCAGCAGCTTTAACAGCTTTAGCGTTCCTTGCCGCTTACACGAGTAGTGTCTCACAAATAGCAGGTTTAGATTTCATGGAGTCAATGTCGCTACTCTCAATACTTGATATTAAGGTATTGGTCGGTACGTTAATAGGTATAGTACTGCCAGCTGCGTTCATATCATTAGTAATAATGAGTGTTAGTGATGCAGCATTTGTATTGATTGCTGAAATTCGTAGACAGTTAAGGGAGAAGCCAGGCATATTAGAATTTAAGGAGAAACCTGACTATGGTAGAGCTGTAGCCATAGTTACGTCATATGCCTTAAAGAGATTAATAGCGCCAGGCTTACTAGCAATAATATCGCCTATAGTTATAGGGTTTGTACTAGGGCCATACGGGCTAGCTGGAGCTCTATTAGCAGCAATAATAACGGGTTTACTATTAGGTCTTTTCCAGGGCAACGTAGGTAATACATGGGATAATGCCAAGAAATTCATTGAAGAAGGGCACTTTGGAGGTAAAGGAAGTGAGACTCATAAGGCAGCAGTTATAGGCGATACTGTAGGTGACCCATTAAAGGATGCTGCAGGCCCTTCACTTAATATACTAATTAAGCTGATGAGTGTGGTATCACTAGTGTTCTCACCAGTTATAGTTAGTGTGAACCTATTACGTATACTAGGTATGGTCTAATTAGGAAGATCTTTTAGGGGTAAAACACTTTAAACATTAAGGAGTATGATGTACTGCTATATAATTAAGGAGAGTTCAGAAATACCTTTAAAATCACATAGAACTAGACCAAGGTTTGAGAAGAGGCTACTCAATAATATAGAATACGCGTTGAAAAAGGAAGGTATCGTAGATTACGACATTACTATGAGGGAAGGAGTAATAACTATTAAATCAAGTGACGATAAAGTGGGTGATGTAGTGAGAAATGTTTTTGGTGTTCACAAGGTATGTAAAGCTTTATGCATGGAGTTTAACTCAATTAATGATATAATATCTAAAGCTGAGGAGATATTTAAGGATCATGTCATTGGGAAGAAGTTTGCTGTTAGAGTTAAACGTGCTGGTACTCATACCTTCACATCACTTGATATTGCAGCTAAGGTTGGTGAGGCATTACTTAAGTACTCAGCTGGAGTTAACTTAAGTAATCCTGATGTAATCATCAATATAGAGGTTAGGGATAACGTAGTTTACTACATACTTAAGTGTTGGGGTGGAGTTAAGGGGCTCCCCATAGGTACGGAGGGTAGGGTACTCTCGTTATTCTCTGGAGGTTATGATTCAACACTAGCTTCATGGCTTGCAGGGAAGAGGGGTTGTGAAGTAGACTTCCTACACTTCTTTATGGGCTCTAAAGACATTACAATCCAGGCCTTCCTAATAGCTAAGGAGCTTACTAAATGGTTATCACCTTATGAATCCAAGATGATTATAATAGACATAACACCTCTCCTTTCAGAAATCAGAGTTAAGGTTAGAAATGACTACTCACAAGTAGTTCTAAGATGGTATATGTATTATATAGCTCAAAAATTAAGTAGTCTCCATAAATATGATGCAATAGTGACAGGTGAGTCTGTAGGTCAAGCATCATCTCAGACACTAAAGAATTTAAGTGTTATTGAGAAATCATTAGAATTCAATGTTAAAAGGCCCATAATAAGACCTCTAGCATTTATGGATAAAGAGGAGATTATCGAGAAGATAAGGAGTCTAGGTCTTTATGGAATGACTAGTAAAGTTAAGGAAGTATGTAGGTTAGCCATGGGTCCCGTAACTACGCGAGCGCATATGAAAATTCTAATGAATGAAGTAAGAAAAATAAGTAAGGAACTCATCGATGTATTACTCAATACACGTATCACTGTTTCCATTAAGGATACCGAGCCAAATACTCTAAGTAGATTACTAGATGAGTTTGTACTTAATGTTGAAGTAAACGCTGAAGAAGCTGTCAGGATAATTAAGGAGGGTGCAGTATTAATTGATGCAAGGGATCTAAAGGATTATAAAGCATGGCATCTAAGTAACGCTATTCACGTTAGTGAACTCCATAAAATGCTTAAGAAAGGTATTGACTTCAGCAAATCATATGTAATTTACTGTGATTATGGTACATTAAGTCTTGCATATGCTAAGATGCTTAGAAGACTTGGTATTAATGCCTTTAGTGTTAAGGGTGGTGTAAATAAACTTAAAGAGTTATTAAGGACCTCTAATGAGGGTTAGAAAACCAACGTCTTGCAATATTTGAAGTATCTTAATCATTTCCGAAGGATCTATCCATACATTTAATTCACCATTAATTATTAAACCTAAGTCATTAAGGCTTATACTTTTCCTAACTCTCTTCATTATTGCCGAGGTCAGTATGAATAATTTTCGTATCCAAGGTTTATCCTCAAGTTTACTTCTCAACTTTAAGTACTTTTCAAGTCCTAATGTGACTCTTATATATCTTAGACTTATGAGCCCGCCTTCACCCTCAATACTGATTTTCTCTCCTGTGTATTCTATTTGTTCTGGTGTGGGTGGTATTATTAACTTCAATTTTCTTTCTATGAATTCATGATATATCTTTAAACGTGCAAGTAATATTTTAGAACTATTTGCTTCGAGTAGGTCCTTGCCTTTAACGTAGGATATATAGCTTAAGTAATCATACTCGCTAATGTTTTTACGTAGAAAATCTAGGAGCCCACCTAGTGTTAATGAGATTATCATTTTAGATAATGAAGCATCAAGTTTATCTATCGTATCAAGATTTGTATGATAATATGCATCAGGCCAAAAGTTAAGCATTAAGGCTGGAATACCTAATGCTATGTATGGATCATGATCACTGCCTACACTATAACTCATTAATGAGTACCTAATATTAAAACGTTCAAGAAATCTTCTTAATAACTTAAATATGTAGGCCTCTAGGGGGCTTAATAGTATTATTGGGGATCTAATTATGTTAAAGATCGACTTAGTTATTTCACATTTTTCACCAATCATATCTAAATTTAACGTACCAACTACTTTTCTGTCTTCCTTAATGATCTTACTATGTAGGTATGTGTAGGTACCAAAGTATTCAGGTACGAATAAGGCCTTGAGACCGTATTTTAACTTAAAACCTCCCTCCTCATAAAGTCTCTGTAGTGCAATTAATCCCTCAATTAATGATGCTGTTCCACTAATGTTATCATTAATCATGAATCTAGGATGGCAGAAGTGCGCTATGATGTGATATTCAGGTTGATCATGACTTACTGTAATCTCAATTACAGGTAATTCAGGTTTCTCAAAATATCCTGACTCTACAAAACCCTTAACATAAACCTTAATGCCTTTCTTTAATAACCTAATTATTTTACTCGCGGTTTTTCTATCAACACTTATTGCTGGTGCCTTCAGATACTTGATATCGCTCTCTGATGGAAATAAGTTCACGTACGGTATACCGTCAGGATTTAAATCACGCCTAAAGAATATTATAGCTTTCGCACCGAGTTCTACTAATTTGGCATAGACTTCAAATCCCTTACCATAAGTTAACGCTATACCATCTAATGGCTCATCGTAACTAAGGCCATCACCCACATATCTTACCTCACCCTCGAAATCGCCAGGCGGTGAAAAAGCCACTATACTTGTTGGGTAATGAGTGAAGTCAGCAATAACTTTCCTCTTAGGTGATGTGATCTCAGCCCTACCTCCCTTAATGTACCAACCAATTAATGATCCTAAAAACTTTGGTATCTGAGAGTAATTGAATCTTAAGTAATTAACACTAAACCTTGTTTTATCCATTAATATATCACGTATAAACTTAGCTGCCTGTACTAACTCATTAGTACCCTGTATTCTATGATATGAGGAGAGTTGAGTAACTATATCTAAGAATTCGTTAACTATGAAATTCTCCTTAATTAATCTCCAGCTTATGACGTATCCCCTCACAATATCATAAAAAGAATTATTAAAAATTCAGTATATCTAATATTGTTCTATGCCAACCTTCTTAGAAAAATCAAATATTGTCAATGAAACGATCTTCCCGTTCTTTATTCTTACCACAATATCATTCTCTGTCAAGAAGGATTCATCCGCATCTTCAACATCGTATCCGAAGTTTATATATAATATATCGTTTTGTCTATCGTATTCCAACCATATATGTTCTACGTCTGCTATCATTAACTCCCTCTTAGTACTGTTACCACTTCTTTCCTTTACCATTACCATCACCATATTCCATCATTTACTCAGTCCCTAATTGCCAACTACTCAAATATTTCTTCTGCTCTTCCGTAAGTTCATCTATCTCTATATTCATGGACTTAAGCTTAAGTCTAGCAATCTCCTCATCTATCTCCCTTGGCAACACGTATACCTTCCGCTTGAGCTTATCTCTATTCCTCATGATATAGAGAACAGCGTATGCTTGATTAGCAAAGCTCATGTCCATGACTTCACTAGGATGACCCTCAGCTGCTACAAGATTTATAAGTCTACCTTCAGCAAGGAGGTAAAGCTTCTTGCCGTTTGGTAACTCATACTCTGTCACATAATTACGTATGATTCTCTTACTCCTAGATATTTTTTCTAAATCATTAACGCTTACTTCAACATTGAAGTGGCCTGCATTAGCTAGTATTGCTCCATCCTTCATGAGTATCATGTGCTCAGCTCTAATGACATCTTTGTTTCCTGTTGCAGTTATGAAGATATCACCTATTTTTGCAGCTTCTCTCATAGGCATCACTTCAAAACCGTCCATAACGGCTTCAAGAGCCTTAATAGGGTCCACCTCAGTAACTATTACTCTAGCACCCATACCTCTAGCCCTCATAGCAATACCCTTACCAACCCATCCGTAACCAGCAACAACAACAACCTTACCTGCTAGTAAGATATTTGTCGCTCTAAGAATTCCGTCAATCGTTGATTGACCAGTACCGTATCTATTATCAAATAAGTACTTCGTTAATGAATTATTAACTGCAATTACAGGGTATAGTAATATTCCTTCACGTTCCAATGCTCTTAATCTTATTACACCTGTAGTTGTCTCTTCAGTACCTCCCCATACACCTTCACCGATCCTTCTTAATTTACTATGTATGTAAGCGTGAAGATCAGCACCATCATCTAGTACTATATCAGGTTTAATTGAGGCTATACGTTCAATACACCAGTAGTATTCATCTGAAGTCTCACCCCTCCAAGCAAATACGTGAGCACCCTCCTCAACTAGTGCTGCTGCAACTTCATCTTGCGTTGATAGGGGGTTACTACCAGCAAGCCATACCTCAGCACCACCAGCAATTAAGGTCTTAACGAGTACTGCTGTCTCCTTAGTTACATGGAGTACTGCAGAGATCTTAATGCCACTTAAAGGCTTCTCCTTACTGAATTTCTCCCTGATATGCAATAGAACAGGCATATGCTTTTCTGCCCATTCTATCTGAATCTTACCTTCCTTTGCTAGACTTATATCTTTAACCTTAAACTCCACATTCATCACCAGATTAATGAATCCATCAATACAAAAAAGTCTTCTTTATGAATAATTCTAACCTAATAAATGAATTACCCGTTAAATAACCTGGTACTAAAGTACCTCGCAGCATAGTCAGGAAGTACTGTAACTATTTTTGATTTAACATTTAACCTGCTTCGGTATTTTCTATAAGCTTTTATGGCAGCTACAACATTAGCTCCTGAGGAAATACCCACTAATAATCCCTCTTTTCTAGCAAGTTCCTTAGCCATATTTATAGCTTCACTACTAGACACGGTTATGAAGTCATCTATAAGACTTTTGTATCTCCTAATTATCTCAGGTACGAAACCATCACCCACACCCTCAATCTCGTGATCTCGTGCTTTACCTTCTACGCCCCTATGAAACCACTCGTAGGTTACTGGTGACTCAGCTGGTTCAGCACCAACAATAATGACTGACGGGTTAACCTCTTTTAACCTCTTAGCAACGCCAATTAAAGTACCCCCAGTACCTATATGGGCTACAAATAAGTCCACTCTACCAAGCTGTTCAATAATTTCTTTACCCGTAGTCTCATAGTGTGCCCTTACATTAGTTTCTAGTTTCCATTGATCAATGAGGTAATATTTTTTAGGTTCCTTCTTAACTAATTCATAACCATATCTTAGAGCGTCATGTAATTTACTGGCGCCTCCACATACTTCAATTACTTCAGCACCTAAGAGCTTAAGTAGTTTGATTCTTTCATTACTTAGTTTTCCTGGTATTATTACCGTAACCTCATAGCCTAAGTAGTTAGCTATAGCTGCTATAGCTATACCTGCATTACCTGATGTTGGTATAACGACTTTCATTCCCTTCCTTAACTCACCCTTCTCTTCGGCTTCCTTTAATATGTAGTAAGCCATTCTATCCTTAATACTGCCAGTTAAGTTCATGAACTCACACTTTGCCCATACCTCAGCCTTGATGTCGCTCGGTATTACTTTACTTAGTTTAACTATAGGTGTATTACCTATTAATTCCAAGGGTGATTTAGCAATCCTCATATGAGGTCAGTATACTTATTCAGTCAAACCTTAAAGCACTTAAGATGTAATAACCTACGTAAAGAATTTAAATACCTAAGCATAAAAACACCGTGGTGAGCCTAACCTCCGACACTGAACTATGATGACGCCCTGCGATGGTGATTTAACTTTAATCTTAACACCCTAATATACAATACTTAATTAATCATACGTAGTAACTGATATGGGACTAAAATTGAAAGTTAATATTGGATTGGTACAATTAGAAGTACGTGACGGGGATATAGAGACCAATATTAGTAGAGGTATTAACTACATTACCAAGCTAGCGGAAAGTAACAGTGATTTAATAATCGCACCTGAGCTATGGCCAACAGGGTACAATAAGGAATCAATTCTTAAATTCAGTAGTAATACTAGGAAGCATGAGGAACTAATAGATATACTCAAGACGATATCTAATAAGTACAAGTCAGTGATTGTGGCACCAATGCCTGTGAAGGAAGATGATAGGATATATAATGCTGCAGTAGTGATCTACAAAGATGATATCATCGCCATATATAAGAAAATACATCTATTTAGGTTGTTCCATGAGGATGATATTTTCACTAAGGGTGATGATGTAACCTTAGTTCATGTTAAGGGATTTAATTTAGGGTTAGCTATATGTTATGATTTACGATTTCCGGAACTCTTCAGGATATTATCGGCTAAAGAAGCGCATATCATAGCTATACCGGCATCTTGGGGAGCTCCAAGAGTTAAGCAATGGAGTACCTTACTTAAGGCCAGAGCTATTGAGAATCAGGTATATGTTGTAGGAGTTAATAGAGTTGGCTATAGTAAGGAAGTTAAAGAGGACTTTCCAGGTAATTCATGCGTCATTGACCCATTAGGCGATGAGGTTGTTTGTTTGGGTAAGCATGAGGAAGCTGTTAACATAATTATAGATTTAGATTACATAAAAAAGGCTAGGTCATATCTACCTCTCTGGAGTGATCGTAGAGTAGATCTATACTCTCTAAGAAGTAAGTGGGGTCTTTACTGAATGTTTAATAAAAAAATAAAAATAAGGTTTATTGAAATTATAGTGGTTACATTAGTAGTTACTGCATTCATAACCTACGAGATATCTTATGTTAGTGGTATAGACGACTATATATCTGATGAGTGCTGGTATGTTAGTGCTGCACGTAATATTTTAAGAAAGATATTCAACGTAACACCAAAGTTCACAAACGAGAATATTACTATAACCATAGAAATTGTAAGCCCCATTGATAATGAGCAGTATAGTAATTGGTTATATGATTTAAAGAACTTTGTTACTTATGGTTTAAAGGGTAAAGTGCTAAAAGATGAATCTTACTATGTATATAATGATCAAGGAAATTACTTACCTGCTTTATGTGTTGAGATACCTAAGGAGAACCTTAAATTTGTACATCTAGCACCACATGAAAAACAATATGCTGTTGGTTACTGCTATCCCAACGCTAATGGAGTGCTTGATTACTTAAACCTAGAACACCCTCCTTTAGTTAAGTACGTAATAGGCTTAATGCTGTATTTAGTGGGTGATAAACCAATTCTATGGAGAATTCCATCAATAATATTAGCGGCTGCCATACTAATACTAATGTATCTATCAATTAGAAAAATAATACCTGAAACCAATACTGCGATAGTTCTTGGAGTTATAGCTATGTTAGTTACGATATTTGATATAACGTTTAGATCATTAAGTATGGTTGCTATGCTAGATATATATGTAGCGTTCTTTACTTACCTAACATACTATCTCGCACTTAATGGATTAATGCTTCCAGCCATAATTACCTTAGGCTTATCAGCCTCATCAAAATTTAATGGCGCTTTCCCATTCCTTGCACTCATAGCTAAGGCTATTAAGGATTTTGATTTATATAGGATTGTACTGTTTATAGTATTGATATTCATGATACCAATAACATTATTCTTAGTATTATCCATACCATTAATTAACTACTTAGGATTTGAGACTTGGTGGGCGAACGGTGTTATAGGAGCCATAAGCTGGCATTTGAGCATAAAAACTTTAGGAGGTCCTCCGCAATCAGCGCCTTGGGAGTGGTTTCTCGGTATTAATCCTTTCCCATTACATCTAGTTTATGATCCAAATACTGGTCAGTGGGTCGCAGACTTAATAGCTAGAGGTAACCCACCACTATACATTCTGACCTTAGTTCTCTCCATCTTCCTAATCCCTGTCTTTAAGGATTTACCTGATGAAGGATTCACATATGTTTATACATGGTCTACGTATCTATTCTACATAGTTATATGGTTCTTAGGGGCTAGAACCCAGTACAGTTTTTATATGGTTCAACTAGTTCCATTAATGTATACATTGCTCTTCATGGAAATATGGTATCTCATGACTCCACTAAACAGGGTGCTTCAAGTGTTAAAGGCCTGGAAAGAACTCCTAAAATCACTATTTAATGTCTTAAGTAAAATCCCTAAATAATGTATTATCTAATACATAGAAAACTCGGGTAGTGTTACTTAAAAGAATTTCGAAAATTCAATACTTGTTTATCATTTAAGGTTTTAAACGCTACACTAAATCTATCTCATGTGGTGTTTAGGGTATGTCGAGGAAATACATATACTCATTCGAGGAAGGTGATTGGAGAGATAAGAAACTGTTAGGTGGTAAAGGATCATCACTAGCTCAAATGACGCAATTAGGACTTCCAGTGCCTCCAGGTTTCACAATAACTACTGAGGCATGTAGGGAATTCTACGGACCTAAGAGAGCTGAGATAGATATGCTTATTAAGGAACTGGAGAGGAATCCCCCGCCTAAGGTTAGGGATGAGATAATAAAGAGAATATGGGAAATCATAGATAGCCTAGATTTACCTAAAGGCTTAATGGAGGAAGTCAGAAAGTATATGGAATGGCTTGAAAAGAAAACTGGGAAGAAGTTCGGCTCACCAGAGAATCCATTGCTTGTTTCAGTTAGGTCGGGTGCTGCAGTATCGATGCCTGGAATGATGGATACGGTACTTAATTTAGGTCTTAATGATGAAGTCGTTAAAGGATTAGCCAAGTTAGCTAATAATGAATGGTTTGCTTACGACGCATATAGAAGATTCTTAAACATGTTTGGCAGAATTGTGCTAGGTATTGAAGAGAGAATCTTTGAGGAAGAGTTCAGTAAAGCTGATGAAGAGTTTAAGAAGGAAGTTCAAGCTAAGTACCCTGACGAACTTAAAGCAATATATGAAAAATATCCTAAGTTTAGCTTAAGACTTGATGCGCAACCACCACGTGAAATAGCACCAAAGACCTGGGAGTTAGCCGTAAGATATCTTAAAGATCTATGTGAGAAGTATAAGGAGATTATAAAGAAGCATTGGGGTGAATTCCCGCAAGATCCCTGGAAGCAATTAGAGTTAGCAATTAAAGCTGTATTTAGATCGTGGATGAATCCAAGAGCAATATTCTACAGGATAGCTAACAATATAACACCCGATATTGCAGACTGCACAGCAGTCAATATAGTAACTATGGTCTTCGGTAACATGGGTTGGGACTCAGGTACCGGTGTATATTTCACCAGGGATCCAGCAACAGGTGAGGATAAACCTTATGGTGAATTCCTACCTAATGCACAAGGTGAAGATGTAGTAGCAGGTATTAGGACGCCACTTAGTCTTGATGAGCTTAAGAAGACTATGCCTGAGGTCTATAAGCAATTGATCGAGGCGGGTAAGAAGCTTGAGAGATTAAATAAGGATGTAATGGATATAGAGTTTACTGTTGAGAGAGGTAAGCTCTACTTCTTACAGAATAGAGCTGCTAAGATGACTCCAGCAGCTAGAGTTAAGACAGCAGTTGATATGGCTAAGGAGGGCATATTAACTAAGGAGGAGGCAATACTTAAGGTAAGCCCTGACACCGTATTGAAGCTAATGTATCCAAGGATTGATCCCAAGGCTAAAGCTGAACCAGTTGCTAAGGGCTTAGCTGCATCACCAGGTGCAGTTAGTGGTCAAGTTGTCTTCCACCCAGATGACGCTGTTGCTTGGGCTAGACAGGGTAAGAAAGTCATTCTAGTTAGGGTTGAGACTAAACCTGACGATGTCCATGGATTCTATGCAGCAGTAGGTATACTAACATCTAGGGGTGGAATGACATCTCACGCAGCGGTAGTTGCAAGAGCTATAGGTAAACCTGCAGTTGTGGGTGCTGAAGCTATTAAGATAGACTATGAAAAGAAGTTATTTAGAGTTGGTGACATAGTTGTTAAGGAGGGTGACTGGATAACTATTGACGGTAACACAGGTAATGTATATGTTGGTAAAGTACCTACAATAGAGCCTGAGTTAATACCTGAATTAGAGACTCTGCTCAAGTGGGCTGATGAGATAAGAAGACTTGGTGTTAGAGCGAATGCTGATGTACCTGACGATGCAATTATAGCTAAGAAGTTCGGTGCGGAAGGCATAGGTCTATTAAGAATTGAAAGAATGTTTAGGAAACCTGAAAGACTTGAGTTACTAAGGAAGGTCATACTGGCAGAGAGTAGAGAGGAGCGTGAGGAGTATTTAAGGCAATTAGCACAAATGATTAAACCAGACTTCAAGGAGATGCTTAAGATAATGGACGGTTTACCAGTAGTTATAAGACTTATAGACCCACCACTACATGAGTTCTTACCAGCACCTGAGGAGATACTCAAGGAGCTGTATGAGACTAGAGTAGCTTACTACACATTAAAGTCATCAGAGGCGGTTAAGGAGGTAGCTCCAGAATTAGTGAAGAAGTATGAGGAGAGAATCAAAGAATTAGAGAACTTACTAAGAAGGGTAATAGCGCTCAAAGAACATAACCCAATGATGGGTCATAGAGGTGTTAGAGTAGGTATAACATATCCCGAGATTTACTACTACCTGGCTAGGGCAATGCTTGAGGCAGCAGCTGAATTAATTAAGGAGGGTTATCACCCCAAGTTAGAAATAATGATACCTCAGGTTAGCCACGTTAATGAGATAAGATTTGTCAAGAAACATGCGATACTGCCCGCAATAGCTGATGTCGAAAAGGAGTATGGAGTCAAGATACCAGTCAAGATAGGAACTATGATTGAGACTGTGAGAGCGTGTCTAACAGCTGCTGAAATAGCTAAGGAGGTCGACTTCTTCAGCTTCGGAACTAATGACTTAACTCAAGCAACATTTAGCTTTAGTAGAGACGATGTCGAGAATAAGTTCATGCCACAATACCTAGAACTGGAGATATTATCTGATAATCCATTCCAGACATTAGATATTGATGGCGTCGGCAAACTTGTAGAGATAGGTACTAAGGAGGGTAAGAGAGCTAATCCACACTTAGAGATTGGTATATGTGGTGAACATGGTGGCGACCCAAGATCTATAGAATTCCTGCATAAGATAGGACTAGACTATGTAAGTGCCTCACCATACAGAATAGTAGTCGCTAGATTGGCAGCAGCGCAGGCAGCTATTAAGGAAAAGCTAGGTAAGCTTTAAGAAGACTATTTTCTCCTTGGCTCTAAGAATTCCTCAACATGGGGGGTCTCTTTAACTATTCTAAATGCTATGCTAGTCATTGATCTCTTAACATACGGTATCTTTATTAACCTTTTAATGAATCTATCTAAGTCATCTATACTCTTAAAAGTAGTTATTATCGCTATGTCATACTCACCTGTAATATCGTAAACAGCTCTTACATTCTTCTCTTTAGCTAACATTTCCTCAACCTTCTCTATGTATGCACCATCAACTTGGATCAACGTTAATGCATTAATTTGATAACCTAATTTTCTGTAGTCTATTAACGTAGTAAAGCCCTTAATTATACCTGCTTCTTCAAGCCTTCTTATACGAAATACTATCGTGCTTGGTGATTTCCCTAGAGATCTAGCTAGTTCTCTAATGCCTTCACGACCAGTTAATGCTAATCTCCTAATTATTTCTAGGTCCACTTCATCAAGCTTTATCTCACGTTTTGTAGACATAATAAGCACCTTAACATACTTTCGTACCAGGCTTTACGGGAGCTTCAACAGTTAGTAAAATAGGCTTTTCTTCATCTCCACATCCAGCAGCTAAAATCATACCTTGAGACTCTAAACCCATCATTTTCTTAGGTTTAAGGTTAGCAACAACAATTACATATTTACCCTTAAATTCTTCAGGTTTGTACCACTTCGCTAACCCTGCTAATATCTGTCTTGTCTCATTACCTAAATCAACTATTAATCTTATCAATTTCTTGGATCCTGGAACCCTCTCAGCAGATTTTACATATCCAACTCTTAGATCTATTCTACGGAATTCCTCTATATCGATAAGTTCTGAGCTCATCTGTCCAACCCAAATTAATTAATGATCTATATGTATATTAAGTTTAGAATGTAGTAAATACATTTCACTACGATCATATTAAATGTTAAGTCTTTGACATGATGGGCTTAAATTTTACCACGTAAGGTATAGCACCATCAAGAGTTCTTGCTGAAGGTGCTATAGTTGCTTCCACTTCCATACCTATCTTGATATTATTGGGATCAGCGTTTATTATTTCAGACATTACTATAGCGTCTTTAAGCTTTATCAAAGCTATTATTAGCGGAGCTTCAAAGCCCTTTATAGGTACATTGAGTATTGTGTAGGATATTACTTTACCTCTTCGTGGTAGTTCTATCATTTGTAAGTTCTTAGAACCACATTTAGGACATGCACCCTTAGGTGGGTAGGCTGTAAAACCGCAGTTATTGCATTTACTTGCCATAAGCTTTATTAACCTATCTTTAAATCTCCATATACGCTGTATTGTCGTCATTTCCCATCACCTCCTTAGAATTACCGTTGTTATGTTAGATCCAACACCTCCTATATTTTGAGCTAGACCTACCTCACCACCAACGTTGATGCCTGGGAAATCCCCTCTTAATTGCATTACTATTTCGGCTATTTGGTAAATACCTGTAGCACCTACGGGATGCCCCCTAGATTTAAGACCTCCAGAGGGATTTAAGGATGGTTTATCTCCAGGTTTAAATCTACCTTCAGCTAATAGTTTAGGCGCTTTACCTTTAGGTGCAAATCCTATACTCTCTATACTTAACATAGCGATTATACTATAGGCGTCATGTATCTCAGCTACATCTATATCCTTAAGTTCAACTTTAGCCATATCTAGTGCTTTCTTTGCCGACACTTTAGATGCATATAACTCATCTAATGCGTATCTAGAAGTTATGTCAGTACTATCAAGCGCGTTACTTACACCTGCAACCAGCACTGGTGTATCACTTACCTTTCTTGCAAGATCCTCACTAACTAAATAAACAGCCGCTGCACCATCACTTATAGGGCATGCATCATAGAGCCTTATGGGGTCAGCGATTATAGGGGAATTAATTACCTCCTCAAGGGTGACCTTCTTTCTTAAGTGAGCATATGGGTTGTGATACCCGTTCTCATGCATTAACACGGCCCATAACCCCATCTCTTCCCTACTTACATTATGCTTCTCCATATAGTACCTCATTACTAAAGCATTAAGACCTGCGAAACTAACACCATATATTAACTCGTAATCAGCATCAGCAGCCCAAGCTAGCCCTCTTGAGGTGTCAGGTGTTGGTCTCTCATTAAGCTTTTCAATACCTACGACTAACACTCTCTTAAATAATCCTGATGCGACAAGAGAATAACCAGCCAGAAATGCTGCTCCCCCAGAGCCGCAAGCTCCCTCAACTTTGAATCCACTAATACCTCTTAATCCTACGTAATCGGCTATTAAGGATGCTAGGTTCTCCTGCTCAATTAAGCTACTTAACATATTGCCTACAATAATGGCCTCTGGTTTTTCATTACCCACCTCATCAATTGCCTTAAATATAGCCTCAGCAGCTAACTCTCTCAAGCTTCTATCTATATGCCTACCAACTTTAGTCATTCCTACACCAGCAATGTATACTTTAACCATGATTAACACCAAAGCTATCTTCTAATTATGAATGCTACCATACCTGAATCCATGTATGGTGAGAGAAACATGAATAAAACATTCTTACACTTATTCACCACTTGCTCTAAAGTCTTGAATGCATGAACTATAGGGTCTTCAACATTCACTTTAAGTATGCTCATCAATGATTTAATCGATTCCGAGTTAAGTCCTAAGTTAGAAGCAACTTTAATCATGACCTTAGGTATAGGTGAGTAACCCGCTATACATACTTCATTACTAACATTAATGTTACTGCAAGATTTAATTTTACTCTTAAGTTTCTTAATCCAAACATCGCTTAAGAAGTCATAATACGCTCTCAAATCAGCTTTTGAATCTATCATGAAAAATTCGTTCTCCCTTAATATATCTAAGTACTCAATTTCCAAGCATTTCTCCCTACAATTACTTGACACATTAACCATTGATATATGCTTTGATGGGACAATATATGTTATTGTTAAAGGATCAAAACCTAAGTTAATTAAGGGGTTGGTTAATTTTATTGCATCCACTATGTCATGAACTATTATTATGTCCTTATTTAGAAGCCCTTCCAATATGCTCCTGAAGTTTGTATTGGCTATATTACCTAGCGATTTACCTATAAGCAGTAATGTCTTAGATTCTGAAATGTGCGGATCATTATTAATGATCTCATAGAGAGCTTGAATCGTGTCTTGACGTGACCCACTTATATCTTTACTTACCCAGGATATGATTTTCAACACAATTTCACTATACCACACTCCTTACTACACCTTTTATTGTTTCCCATATTTAGCTAATGAAATAGCACTAACGTGGTGTCTCAGTGTAATAATTATTAGTTAGCCAGTTGAGGTCATAGCAACAAATGTTAATAATAAATCCCAATAATTTTTAATGCTTTCGCTACATCTGAAGTTGGCAGAAATTGAGGACCAGTAAGCTAATAAGATTTATCATTATTAGTGTTGTAATTGGGTCGGCCTTTTACATACTCTTATTTATGCTTGCTTATAGAGGTAGCTTAGAAGTGTTTATTGATAGTTTTAGAGGAGGTAATGGTTTATTTATCATTGCATCATTTGCCGCTAGAGTTGCTGTGTTAACTATCCATGGCCTTGCATGGTGGGTATTAATGAGAGTATTTAAGAAATTAAGTCTTGGTAAGGTCTTGAAGGTAACGTATACATCGGTATTTACGGAGTTTCTAATACCATTAGGTGGGATAACAGAGATAGTCAAGGTTGCCTTAGTAACTAGGCTAAAACTACTAAATACCGCTGATACCCTTGCTTCACTCTTTGCTCATAGAATAGTTCTGTCATTGTCGATATTAACAACAACGCTCTTAGCTTTAATAATAATTAATGCGCCCTTGATACTGTACGTAGTATTATTAGCTCCTGCAACATTACTCACGCTAAGCAATATCATAGGTTTTGTAATTCCATCATCCAAGAGAATTGAGTTATTCATAGATAAGATCATAGCTCGATTTGGTTTTAATATTAGTGGTTTTTCTACGAAGTATTCCAGTAGTATGAGGTCTTTAAGCAGTAATCCCACATCTCTAATCCTTTCATTCATTGTAGAATTCCTTGAGAGATTCATTAACGCTGTATTTGGTTATTTCATAGCTTTAAGTATAGGTATTAAAATAAGTCTACTTAAGTCCCTACTTGCTTTCGATTCATTATATGTCATTATGTGGTTATTACCTTTAGCGACTCCAGGTGGTTTAGGTATTTATGAGACCATACAAACAACCCTCTTAAGCTTCCTCGGGATAGAAATTAATCAAGCAGCAACAGCTAGCATCATATCCAGACTTATATATCTGAGCGTTGGATACGGACTATTCGCGCTATCACTAACTAGTCTAGGTATCGGATTTAAATCCCTAATTAAGTCAATATCGAGAAGTAGTATTGAGGAATAACGACTAGGTAAATAGCTAACTAACTATTATTAATTTCATGAAATTTCTTTAAGTTTAATGTAGAACTTTACCTTAGGTGAAACTCTATGATTAATACAGATAAGGATAGGCTGAGAAGGAAGGTCATAGAGGTATTGAAGAACGTGTATGATCCTGAAATCCCTATAAGTGTATGGGATTTAGGCTTAATATATGAATTAAATATTGATGATGAGAATGTAGTACATATTAAGATGACTTTAACAGCTCCCGGATGCCCAATAGCAAACTTTATTGTTAATCACGTAGCTGATGCTATAAGAAGTATTGAAGGCGTTAAAGATGTAGATATAGAGCTAGTTTTTGACCCACCATGGGATCCGACAAAAATGACTGAGGAAGGAAGGAAAAAGTTTAAGGAGATATATGGATACGACATTGTTAAGGAATTCTTAGGACAGAAGAACATTCGTTAAGGTAAGCTCTAGGTTTATTCACATACCTTCCTCATTTAATATTTAAAAGGCTATTGACTTCTAGGCTAAGGGTGTAGCAGTCTGAATAGACTCCTACTTCACCCTAGACAATACGCCATAATTAAAGAAGTAGCTAAACATGCTGGAGGTATTGATGCTAATGAATTAGCTAAGACCATGGGTAAGAAAGTACAAGACATTATGAGAGATCTTGAAGAATTAAGTAGTAAGGGACTTTTAAGCATCGAACGAGTAAGGACCATTGAGGTAGAAACTACTGAACTAGGTATTAAGTACCTAAGTGATGGATTACCCGAGGAGAAACTCCTCAATAGATTATTAGAGCTCAAGAAGGTAGTAAGCATCAAAGAGTTGAAGGAAATTGTTAATTTAAGTTTTAACGAGTTTTCAGCAGCCATAGGTATCCTAAGGAAGCTAGGTATCGTCAGTATCGAGGAAGGTAAAGTAAAATTAATGATTGATAAAGCCGACTTACTGAAAACACATTCTTCCAGAATTAAGGAATTATTGAAGAGGTTTAAAGAACCCAAGATAGTTAATGAGGATGAGATTAGAAATTTAAGAGAATTAAGACGGAGAGGTCTCGTAGAATTTAAGGAGGTTAAGTATATTCGATTAAAACCTACACGTAAGTTACTAAGTTTAATTGAGAAGGGACTTATTAAGGAAGCTAAAGTTATTACAGCCTTAACTGAGAAGATAATCACTTCCGGTTCATGGCGAGAAGCATTATTTAAGAAGTTTGATCTAGGTGTTGAAATACCGACAATTCATCCTAAAAAGAGGCATCCATACATACAGTTTCTGAACTATGTCAGATACGTAATAAGCAATATGGGATTCAAAGAATTCAAAGGACCATATGTAGAGAGTGAGTTATGGAACTTCGAGGTCTTATTCGTACCTCAGTATCATCCGTCGAGAAGAGGTACGGATGTGTACTTCATACGTAATGAAGATTTGAATATTGACATACCTGAAGACATCATAGCTAGAGTTAAGAACATACATGAGAGGGTACTTAATTACTCTTGGGATATTACTAAAGCATTAAGACCTATCTTAAGAACTCATACCACGCCTGTGTCTATGAGGGCCATATATGAGTTAGGTGGTGGTGAGTATAGGGTGTTCTCACTAGATAGGGTATTCAGGCCTGATACGCCTGATCCTACACATTTAATGGAGTTCCATCAACTAGAGGGCATAATAGTGGGTAAGAAGGTAACTTTCAAACATTTATTAGGATTCTTTAAAGAATTTGCTAAGAGATTAGGATTAGGTGATGTAATCTTTAAGCCTGCGTATTTCCCATTCACTGAACCAAGTGTTGAAGGATACATAAAGCACCCAAAACTTGGTTGGATTGAGGTCTTCCCAGGAGGTATGTTTAGGCCTGAAGTACTTGAATCAGTAGGTCTTAAAGGATATAAAGTAGCTGCTTGGGGTATAGGTATAGACAGGATAGCTATGATATTCTTAGGTATTGACGATATAAGGGACTTATATACTAATGATTTAGATGTGATTAAACGGATGAAAATACCTAGCAAGGTGTTCAGGTAATGCCAGTAATTAATGTTAAGTTATGGGATATTGAAAGATTAATCCGTGAAAGCATCCTACTCAGTGAATTAGAGGAATTACTTAGTAATTTAAAAGCTGAAGTTGTAAGTATTGAGGGTGATGATATATATGTTGAAGTAAGTCATGATAGAGCAGATCTCTTCTCTGCAGAGGGTATCGCTAGAGCAATTAGGTTTTGGAAACTGATAGAAAAACCCAAAGAGGTTAAGGTATCTATACATAAGGACTTTAACCTTGATATTAGTAGAGCTCCATCATATAGGCCCTATGCATACTTAATGATTATAAGAAATGTAAAATTAGATGATGAAAGTATTAGACAGATATTTCAATTACAGGAAAAGCTTCACGTAACGTACTGTGATGATAGGAGATTAGTATCTATAGGGTTGTATGACTTAGACAAGCTGAAACCACCAATAAGGTATATAGCTATCTCTAAAGCATCATTTAGGCCTCTTGACCATACCGAAGTTATGAGTCTAGATGAAATATTGGTAAAGGTTAACAAGGGTATAAAGTATGGTCACTTGGTACGTAAGGGTGAATATCCTCTCTTAGTAGATAGCCTAGGTAACGTACTTTCTTTCCCACCAATAATTAATTGTGAGGATAATAGAGTAACCGAATCAACGAAAAATATACTAATAGATGTAACAGGTACGGAACCTAAACTAATGGCTAAGATAATAACTCTCATAAGTTTTAATGTAGCTGAAAGAGGATATGGTAAAGCAGAGATTGAGTTAGTACCGACAAGTAATGAAGAATTAACTAAAATTCTCATCGATACTTTAAGGTATAGAGAATATACCGTAAAACTTAATGATATTGAAGATCTCATAGGAGTAAGAATGAGTATTGATGAAGTTTATAGCTCATTGAACAAGAGCGGCTATATTGTTGAGAGGTTAAGTGATGAGGAAGTCAAAGTAAGGGTACCTCCTTATAGGATAGATGTAATAGGAATTGTCGACATTATTGAGGATATAGCAATAGGGTATGGCTATAATAAGATAGGAACTTCTATTTACCCACCAACTCATCATGGTGAAGTTTTAGGGCTTGAGAGGTTCTCTGATGTTATTAGAGAATTAATGGTAGGTTTAGGATTCGATGAAGTTGTAAACTTCATGCTCATTGATAGAGATTTCATAGCAATGCTTACAAACGAAGAGTTTATAGACTTGGTCAATCCTAAACTAAAGAGTTACTCAGCTGTTAGGAATTCGTTAATACCATCGATACTCTTAAGCATTAAGAAAAATGCTGATAGATACTCAAGTATGAAAATTTTTGAAATAGGTGATTACATTAAGATACGTAAGGGTCGCATGAAAATAGAAAGATCATTAGCTTACGGTATCTATGGTGATAAAGTAACGTTAACAGATGGTTTAATAATTGTGAAATCATTGATGAACTCCCTAAACATGAAGTATGAGTTAAGGGAAACTAAATTAGGTATATTCATTGAGGGTAGAGCAGCTGAAGTATTAGTTAATAATGATGTTGTTGGTATAGTTGGTGAGTTACATCCTGAGGTAATCATTAAGTTAGGATTAAGTAAGCCTGTAGTTGTTGGTGAGTTAATTCTAAGTAGGTTATATTCAAAATTAAGATTACATTAGGATTGCCTTAATTAGAGGTCACCGTAAGTGAATGTATATGTAATTACTTATTCTTAAGTTTTTTAGCTTCATTAATTATGTTATTAGCAAGTACCTCACCTATCATTGGTATTTTAGCTATTCGTTCAATACCTACATTCAGTATATCATCAATTGTTCTAATACCATGCATGTACATTAGCCGTGCTCTTACACGACCAATACCCTTAATTCTCACTAAATCTATCAGTTCCTCCTTTACGCCGTATCTCACTCTCAAGGACAGCTTATTCAATTCGTTAGCGTGATTCTTAAGACCCACACTCTCACATATTTTTGAAGCCGCATAAGTGAGCCATGAAGCTGTCTCTATAATTAAGTTAAGATCGCCTGCACCTATCTTAAATGTAGTTATTATGTAGTCTTCATCTACTTCATTAATCCATTGGTTAAGAATTAACCCTATTTTATAGGCTTTTAACCAATCGTAGAGACTGACACCTCTAATAGGGCCTGGTATGAGGCCTGATTCGTATGCTGAGTAGGCCTCTCTTTGAAGTCCCTTATAACCAACCATTCTGACCCTAGTAAAGTCGGGTGTCATAGCTATCAGTGTTAAGTAATATAATGGTGAAGGTTTACCGATTCCCTCCAGTTCATCTATTATCATGATTGCAGTTAATGGATCTACATATAGTCTACTAACGGTCAGACCTAGTTTGGTCGGGTATAGGTATCTCCCGTCAGCTCTAATCATATCCATTTCCATAAGTCTAGGCAGAATATTCTTGATAACATAATTGGTTATATCGACACCTCTGCTCTCTAAGAGGTTCTTATAAGCAAGAGTTTTCCTTAATAAATCTCTTAACTCATCAATACCTTCAACATAACCTGAAGCTATTAATGACAGAGTATGTATTCTTAATGCTCTCTCACTAATTAGTGCTGATTTAACAGGTTCAGGTCTTCCATTAATATACCTCCACCCTTCGCCTTCATCCTTTACATCAGCTATGATAGCTTCACCTATGACGTCATACTGCGGCCTACCAGCACGACCTGCCATTTGCTTATACTCAGCAATAGATATTGGCTTCACATATCCACCTTCAAATCTTCTAGTGTAAATTACTACCCTTCGTGCAGGCATGTTTATACCTGCAGCAAGTGTTGGTGTAGCTACAACAAATCTGATTAAGCCACTACGAAATGAATTCTCTACAGCTAATCTAGCACCATGAGATAAACCCGCATGATGATAAGCAACACCATGCATTACTAATTTATCTAAGTCCTTAATTTCACTTCTCAATGCTTCATACTTCTTAAATTTATCTATAATTTCTAAGTAGGTATTTCTATCGATTACTGGCACTTTCAATGCTATATTCTTAGCCATAGACTCCGCCTTATGTCTAGCTTGCTGAAATATTATGACTTGGTAATGCTGATTTAATGCACTTCTTACAATATGGTCTATTAAGTTATTATTGAGTACTTCCTCAATTCTTCCATCATTAAATGCTATTATAGATCTTCTCTTTATATAGAAGCCCTCAATAAGTTTCACCGGCCTCCAACTACTTAATACTAACTTACATCCAAGCCATTCAGCTAATTCTTCGGGATTGCTTAGCGTAGCACTTAAACCTACAATCTGAGCTCCAAGCTTTAAAGCGTAAATTGCGATTAACTCTATAGTAGGTCCTCTTTCTCCATCACTAATATTATGAAGTTCATCAATAACTACAACACCTACTTTTCTTAACCATTTAGGTCTAAGTCTAAAGAGTGAGTCAAGTCTTTCGTAGGTAGTCACTATTATATCGTATTTGTCAAGCCATTCACCCGGCTCGTCATAATCACCTGTACTAATACCTATCTTAGCACCTATCTTAGACCATAAACTAAACTCTTCATACTTTTCATTGGCCAGAGTTTTAAGAGGTGTTGTATAAATACCCTTACGACCTTTAAGGAAAGCGTTTATTAATGCTAATTCCGCAATCAAGGTCTTACCACTAGCTGTAGGTGAAGCTACAAGTATGTTCTCCCCATTAAGTAATCCCTTTTTAACGGCTTCCTCTTGCGGTGGTGTTAAGTACTTTATACCCCTAAGTTTTAACTCATTGATTACCTCCTTAGGTAGTCTTAAAGATTCTACCTTCGTTTTGCTTTCGCCCCAATACTTAATCTTTAATTCTATAGTTCTTAAGTTTGATTACATATTAAGGAACTGTAAAAATTTTAGGATTTCAGACATAATCTTTATGGATGATCGATGCGGTCGTAGCTGATACTCGATGATGTGATCGGCGGGCTTTGGTGACAAAAATCATGGCTAAGAATGCTTTACTATTATTCATTTATGAACGTGATAACAAGTACGGCACTCATGTATTAATAGGGTCTCTTGAACAAACAGGTATTGATGAGCACTTCAACATACTGCTTTTAAACCTTGAGAAGGCTTTAAAAGTCATGCCAAGTCTTGCTGATAAGTATAATGTTAAGGTATTAGCGTATTCAATACTAACAACACACTTAGTTGAAAGGCTGAAGATGATTCTTAAACTAACTGAGTTAGCGAGGAAACTAAACTTCATAACTGTGGCTGGAGGCCCTCATGCTACTGGAGATCCTTATGGAACGCTATTATCTTTAGGGTTTGACTACGTAATTGTCGGTGAAGGTGAAAAATCTTTCGTGGAATTTCTTGATAGAGTAATTAACTGTGATGATGTGAGTATGATTAAAGGAGTAGCTTACAGAGAGCGGGATAAAATCATAATTAATGGAAGGGGTTTTATATATGATTTGAGCAGTTATCCGGCTTTCTCTATTAAGTACGGATTATTTAATCCAATAGAAATAACTAGGGGTTGCCCGTATGCTTGTAAGTATTGTCAAGTGAGTTATATGTTCAGTGCTAAATTAAGACATAGGAATGTTGACGATATATTAAGACACTGTAGTGTATTGCTTAAGAAGGGTATTAAGGATATACGATTCATAACCCCTGATGCTCTAAGCTATGGAAGTAGAGGTTACGATGTAGACTTATCGGCATTAACTGATCTCATAGAGGCACTTCAGAAGATCAGGGCTCAAGGTGGTAGGGTATTCTTAGGGACATTTCCTAGTGAAATTAGACCTGAACACATCAATGAGGAGGTAGTTAGGTTACTCAAGAATAGGATTGATAATAAACGTATCATAATAGGTGCTCAAACAGGTTCGGATAAGCTTCTTAAGGCTATTGGTAGGAGACATACAGTTGATGATGTAATTAACGCTATTGAAATCCTACGTAAGTATGGCTTTAATGTAGATGTAGATTATATCTTCGGTCTACCCCATGAGGATGAGGAGGATATAGAACTAACCATTAAACATATGGAAAGAGTAGCATCTATGGGTGCTCGAATACATGCTCACGTATTTATGCCATTACCCGGTACACCTTTCTCGTTCGCTCCACCAGGGAAGATCAGTAATAGATTAAGGAAATCTCTCTATAAACTACTTGGTAAGGGCTTAGTGTACGGTCAATGGGAGAGGCAAGAAAGAATAGCTGAGGTTATTGCTAAGTTGAGAGATAAAGGAATAATACTTATAACACCTCAACGTGCTAAGAATAGGCTTTGGAATAATAAACGTCCATAATTCATCATCCCCTAAAATTAAATTGTTTCAAGAATCTCTTAATACTCCATGTAATCCTTAATATCTGAAGTCTTAACGATAAAGAATTGAGATAGTAGACAGGTATTGTCATACCCTTTCTAATTGCTTCTAGTATGTCCTCAACTTTATTTGACTTAGATTCGATTAGGGTATAGGTAGTCCCTATCGCATTCAATATATGTGCATCAGAATTAGCTATTTTAGCTGCTGGAAAACCCTCAAATAATCTGTAGGTCAAGATATTAGTTAACGGATCACTAGCACCATTAAATACTTCAACTCCATCCCATACATTCACGTAGTATTTAACGACATAGTAACCCATACCTCTCCTAAGTATAGCTAAAGGATGGGCTGGTATAAGTAAGCAATTATAGCTTCTCGTTATATCAATCAATTCGTTAAACCTTGTTGATACGTCTTCAAAATAGTCCTCACAAAGTAGCAATATATCACCAAATTCTGTCCTAACCTCATTTCCGTAAATTACGGTAACATCCTTAACGTATGACCTACTAGCTATGACAGCACCTAAAAATGTATCATGATCAGTTATTGATATCGCATTAAGCCCTACTCTACGTGCATACCTAACTATATCATGCGGATGCGCCATACCATCACTAACTATTGAGTGAATGTGTAAATCGGCTCTAATCATCACCTGTACCATAAGTAGATTTCTATGAAGCTTGTATTAAACATTATATTTTGTGAGTAAGTAATGGTATTGGTGATTATTTGAAAATTCACTTAAGCATCGTAGGTAATGTACCTCACAATGTAATTAACGATGTAGTAAACACTTTATCTAAGGCCTTCCATGCTGAAGTAAGTTTATCACATATCGATGTAATACCATCAAACTTATATGTACCCTCAAGGGCGCAGTATAGAGCTGATGCAATAAACCTATGGCTCTTATCAAAATTCAATAGGATACTTAAAAGAGTCAACTACTTAGTAGCGCTAATTGAGTATGACGCCTACGTCCCAGGATTAAATTTTGTTTTTGGTCTAGCATCACCGCACTTAAGACTTGCTTCAGTATACCTATACAGGTTAAAGTTCTTATTACCTTCATCCACTGAAGGTGAGAGAATACTTAAAGAAAGGGTTAGAAAGGAGGTAATGCATGAAATGGGTCACCTCCTAGGACTTAACCACTGCCCTAACATCTACTGTGTTATGCACTTCAGTAATAGCATTATGGATACTGATAGAAAGAGCTGGAAGTATTGTAGTTCATGTGCTCAAGGAATAAAATCATCGGGTATTACATTAGATAATGACTACATACTGTAATAGGGCTCCTTTGATCGAAATGGTAAGTAACACTTAGTTACTTACGAACTCATTAGGTAATTAACCCTTTTAGTAACTCAAGAGTAAATATATAACATCTCCTCATGGGTAACACGTCAACTAATATTAAATCACTATAGCTATTAAGTAAAGGTGTTATAAGTATTTAAGTAATTATGTACGCTTGGGTGCGTATAGATAGCAATGTTCAGTGCTGTAATTAAGGAATTGATTAATGCGTTATTATCGATAAGAATTGAGAGACCTAAGTATAAATTATCTTTAGAAGACTACGATATTAAAGGATTAATTAGAGAAGTAGGTATTCATAAGCTTGAGAGACCTATTAGGTTGTTGAGAGTTGGAGCAATAGATGCAGCTTCCGTTAGCATTCATGTAGGATTTAGTGAATTAGCTATTGCTGCAGTTAGCTATGTTGGTCATAGATTGTTCATTGCTTTACCTAGCTATAAGAACATTAATGTAAGTTCGGACATACCACCAATAATTAGTTCGTACATTTCATTAAACAATGTTAAGTGGATAACTAATAAGTATGTCAAGATAGGAACTAAATACTTAGATGATCCTGAGTTACCTGAAGGTGCTCTTGCTCATGACATTAGAATATCCTTAGAGTCATATATGATTAAGGAATTAGCTAATTTCGTGGATGCTGATGTTGTAATTATTGATGGGCCTATAGAGTATCCATTAAAGCATCCAGTAGAGGAGAGCAAGTGGAATAGAGAGATAAAATTGCTTAATGAAGAACGTGTTAAGAGCATAAGAGGACTTGTGGAAAAAGGTGTAATACCGGTATCTATAGTCAAGAGAATATCAGGGTCAAGATATTTAGTAAGAAATCCTAAGGAGGCCATTAATGATGCGTTAATAATAACTAAGATTATTGATAACATTGATAAACCCTCCTACCTGGGACCTATAATTACTAGAGGTAGGTATTCAAATATGACTAAATACTTGTATTACATTGTAATACCCATCAAGACGCACTTAACATCCTATAGCTTATTTAGGGTAGAATTACCTAAGGAAGCTATCGAATCATTTAGTACTGAATACATCAACAATACTTTATCGTACTTAGCTTACAACTCACTAGGTTATGGTTTATCCTTACCTTATAAGCTCTTACAGGCTGATAGAGCAAGTAAGAAGATAGTATCGATTATTTCATCATTAACTGAGGGGATTTTAAGACTTAAAGGCATACCGTTAATTCAGGGAGGTATGTTGTATGAGTGATAACTCTATGGATATCGTTAGTAAGAATGTGGTATTAGCTTATGAGAAGGCTAAATCGTTAGGTGAAGTAATAGGTATAGTATCAAGGAGGTCGCCTTCTAGAATAGTTAAGGAAGAGAACAGAGTATATGTTGAGGTAAAGCCAGACGTATACTATAGGTTAGGTTTAGAATTAAGTGTTGGAAGTTACTTATTAACTGTAGATATAAGGACACTTAAAGTTGTTGGTTTAAGAGTTCAATCCATTAATAGATTTGATGCTGCATCAGATTTACAGTTATCGTCATTGATATCATTAGAGCCTGAACCTGAGGGATTATTAACCAACGTTATAGTTGAAGCAGCGCCATTATTAACCGAAGATGGTGAGCCCTTCGGTACAGCTATAGAACCTCAATCCCCTGTAGTTTTACCATCAAAGCCTGACATACTATCCAGACTTATAGGTATACCTGAGGAGGGTATTCTTATAGGGTTCTTACATAGTGGTGTAAGCCCTATAGCTAAGGGATTAGTACCCTTAAGAGTTCCAAGGAGGGAGTTCTTTAAGCATATGCTAATTATAGGAACCACAGGGTCAGGTAAAACAACATTTGTTAAGAACTTAATGTACTCAATTATGAACTCATGGAGTGAAGCCTCATTAGTTGTAATTGATGCTGCAGGAGATTATACGCAAATAATCATACCCCCACCGGAAGAACCTCATGAATCAGCGATATTTAGAAGGTACTTAAGCAAGAATAAATACATCGATTGGATCTCAGTACTAGTACCCTTAAGAAAAGGTGATAGTGATTTAAGATCCTTTGTATTAAGTTACATTAAAGACAAGCTTGAAAGAATATGTAGAGAGTTCCATGGAAGTGATTTAGAGGTATCAATCGAAGGTACACGTAATTTTGAATTTACATACTCGCTAGTTACCAAAATAACTATCAATAATTACAGCGCCTATGTAGAGGTAATACCTATATCACTAAGCTATATCCAAATAAGAGATCATTTAGAGATATTTCCTCTATTTTCTCGTCAAGCTAAGGTATTCTTAAGAAATGTAATTAATTATCTTGAATCTTACGCTAGCGGTATAACTAATTTTACGTACCTATATAGGATATTCCAGGACAGAAGTAATGATTTAGTAAGAGTTTTAAAGATTCATAGAGGAACCCTAGAAAATATAGAGAGAGCTCTTAATTTCATAGCTAGTTCTGAGGAGGTTGACGTTAGTATCGGTAGGAAGATTTTTGGTATGCCATCTATAGATACATTAATGAGGAAGTACAGAGGACCTATAATACTAGACTTAGATTATGCATTAATAAGGGGTGCTCACTACTTAATAGCTAATTTAATCGCATACGAATTTCTTAGATCACTCTATACGTGGAAGAGAAGTCTAGGCTATGGTAAACCAGTCATAGTAGTTCTTGATGAAGCTCATAGATTCTTCCCATCTGAGGGTACATCAACAGAGGAGGTAGAATTACTTGCTGACTTCATATCCAGGATAGCTAGGTTAGGTAGGTCAAAAGGTTTAGGACTTATATTTTCAACACACTCACCTAAGGATGTGCACAAGATAGTGATTCAGTTAACGAATACAAAGGTAATATTTAGAAGTGAGAGGGAGTACTTGGAGTTTTTAGATGTACCAAGGGAGTTCATACCCATACTTGAGTTAGCTCAAGATAGGGTTGGTTTATTGAGAACACCAGCTATAAGATCAGGTTACGCATTATTTAAGACATCAGAACCATTATTAGGTCATTACGATGTAGGTAGGTTAATTAAGTAACTCTCGACTAATGATTACCTTAAATGAATTACATCACCTGCCTCAATACGTTTAACTTCATCATTAACTTTAACTAATAATCTACCAAGCTTATCAACACCTATAGCTTTACCCTCAATAATTTCACCACCTACAAGATGCACTCTTACATGTCTGCCTATGGTTGCAGAACTTTTTAACCATTCCGTGATTATGTAATCGATATGGCCTCTTAACAATCTAGAGTATAGTAAGTCTAAATTTATAAGTATTGAACGAAGTAAGGTTACTCTTGGTACATTATTACCGATTGCATCCTTTAAACTTATTGCTGAGTCTCTTAATTCCTCAGGTATGGTGTTATTTACGTTAATTCCTATACCTATCAGAGCATAAAGTAGTCTATCAGCTTCAGCTTTCGCCTCAATAAGTATGCCAGAGACCTTCCTCTCATTTATTAATACGTCATTAGGCCATTTAAGCCTTGCATTTATATCTAGGATATTCTTAATAGCTTTAAGAACTGAAAGACCTGCAATGAAGCTTAGCAGGTGGAGTGATTTAATGAATGGAGGTCTCAATACTAAAGTAAACCATAGACCACCTTCAGGCGCGTACCAATATCTACCAAGTCTGCCCCTCCCCCTACTCATAGTTTCACAAATAACTATGGTACCTTCATTAGCGCCTTGATGCGCTAATTCCTCAGCAACATCCTGAGTTGTAGTACATGACTTCATGTATAGGGCAGTGTATTTAATGTTAGTATTTAAGTCTTTTAGGTACTCATTAGCTTTACTCAGATCATCCTCATCAACTAATCTATATCCAAGCTTAGGGTGTGACTCTATAAAGAACCCCCTGCTTCTTAGAGAATTAATTATCTTATTAACCATGGACCTAGAGATGGAAAACCTCCTAGCTATCTCTGATCCAGATATGTAATTATTATAATGTGATTTCAGTATTGAGAGAATTTTTTCTTCAAGCAATAGATAGCACCCTATACGTAAATTAATGTAAGCATTATAGACTTTAGCACCACCTCACTATGAACAGTTCAAAACTATAAACGGTTTTATCTTATAGATATATGGTGTACTGTTCATGAATTTTAAGGATTACAATGTTCATACTCTACTCATGATATTCTGTACTGCCATGACTATAGTAGGTGCTCAAATAGCGTTTAAAGTAGGGCTGATACCATATACTTTCCAGAATTTTGGTCTTATACTTGCAGGTTTGCTACTACAGCCTAAACACGCGTTAATGTCACAATTACTTTACATCACCTTAATAGGGTTAGGATTACCTGTAGCAGCAGGTTTTAGAGGTGGTCCTTATATTCTTATAGGGCACACATCCGGCTATCTCTGGATGTTTCCAGTAACATCATATATTATGTCGCTTATTTCACGTAAATATATAGAGATAAGAGGTAGGAGCTTAGACCTTATGAATAAGTTTGATATTATATCTTTATTAATACTTTCCCTCATTTCAGCATTACCTCTATACTTAGTTGGGGGTTTTGTGTTTGCCATCTACACCATACCAGTACTGCCTGGTAAGGACATCATTAGCGTTATCCATGAATACTTTAAGTACTCTTTACTACTGAATATTCCCTTTATGCTTCAAGATTTACTCATGGATCATTTAGCTGCAATAATTACTGCTAGGCAAATCTATAAATTATTAAGAGTTAAGGGTATGATTCCATGATCATCGCTAAGAACTTAAATATAAAGCTTAGGGGTTCAGTCATAGTAAGGAATTTAGACTTACAGATTAGCGAAGGTGAGATCGCCTTAATTACCGGACCTACAGGATCAGGTAAATCATTAATACTTAAGATATTATCGGGAGTTACTTATTTCCTTTACCCGGCATTAGAAGTCACTGGTTATGTAAAGGTATTTGGATTGAACCCTCAGGAAGCATTTCTCAGGGGCTTAACTTATTACATACCCCAAGATATTAATCTAGGTTTAATAAACGATTCATTTATTGATGAACTTGCGTTTTATGGTATTGAATCAATTCCATATGAAGTTATAAGTAAGCTTGGACTTGAGCATGCTGTAAAGAAAGCATTCAATAATTTATCAGTTGGTGAGAAGTACTTAATTATGATTTTACTTTCAATATTGACTAAGGCTAAGGCATTATTTATTGATGAACCTTCAACTCACTTAGATATTGATAGTTTAAAGCATATACTTAACATACTCAGAGAAATAGCTGTAACGAGCGGTCTAACTATCTTAATAGCTGATCATAAGCCATCGCTTATTAGAAGATTTGCTGATAAAGTATACTTTATCAATGATAACTATAGAGAGTGTGACATCCCAACTATACCTCTAAAGAGACCTTCAAGTAAAGCATTAAATAAATATCTCTTAGTTATTGATAATCTATGGTTTAAGTATCATGGTTCAAGTAAGTGGTTATTTAAAGGATTTAATGAAGTCCTAGATAGAGGCTCTGTAAGTACGGTTCTAGGCCCAGTAGGTTCAGGAAAGACCACATTAGCGCGTATTATTGTTGGGTATCTAAAGCCTATTAAAGGAAGTGTGAAGAGAGTTGACAATCTATTTTATATCCCTCAAGAACCTATTTATTGGTTCATTCATGAATATGTAGAAGATGAAGTTAAGCTTCTTTGCGATATTGACTATAGGCAATTACTAAAATATGTAGGCCTAAGTGAAAAGTTGCGTGTAAATCCACATACATTAAGTGTTGGGGAGGCTAGAGCTCTTTCTGTCTATATAGCTTACTTTAGTAACAGGGATTTAATAGTGATTGATGAACCTACACTAGGTCTTGACTATAAATTAAGGGAATGTGTAACTGATTTAATTAAATTAAGCTGTAATGAAGGTAAAGGTTCACTAATTTTAACACACGATAAGGAGTTTGCTTCTAAGGTTAATGGTAAGGTAAGTGTTATAGGTGAGTAACTTGATAAAAAGCCTACGTACTGACTTAGCCGTTAGACTACTTATATTAATAACTTCATCAGTCATTATAATTACACAGGACTACGTAATCACTCAATTAATCATTCTTTGTTTACTGGTTATTATAGCTCATACATTATTAAAGCATATTAGATTACTCTACATGTACCTTACTTACGTCACTATTTTTACGATGTTTTTCTTTACAACTTCGATTTTTGTTCAATGGGCGTTTCAGGATGGTCTATGCATGCTAAGCTCTATATTAAGAATGATGAAGATGTATAACTTAAGTTTTGTTGCCTTCTTAGTTTTTGCTAGGCTAAGATTAAATATTAACATGCTAAAGTCAACCATTGGCAGAATATTCTTCTACGTATTAATTACATCTAAATTAATGTTTCACATTTACCTATTAGTAAATGACTCATATCATGTTGTGAAAATCAATTATGGATTTAGAGGCATTAAAGGTTTACTTAAACTTCTTTACTACTCCATTAGAGTGATTTCTATTAATGCCTTAATTAAATGTATGGAATATTATGAATCTTTAATACTTAGGCTTCTAAGAGGTATCGTTAATACCTCTCACTCATAGTATTTCTTAGCTAAGGGGTAAGTATGGACTGTGGGATAATCGCTATAGCCGCTCAACCTAATACACTTAAAGTTAAGTTAGGTACAGCTATTAAGGAGTCCTTGAAGCGTCTAGAATATAGAGGTTATGACTCGGTAGGGTTTGCCATCATAACTACTAATGGTGAGTTGATTATTAGGAAGTCTAAAGGCACGATTGATGCTGTAAGTAAGAAGATAGGGTTCGATTTCTTTGATGGTACTATTGGTATAGGTCATACAAGATGGGCAACTCACGGAGCACCGAGTGATATCAATGCTCATCCACACGCAGATTGTGTAGGAAGGATTGCAGTAGCTCATAATGGAATAATAGAAAATTACTTAGAGATTAAGGAGGTATTAATTCAGAGAGGTCATAGATTCACTTCCGATACAGATACTGAGGTAATTCCTCATTTAATTGAAGAATTTAAGAAGTTAGGTTTGAGTAGTTTTGAGGCCTTTAAGAAAGCTGTATCGATGCTTAGAGGAGCATATGCTATAGTCGCTATAGATATTGATGAGCCTGATAAGGTATTTTTTGCTAAGATGACATCACCATTAGTTATAGGTTTTGGAGATGGAGCTAACTTTATTGCAAGTGATATACCAGCATTCTTAAACTATACAAGAAGAATATTAGTAATTAGAGATGGAGAACTAGGCTATATAACCCATCAGAGGGTACACCTGGAACTACTAAAAGAGTATCAAAGCATAAATGATTGGTCACTTAAAGTCCCTAAAACAACCATTATCGATTACAGTAGACGTGTGAGGTGGATTGACTGGACTCCTGAAATGGCTGTGAAAGCAGGCTATCCTCACTTCATGTTAAAGGAGATACACGAACAACCTCAAGCACTAAGCCAAACACTTGCCGGTATACATGATGATATAGCTAAGGTCTTACCTATAATAATTAAAGCTGAGAAAGTTATTATAGTTGGTGCTGGTACATCCTATCATGCATCACTTCTTGGCTCATTACTACTTAATAATATAGGAGGTATATGGTCTCACGCGATAATATCATCTGAAGCTTTATGGTATGTAAGGAGTATTACTGATAAAGATGTAGTGATAGCAGTAAGTCAGTCTGGGGAAACAATAGATACGTTATTAGCTGTAAGGGAGGCTAAAAAGAAAGGTGCGTTAGTTATAGCGTTGTCTAATGTAGTAGATTCTGCAATACCTAGGGAGTCTGATTTAACTATATACACGAAAGCAGGTCCCGAGATAGGTGTTGCTGCAACAAAGACTTTCACGACTCAAGTAGCTACGCTATCGTATTTAGCAATAAAGGTAGGTCAAGCTAAAGGCCTACTTAAGGAGAGGGAGGCTAACGAGATGATTCAATGGTTAAAAAGAACCCCGGATTTAGTTTCAAGAGTTATATCCATACATGAAGCTAGGGTGAGATCGTTAGCTCGTAGGCTAATGAATAAGCAATCAGTATTTTACTTAGGTAGAGGAATAGGTCTTCCTGTATCAATGGAAGGTGCCTTAAAACTTAAGGAAGTTGCGTACATACACGCTGAAGCATACCCTGCAGGTGAGTCAAAACACGGCCCTATAGCCTTAGTTGAGGAGGAATTTCCAGTTATATTTACTGTACTAGGTAGAATTGATGCTGAACTACTAAAAAGTAATATTGAAGAAATGAATGCGAGGTATGCATGGACTATAGGGATCGTACCCAAAAATATTGAGGAACTGATTAAATTGCTTAAGGAACCAATAAAAATGCCTGTTATGAACGAATACATAGCACCTATAGTTTACATAGTTCCGTACCAGCTACTAGCCTACTATACGGCAGTTGCTAGAGGCTATGATCCTGATAAACCAAGGAATTTAGCTAAAACCGTTACTGTAGTGTAGGTGCTTAACATGGAGGCAGTAGTACTTGCGGGTGGAGCAGGTAAGGGTTTAAAGGCCATAACCGGCGGTAAACCAAAGACCTTAATACCTATAGCTGGTAAATATGTGATAGAGTATGTAATCGATGTGTTATTAGAGAATAACATAGATAACATAGTATTAGTCACTGATAAGCCATCCGACTTTGAAGACATTACGGTAAAGTACGGAGGTAGGATCAAATTTGACATTAGAAAACAAAGGGGAGCTGAAGTCATCGGGGCTATATTAACTGCTGAAGATGAGCTAAGCAAGGGTGCCATACTATTTTATGGAGATACTATCGTTAAATCAGATGCGTTAAGAATGTTAATAAACACCTACTTTGAGTTTAATGAGCCTGTTATACTTGTGGTTCCTGAGGAGGACGTAAGACTCTATGGCGCAGTTAAGGTATCTGATGAAGGATTGGTAAGGAGCATTATTGAAAAACCTAAGGAAGCTTTAGAGGGTTATTATGCATATGGAGGTATAGCGATACTAAATAGGGAGTTAATTGAGTTAGTGCGATCATTTAATTCATTAGATAAGGCAATTAATTACTACATAGACAGAGGTGGAAGAATCAGAGCAGCAATTTGGGGAGGGTTATGGATTGACATAGGATATCCTTGGAACTTACTTGAAGCTATATATCACGTACTCAACGAATTAAGAGAAAGTAAGATTGCCTCAAAAGCAAAAATATCAAGCAAAGCTATAATTGAGGGTCCTGTTATTATTGAGGAAGGGGCGTTTATAGACCATAATGCAATCATAAGAGGGCCTGCATACATAGGTAAAAATGTTATGGTTGGGGCTAACACGTTCATAAGACCCTATACTTCGATAGAATTAGAATCAAGTATAGGTTCCTACGTAGAGCTTGTATGGTCATCAATACAGCCATACGCAACTATAGGGAGAGCATCATTTCTTGGTTATAGCGTTGTTGGCCCTAGAGCTGTTATTGAACCATATGTATACACTAAACTACTTGTTGAGCCAGAGAGAATAGGTATCAAAGCAATTAGAGAATATAAGAGACGTAGGGAGTACTTCAAGATAGGATCATTCATAGGTTACAAGGCTCGAGTTAAATCCTACCTGACCTTAGAACCTGGAACATTAATCTCTTGACGTTTGATTACATTAAGTAACTCAATTATAGATTTCACAATATCTCCGTCAATAGAATAATTAATTTTCCTAATTAGCTCTAAAGCATTCTCTAAATTGTCTATGTTTAATTCCCTAAATAGCTCACCCAATTCCCACGGGAATAAAACCCATTTTGTGGTTTTAATGATGTAGTAATCAGGGTTTATAATTGATCTAGGTTTAACGAAGAGTGCAGCTGATTTAACATTTTTAGCACCTCTTAGTCTAACTTGCTGGGACACTATTTCTAAAGTTCTACCAGAATCAACAACATCATCCACAATCAATACATTCTTATCCCTAACATCAAGAATTAATGGCTGTGTAATTACGGGTCTTTCCGCTCTCTCACCTATGCTTCTATAAAACTTAACCTCAACAACACCTAATTCCTCAATATTTAGAATGTCAGCAACTATTCTAGCTACTATGTATCCACCTCTAAGTATACCTACAATTACGTCAGGTAAGTATTCTGATTCAATAACTTTTCTAGCTAACATTAGTGAGAGTTTATGAATCTCATCCCATGTAACAGGTAGAAATTCCAATGAATCACCTTCACATATTATGTTATACTGACAATTAAAAATTAGGATTAAAATAATCTAACCATAAGGTTATTAATCCTCCACCTAATTATTATCCTGTCATTAAGTGTTCTTTTACCTTAGTTAAATAATGAGTTTGGGGAGAGTAGGATGAAGTCACTACGTGAAGTCATAAATGAGGGTATTGAATCAATCGCGATAGTTGGCGCTAGTCCTGTAGAAGGTAAGGTCGGTAACATAATACTCAAGAACTTAATCAATTATGGATTTAAAGGTAAAATTTATCCCGTAAATCCCAAATACAAAGAAATCATGGGTCTTAAGACTTACCCTAACATTAGTAGCTTACCTGAAGTACCTGATGTAGTTGTTATTGCAGTACCTCCTAGAATAGCTATTAATGTACTAGATGAGGCAAGTAAATACGGTGCTAAGTTAGCCGTAATAATTACTGCGGGATTTCGTGAAGTAGGTAACATAGAACTTGATAAGAAATTACATGACGTTATAAGTAAGTCTAAAATGAGGGTTTTGGGACCAAATTCTGCAGGTATTACGCTTTCTAGACTAGGTATTCATGCAAGCATTGAAGTACTACCTACTAAGGGACCAGTAGGTCTAGTTATGCAGAGTGGTGCGTTAGGAGGCGTCGTAATTTCACGTCTTAGGAAGCTATCCTCAGGTATTTCGTTTTTCTTTAGCTTGGGTAATATGAGTGATATAGAGTTTTCCGACGTTCTTGATTACGCACTTCAGGATGAGGATACAGAATCGCTAATTGCTTACATCGAATGGTTAAGAAATGGTAGGAAATTTATGGAATTAGCTAAGAAGTTTGTTAAAGTTAAACCTCTATGTCTTATCAAGGGTGGTTGGGGTGTTCAAAGTAGTGAAGCTGTTAAATCACACACAGGTGGACTAGCAACTAATTATGAAGTATTTAAAGCCGTATGTAGGCAAATTGGTGCTTACTTAGCTGAGGATTTAGATGAGTTGGTTGAGGTTTGTGAGGTCATTAGAAGAATTAAGAGTATTAAAGGAAGAAGGGCATTAATTGTAACAAATTCCGGAGGGCTAGGCGTAATTACGGCATCCCACTTAGAAAGTGCAGGCATAGATTTAAGACCCTTACCTGAAGAACTTAAGGATAAAGTAGTTAAGGAGGCAGGTAAGAGCTTTAGTGGTAAGAATCCAATAGATTTTGGTGGTGATGCAACTATAGAGAATGTAGTTGCAGTTAGTAGGGTAACTGAATTAAGTAAGTATTATGATATTTTAATATTGGTTTACGTACCTACAGCAGCTGAGGGTGCTGAAAAGATTAGTAAAGGCGTAAGAGACGGTATTAATACAGAGAATGTACCTGTCATAACATACTTCGATGGTGAAGGTAAGGATGAAGTTATGCTGCATGTCTCAAAATACGTACCTATAGTTTCATCAGCTCATAACCTCACCAAAGCTATTAAGGAGCTAGCAAGGAGGGGTGTAGAAATTCGATAGTGAAGTTATAAATAGGTCTCACTACTTAAACCTAACTGTAAGGGGTGTCCTCATGTCACACGAATTAATTGAAGCATATGAACCTTTAAATCCATTAAAAGCGCCAGCCGGTTACAGACTCGCATTAATGGGTAATGAAGCTATAGCTAGAGGTGCTATAGAGGGCGGTGTTTACGTAGTGACAGGTTATCCTGGAACGCCATCGTCTGAGGTGTTAATGACTATCCAGGAATTTGGTAAGGATTTAGATATTTATGCTGAGTGGGCAGTTAATGAGAGAGTGGCTTTTGAAATAGGTTATGGTGCAGCAATAGGTGGGGCTAGAGCGTTAGTTACTATGAAAGCTCCAGGAGCTAATGTAGCTGCAGATCCTATTCTTTCAGCAGCCTATGGTGGTGTTGATGGCGGTTTGGTGATATTAGTAGCTGATGACCCAGGTCCGCATACAACCCAAACAGAACAGGATAATAGATGGTTTGCATTACTTTCAAAACTACCTATGATAACGCCATCAAATCCTCAAGAAGCTAAAGACTTCACGGTATATGGATTAGAACTTAGTGAGGAACTAAAACTTCCAGTTATTTTAAGAACAACTACCAGAGTTAATCATACGGTTGGCGATGTTGTACTAGGACCTATAGGGAAACCTAAGAAGTTTAAAAAATTCGTAAGAGATCCTGTAAGGTTTGTTAGAGCGGGAATGAGGTGGAACTTAGAGAGGCATAAATGGCTTAATAATCAATTAAGGAGAGCTGAAGAAGTAGCTTCTAAATACAAGCTTAATAAGGTAATATTTGACGGTAAAGTTTGCATAGTTACTGAAGGGGCTGGTTTTAACTATGTAATCGATGCTGTTAGAGATTTAGGTATAGAAGATAGGGTTAAGATAGTAAAGCTTGGTTTAATACATCCCTTACCTAAGGAGTTTCTAATGAGGGAGCTATCAAATTGTGAGGAAGTAATTATCGTTGAGGAGTTAGATCCGTATTTAGAGTTCATGATTAAGAAGTTATTATATGACGCAGGAATTAAGATTAAAGTTCATGGTAAGGATGAGGGATTACTACCTCTTGAGGGTGAGTTAAGTAAGCCCTTAGTAATGAGTGCTATAAGTAAGGTATTAGGTATTAAATCACAAATTACTCAAAGTGTGAGCAGTGGGATTAAAGACATCCCACCGAGACCACCACCTCTCTGTCCTTCATGTCCTCATAGAAGCTCATACTTAGCTATATTGTTTGGAATTGCTAAAGCTGGTTTCAAGAGAGATGAAGTACCTATATTTGGTGATATAGGTTGTTACGCCCTAAGTGTTAATCCGCCATTGAATGCTATATGGACTGAGCATAGTATGGGTGCTAGCATATCCATGGCTGTGGGTCTTAAGCTCAGTGGTTATGAGAAACCTGTAATAGCTACCATCGGTGATTCAACATTCTATCACGCAGGTATTCAACCGCTAATTGAGGCTGTACATAAGAGAGTAAATGTATTAGTCGTAATATTAGATAATGAGGTAGTCGCCATGACAGGTCATCAATCAACACCTGCATGGAGTGAAACAGAGACAGGTAGGAAGTCTAGAGCTATCAATCTTGAGGACTTAATTAAATCCATAGGTGTTGATAACTTAGCTGTAGTGGACCCATATAATGTCGATAAGATGATCAATATAGTTGCGGAATTCCTCAAGAAACCCGGTGTTAATGTAATAATTGCTAGACATCCTTGCGCTTTAATGGAAGCTAGAATTAAAGGTGTCAAGAAGAAGTATGAAGTTCTACCTGACAAGTGTACTGGATGTTTAGCGTGTGTAAGAGTTACAGGATGTCCTGCATTATACGTTGATAAGGACGGTAAAGTCAAAATAATGACCGAAGACTGTCTTGGGTGTGGCCTATGTGCTAAGTACTGTCCATATAAAGCTATAGTTGAGGTGAAAAAATAATGAAGGTAGTAAATATACTAATAGCTTCAGTTGGCGGTCAAGGAGGTCTAACTTTATCGAGGGTTATAGCTATAGCTGCAGTAATGGAGGGTTATAGCGTTAGAACAGGTGAAACCTTAGGAATGGCTCAAAGATTTGGATCCGTAGTTAGCTATGTTAGGGTCGGTAAGGAAGTTAATTCACCAACATTTGGTTATGGTGAAGCTAACTATATCTTAGGGTTGGAGCTTACTGAAGTTCTTAGGAACATTCAATACCTAAGCGGGGATGGTAAAGTAATAACAGCAAACGTGGTTAAACCACCAATTAGTTCAAGCTTAGGGATAGCTAAGAGATTGTACGAGAATGATATATTGAATGAGCTCACCAATCAGGTTAAGAACTTAATCATCATACCTGCTAAGGAATTAGCTATTAAGGCAGGTAATGTTAGAGCTATGAACATGGTTATTCTTGGTGCATTTAATGCATTAGCTAAAATGTTTAGTGAAGAGAGTATAACTAAAGCTATAATAACGTTATTACCTGGAAAGAAAGGTAAAACATCTATAAATGCCTATAAACTTGGTTATGAATATGTTGTAAGAAATGTTAGAAGTAAAGGTTAAACGAGATGAATACGATAGCTTTTAGACCAGGTAATTATTACATAAGTCTAAGCATTACTGGTACATATTGTGAACTCAGATGCCCTTTTTGCAAGGGTAAATACTTAGCGGGTATGCTAAATGTATCAAACCCTGAACTTATGCCTAAGATCCTAAGCTATTACTATAGACGAGGTGCACGAGGATTCCTAATAAGTGGAGGATTCAATAGGGATGGACATCTAATAATAAAGAGTCTTCACCTTAAGATTATTAGGGAATTTAAGAGGAATCACAACGTTATCTTCTCTATACACTCAGGTCCTGTCCCTAATGACTTACTTGAACTTATATGGAGTAGTGAAATTGATTTCATAGATTTTGAAATACCTCCTAGCAATGAATACTTAAGGGTAGTTAAAGGTCTAAAATCGCACACATTAAATAAGTACTTCGAGTTCATGGAAAAAGCTTCAAGTTATAGTAAAGAGTTCATCGTTCCTCACATAGTTTTAAACTCAATAGCATCTAACGTTGATGATGAATTAAGAACTATTGAGGTCATAGCGGATTTTAAACCTAGATTATTAGTTACATTAGTTGAAATAAGAAATCGTAATAGTAATTATATCGATATTGATAGAATAATTAAGGTGTTAAGAAGGGCTAGGGAACTCTTTAATGAAGTATCATTAGGATGTATGAGACCTAATGAATTTAAGGTTAAGTATGATGAAGTGGTCATTAAGGAGAGGTTAGTAGATAGAGTAGTAAATCCTAAAGTAAGTATAATCGATAAATTTAACCTAAAAGTTAAGGGCGCTTGCTGCGGTATAAGTAGATCTCACTTTAAGTTATTTCCAACACTTCGGAAGTAAAGGGAAAACGTTATATTAAAATATTAAATTCATTATGTCCCTAAGACTTTCCACGACTACTAATTTACTAATTCTTCTCCTCAAGTTCAGTATCCTTTCCTTACTCAGATCATGCTTATGTTTAAGATATAGTACTGGATAACCGACAACCCTAAATGCTGATGCATCCCATTCACTATCACCTATATACATGAATCTATCCAGTGGTATGTTGAATCTAACTGAAATTTCCCTTAGTACCTTGTCCTTACTCAATGGATTAACTACTTCGATCCCTCTGGGTAATAGAAATCCATTTTCATCGTAAATTAGTTTATTAGCATAAATGATTTCTATACCCAATTTCTTACCGATCAGATCTGCTAGTTCGTAAATCCCAGCACTAACTATGGCCACTCTAACTCCTTTAGATCTTAGGTGATTGATGACATCCTTAGCTTCATCATTTATATTAACACTTGAGAACACACGTATTATGTCGTCTCTATGGATACTACCTCCCTTAGCATTAATCATAGCCTCTAAGTCTCTCCTCATCCACTCCTCATAACTTATTAGACCATGTTCAAACTGTCCCATATAGTTTCGCTTCCTAACAATACTTATCGAACCAAAAATCCTATGTAGGTATTCCCATGACGATTCACATTCTACTAGAACACCATCCATATCGAAAACTACTATATCTACTTTTCTTTCGCTCTTTGACATTCCTTTAGACCCTCTTTTAATAACCCAAGAATTAACTCCTTAAATACCCTGCTGTTTATGCCGATTATCTCTGTATTTTTAATGATGTTCTCTAAACGCTTCATTAAATCATCGATATTAAGTAATGTTAATCCCTTTAACATTAATGAGAGTTTATCTATGTTCTCAGGTGGGTAAGCAAAAAAGTCGCCAGTTATTACTATACCATCTATATAGCATTTATCGTTGACTATTAACTTTAAGTGTAAGTACTTACCTTTAGGTTCCTTATACTCTTTCTCGAGAGTCAACTTTATAGTCATAATAGCACCTTGTGATTTAAGGTCTTAGATAAGTCCATGCCTTAGATAGATATTTCCACCTAAGTGATGAAGCTAATTGTAGTTCTACCTCAGTTAATGAACCTTCTATGAGCTTAGCATTTAATGCTTCACTAAATCCCTTAATTAGTGCTTTCAATGCTTCATCTCTACTTATTTTTCTACCCACATAGTTAGAGATAGTAATAACTCTTTCCTTTATTGCTCTAACACCTCTATGCATTAACTTAAGTTTAGGTGCTAATAGTGATTGAGCGAGTGTATCTATATCCGTTGCATACATAAATGTACCATGCTGTAATACAACACCCAGTCTTCTTAGTTGTGCTTGACCTGAAAACTTCTTTCCTGCTATGACACCATCATTCAATGGCTTAAACTCAGCTGGTGCGCCTAGTATTCTTGCAGCTCTTATAACACCCTCAGCTAAGAATTTGAATGACTCAACATAGTCTTTAGGTACTTTATCCTCAGATACAATTATAGAGTACGTTATCTCTCCATAAGTATCGTGGTATACGGCACCTCCACCTGTTGGTCTTCTAACTATAGGTATTCTACGGGATTTTATGAAATCCTCATTTACTGACTCATTTACTGACTGGAAATACCCTATAGTAATGGTTGATGGCTTAAAGATGTATAATCTAAGCGTGTCAGGTATCGCGTTAACGGATCTTAATATAAGCATAGCTTCATCTAAAGCCATATTATAAGCTCCATCACCCTCATCAATGATCAGTCTAAGCTTAATCATACGCGTCAGAAATTACTAAGAAACTGAACTTATAAGGGCTTCCTTATCATTAATGTGGGCATAAACCTTGAGGATAAGAGCTTCACTAGGTACGTTAATAGCATTAGGGTTAATACGTGGAATCTATACTATAGAACCCGGTATTGCTTATGTAATGCAATATGACCCTAGAGGCTGTAAGGCTAGTTGTCTTTTCTGTACCCAATCATCTAGCAGTAAGGCTAGTAAGGAGCTATTATCTAGGGTTGTATGGCCTGTAACAGATCTAAATAGTCTTGTAAGTGCCTTAAAGTCAACCAAGAAGTTTAGAAGAGTATGTCTTCAAACAATAATTAAAGATAACTTCATTGAGGAGGCGCATGAGATAGTGAAAACTATTTCAGCTATAGGAATGAATGTATCGCTATCCATAACTCCGATACCCTATAATGAACTAGCTAGGTTTAAGAATGAAGGTGTAGATTACTTAGGTGTAGGTCTTGATGCATTCTCTGAGGAAATTTTCTTCAAGGTTAAGAAACCCTACTCCTGGCAGGCTTACTGGAAGTTTATAGATTACGGTGTCAAAGTTTTTGGTAAAGGCAGAGTGATCGTTCACTTAATTGTAGGGTTAGGCGAAACGCTTAGTGAGGCATTAAAAGTTCTTGAGAGAGTCTACAATGTAGGTGCTGAAGCATCACTCTTCGCTTATACACCAGTAAAAGGTACGCCACTTGCTAATCTAAGACAGCCTAGCCATACCACATATAGGTTCTTGCAGTTAGTGACTGAACTACTATCACGCGGATACAGGCTTAACGACATTATAATATTCAAAAATGGAAAATACTTCATTAGGGATAAGTTAATAGATGATGAAGTACTCCTTAAAGCCCTAATGACTAGAGGATGCCCTGGATGTAATAGACCATTCTATAATGAATCACCAAAAATCGAGCCATACAATTTCCCAAATATCGATTACCTAGGTAAGTACATCAATAATATTAAGAAGGAGATAAGTAATATAGTAGCATGAAAATACGTAAGTGAAGGTGCTAAAGATAATGTATGATCCTATAATGCTAGGAACCATTAGTGAAAAGTACTTAATTAAGAAAGTGAAGGGGAAGATACTTAAACCATACTATAGATTTAGACGGGATAGATGGTATGGTGGTGTTGTAACAGCTGATGTTGCTGGATGTAATCTACGATGTAAGTTCTGCTGGGCTTGGAGAAATGCCTGGACTCTTAAGCCTATAGGCTTACTCTTAAGCCCTGAGGACGTAGCACATAAGCTCATAAGCATGGCGAGAAGATTCCGTATTAAGCAAGTCAGGATAAGTGGTGGTGAACCAACGTTGGGTTTTGAACATATTCTAGAGGTAATTGACCTAGTAACTAAGCAGGGCCTACATATGATTCTAGAAACAAACGGTATTTTAATAGGTCTAAATAGTCATTATGCTGAGTTACTATCTCAATTTCGTAATAGAGGAATCGAGATTAGAGTTTCCATTAAGGGTGTTAATCCTGAAGAGTTTTCATTACTGACTGGCGCGAAACCTTATGCCTGGTATTACCAGGTTAAAGCTCTAGAGAACCTTATTGAATATGGGTTGAGGGTATGTGATGAAGTTTATCCAGCAGTTATGCTGAGTTTTAGTGATAGTAAGAGCTATGAAAAGTTTAAGAAAGTTTTAGCAACTATAGATGAAACATTACTAAAATGTATTGATGAAGAGTACGTCATAATGTACGATCATGTTAGGGAGTTACTTAATAGGTATGAATTGAAACCTAAAAAGTACTTTTACCCTGGCAATATACCTAAGGAGTTTATTTGATTAGGCCTGAAGTACTGATGACCTTACTCTTCCTCAAACAATGATAAACTTTACTCTTTATATCAAGATATTGAGTTTCCCTTAATGCTTTATCTACTACGTATGCTATAGTTTGTACATATCCACTTAATTTACCAAAGAGATTTATACTTAAGCCACTCAAGCATTTACCTGCATAAAGACAATTAAGGCATTTAGCTCCAAATCTTAAGCACATATTCTTACTTGGTATGAAGATTTTTCTATGAACTTCATTGTAAATATTTAAGAATTTCATGAAATTTATGTAGTGAACATCACTTGCTGTAAAGTAAGTATCGTATCCAGCGAAAAGCAAGAATGAATCAACAACCTTAGGACCTACATACTTAATCCTTAGCAATTCGTATCTTAATCTCCATGGGTTTCCTTGACCGTATTTCCTTAAAGTTTTCAATAGTGAGTACAGAACTTTACTTAATTGTTTTAACTGATAACTCTTACTTACACTTATTATTTCTTCCTCACTTAACTCATTTAGATCCTCCTTTAAGCTCAATAATCTATGGATCCATCTTATAACGTTTCTATGATAATCAGTCCTACGGGATAAAAATGTAGCAGTAAGTATTATTTCTTTATCATAGCTACTAACGATAAGTCTTAAATCATTAAAGCATGTTATTAAATTATAAATTTTCTCGTAAACTCTACTATTTACTTCTATTTCATTAATGTAGTCTAATGGATTAAACCATAACCCTGTCCATTCTTGAATGGCGTTGTTACAGGCATTTCCTTCACATGTCAACTCATTATTGAGTACGTGTATCTTTGTTCCCTTACCATAACCAAAAATTTTCACCCATTCATTAGGTCTAATTTTATGAAATAAGGCAGATACGAAGCTTGGATACATTGATAAATCAAGATTTATTGGAAAGTCTAAGGTCAGTACAAGCACTTCCTATACCTCATTCTCTTAATGGACCTACGTCAGGGTAGCCTTGTCTTAAGCCTTTACCTGCGTAGGGCCTTAAGCCTTCACCGCCCTTCATGAGTAATGTAATGAGATTTTTCGCATGCTTTATTGTTCTGTCAATAGCTATTTTAAGTAGTTCTTCATCACTCTTAGCTTCGTCCTCATGAACTGTTACATCAATCACGTGCTTGTTAGTTAATAATTGAACTAGCTGTAGTGCCATACTAGCTACAACATAGGATAATTTGTCGATAAACTCTTTACCAACCCATCCCAACGTGATTACTCCATCGCAACCGTACTCCTCAATAAGTTTCTTAGCTGCTACAGGTATGTCCTTTATCCCTGGCACAGTGTAGCGTATTACTACTGCTTCAGGTAGTTCATTTTTAATAGTTTTCTCAGCTATTGAACCCATATCAACCCTAGCAAACGTTGTATCAACTATTCCTATCTTCTTCATGAAATTACCTCCTCTATGAATTTCCCATTCTCATACACTAAGTCTCCATCAGCATATACCTTACCTTTCTTCATATCCTTAATCATGTCCCAATGTATGGACGAAACATTCTTTCCTCCTGTTGATGGGTACGCAGCACCTAACGCCATGTGTACAGTTCCACCTATCTTCTCGTCAAAGAGTATCTCTTTAGTAAACCTAGTTATATCGTAATTTAACCCGAAAGCTACCTCGCCTAATCGTTTAGCTCCATCATCAACCTCCAGCATTTTCTTGAGGAAGTCCTCACCCTTTATGGCATGGGCTTCAACTACCACGCCTCTCTTAAAGACCAGCTTAACACCCTCAACTTCAATCCCTCTCCATATAGCTGGATAAGTAAATGTAATGTAACCTTCAACGCTGTCCTCATGAGGCGCTGAGAAAACCTCACCACCTGGCATGTTTTTCTTCCCATCATCATTTATCCAAACCCTTCCATCAACCTTCAAAGTAAGGTCTGTATCATCAGCTACATATCTGAGCTCTGACACCTTCTTAAGGAAATTAATTATTTTCTCCTGCCATGATGCCTGCTTCCGCCAGGACTCTATAGGATTGTCATAATGTAGTTTAAGTGCTCTATATACAAATTCTTCGTACTCTAAAGGACTCATACCCGCTTCCTGAGCTAATGACTTAGTAGGATATGCTGTAACAACCCATCTTAAACTTCCTTCACTATCCCTCTTCATAAATATCTCAGTAAGCTTTCTTGTTGCTTGAGCTCTAACTCTTAACTTTTCAGGATTAATATTAATTAAAGGTTTAGTATGAGTTGCTGATAGTATGCTTATTCTAACATCTATATTCTCAGCTATGAATACGTCAATTCTTGATAGATACTTTAATAACTCATCTTTCGCATACCTGTAAAATATCTCAGTAAGTACTTCATCATTAATCACGAGCCTAGGATATGCTCCACGCTCTACAATGCCTCTCCATAATTCCCTAATAAGAGGGTAAGCTTCGTAACTTGACGTTATTAAGACTTCATCGAGTTTTTTCACTTCAACACAATAATCTAAGATTAACTTAGCAAACTTAGTTAACATGTAGTCACCGAGTAACTATTAATAAGCTATAATTAAAACTTAAACAAGCTCTAGAGAATAATGCTTTAGTGTGATTGATGAGGTTAGACAATTCATGGATTAAAGTACTTAGTTACCCTAAAGGAGATATAGTACGTAGTTTAAGGATATGGGATGCATTACTATCTTATGGTGTAAGAGAGTTAATAAATTATGGTCAAGTTCGTATAGGTAATGTTAATGTTTTAGGTAAAGGACATTCTTCAATAGTTGTATTAGCTAGACATGAATCATTAGGTCTAGTTGTTATCAAGATTAGAAGAACGGATTCTAAGACTCCAACACTCCTTCACGAATGTAATTTAATGCGTAAATCATACCCTATAGCCCCTAAGATATTTTACTGTAGCGATGACGTTATTGTAAGAGAGTACGTTAAAGGCGAATACTTAAGTGATGTAGTAGATAAGATAAAGTCGTGTAAAGAGGCAGTAGCACTCATATTGAAAGTTCTCGGTGCTACCTACTGGCTTGATCTTAACAATATTGATCATAAAGAACTATCCATACCATCTAAGCATATATTGATTAGTAAGGAAGGTTCTGTAAAGATAATAGATTTTGAGAGTGGTAGGATGGGATCAGCATGCAATGTATGTAGAGTTGCTTCCTGGCTTATTATAAGACGTGGCCTCCTACGTAAACATTGTAAAGTTAAGGATGGGAAGTTTTTAGAGAGGGTCATAGAATTATTGAGGGACTATAAATATAGTAAAGAAAACTTTAAGAAATTATTATCATTTGTAATTAGACATTCAAAATGAATAATCTACGTTAAATATGTACAAACAAGTTTAAATAATTTAATCTACTTTCTAAATTATTAAAGCGCATTTAAAATACAGTCAATTAAAGCTTAAATTCCTAAAGCTTCAATATGAGTTGGGGGTACAGCATGGTCTCTGAGTTCTTAAAGAACGTACTTGACACAATCAAGCGCGGTGTTGAATTAGGTGGATTCCCTGAAGAGCTTTACAAAATCTTAAGTAAACCAGAGAGAATTTTAATAATTAAGATACCCGTAAGAATGGATGATGGTAGACTAGAGATCTTTGAAGGCTATAGAGTCCAGCATAATAGTGCTTTAGGTCCATATAAGGGTGGTATTAGATTTCACCCTAAAGTTACCTTGGAAGACGATATAGCGTTAGCTACACTAATGACTCTCAAGAATTCATTATCTGGTATACCCTACGGTGGTGGTAAAGGGGCTGTTAGAGTAGATCCAAAGAAACTGTCTCCAAGAGAGCTAGAACAACTTTCTAGAGGTTACGTACGGGCGCTATATTCAGTACTTGGCGATCAAACAGACATTCCAGCACCTGATGTCGGAACCAATCCACAGATCATGGCGTGGATGGTGGATGAGTATAGTAAAATGGCTGGTAGGAACGTGCCTGGCGTATTCACTTCAAAGCCTCCAGTTCTATGGGGTAACCCTGTTAGAGAGTACTCTACTGGCTTCGGGTGTGCTGTAGTAACTAGGGAGGCTGCAGAGAAGTACTTAGGTGGTATTGAAGGTAAGAGAGTAGCTATTCAAGGATTCGGTAATGTTGCACGGTGGCATGCGTATTGGCTACAGAAGATGGGCGCTAAGATTGTGGCTATAAGTGATACTAGTGGTACAGTGTACGACCCTGAAGGTATTGATGTTGAGTTAGCTATGAAGGTTAAGAATGAGACTAGAAAGGTCATTAACTACCCAAAGGGTGAGAAGATACCTGACCCTAAGGCAGCACTATATGTTGATGCTGACATCTTAGGACCTGATGCGTTAGAGAATCAGATAACTATGGAGAACGTTAATAAGATTAAGGCTAAGATCATAGTTGAGGGCGCTAATGGGCCAACAACACCTGATGCTGAGAGAGAGCTAGCTAAAAGAGGAGTAATAGTGGTACCTGACTTCTTAGCAAATGCTGGTGGTGTAGTAATGAGCTACCTAGAGTGGGTTGAGAATCTACAGTGGTACTTCTGGAGTGAAGAGGAGACCAGAGCTAGACTGGAAAACATAATGAAGAACAACTTCCTAAGAGTTTACAAGAAATTTGAAGACATAAAGACCGAAAAGAAAGATATAGTAATGAGAGATGCAGCACTAGTAATATCGCTTGAGAGACTCTATGAAGCTATGAAGTACAGAGGTTGGCTCTAACTTAAAAAGTAATCACTATTTTTATATTATCACCTATAATTCCTCTTTTAATTATTTCCTTAATAGCCTCCAAATCATTTTTCCTGAGCATATTCCTAAAAATTGCTAATTCCACGTAATCCTTCTCAGTAAATGGGCCTACTCTTACGATTTTTAATGTACAGTCTTTAGATTTAATGCCTAAACCTATACCACCTTCAAAGAACATATTTATTAGACTTCTAATGTCGTGAGGTGATGGCAAACAACCTCTTGGATGAGTATGAGCTGAAGCTATCACATTCTTAGCTGGAACCACAACTCTACCACGTTCACCCTCAAGTAGGAGTGCTTTACCATTAGTTAATACTAGAACTATATATTCAAGCCCCTCTAGGTACGTTCTTAATAAGTAACTGTCTAAGTAGTCAAATACCTCATCAAAATAATTTATTGCTTTACGGTATAATTCATTAATAGAAATACCTTCATTCATACTCTGACTAACCCTTACTTTATAATCATTAATTAGACCATAATTAGCGAGCCTATCTAGTTCTTGAAGCTCATTAGGTACATCAATACATCTATCAACACAAATAGTTATAGTGGAACCAAGGAGTTCATTCAGATCCGTAGGATCACATATGGTGACATCATTACACTCAAAATCAGCTTTTATAATTTCTAATACGTTTATTAAGTTAACAATTAAGGATAGCTTCCTACTCCACTCTCCACTTATATCGTATTCCTGATGTACTTTCATTTATTCTCATAAAATAAGATTAAGAATTTAGATAAAAACTATTTGCTACTCTCATCTAGTCCTTAATCTTGGCTCTACTATAGTTTCTATAGCCATACCTAGTAGTACGAATGTTAGTGATGTTAATGCTAACAATAGACCTGGTGGTATGATCCACCACCAAGCATCATACCTGCCAGCTAGTCTAGCAGCTGCTAAAACCTTACCCCACGTTGGCCATCCATGTTCAAGGCCTAATACACTAAGACCTGCCTCAGATAGTATCGCTCCAGGTACTGAAAAGACTAAGCTAGCTACAGCGTAGGGTACTATTTGAGGTATTATATGTCTTAAGAGAATCCTAGCATTACTTGCACCAATGGCTTTAGCAGCCTCGACATAAGGCTCTTCCTTAATGCTTAAAGTCATTGATCTAACAACTATCGCTAGACCTCCCCAGTAGAATAAAGTTAATACAAGCATAATTACTTGCAATCTATATTCAACAGGCGTTATGTCAACTAATAATATTAGGAATGGAAGTAGAGGTATGTTGCCCATTACATCAATAAGCCTCTGTAGAAATTCATCAACTAAACCGCCATAATAAGCACTTATAGCACCTACGAATAAACCTATGAGCGTTGAAGCAACAGCTGTTACAAATCCTACAGCTAAAGCTACGGGGAATCCGTAAAGTAGTGCTTGAGCTATATCTCTACCTCTATCATCAGTTCCCATGAGTCCGAAGCAATCACCAACAACTACTATCGATACTTGACTTGCTGGGTTTGTTATATTCACTACCTTAGGATAATATAACTCTAAAGTTACAGTGTAGTAGCCCTTCAATGGTGTAGTCCTGACATTACCTTCTTCATCAACACTTAACTTAGCGAACAGATACGTCACTGCTGCGGTAGTTATAAAGTTTGCTTGGATGCCCTTATTTAAGTACATACTACTAAACTGTGTAACCACTAAGTTTCTATCAACACTAAGCATTAGAGGCTCCTTAACGTAAGCTATGGTAGCATTCTCAGGTAAATATAATGTAGTATCTATTACTTCAAGTTCAAGACCATCAGGTCTTTTAAGGTGTACTCTAAGTAGGACTGGTAGTGTGGTACTACCCATTCTTGGTACTTTAATTCCGTATAGCTTTACAACAATATCTTGTGGATAATCATAAACATCTAATTTGTAACGCGCAATGTACTCATATATAGTGAAACTATCAGACTTAATACTCACTGGCTTAGTGTATGTATATACTTCATGCTTTGCATTCTGGTATCCTAGTGCTCTAACCCATTCAGGTGGTGCAAGCTGTGGATGGTCTTGCCAATATTTTGGTTGGTTCCATATATACTTGTAATCAGGTGGTAGTAATATTAATGCTAGAATCGCGAAGAATATAAAGATAGCCAGTAATGTTAAGCCAGCCTTACCTGTTGTGTAACTCCATACCTCTCTTAATGATCCCTTAAGACTCCTACCTAAAGACTTCATGAATCTCTTAAATGCAGGTTCTTCCCTAAATCTAGGTGGTTTCACACTCATCTATACCTCACCCTAGGATCTAGGAATATGTAAAGAACTTCAAGTATAAACCTAGCAAGGATATAGACTAGTGTGAAGGCATAAGTTAAGCCTAAAATTGTTGGTAAATCAGCAGCTCTTATAGCAACCCAATACAGTGTACCCATACCCGGCCAGTTAAATACTGATTCAGTTATTATGTATCCTGATAGTGAGGCAGCTAATGATAATATTACGTTAGTTACTACAGGTGGTGCTGCAGCCCTCAAGACGTGCTTTGATGCTATGTATCTCTCAGGTAACCCCTTAGCCTTAGCTACGATAACGAAGTCCTCCCTAACAACCCTTAGTACCATAGCTCTAACTGTATAGAACCATGAACCTAGGAATGCTATCACTATGGTTATTATTGGTAATGAGGCATAGTAAAATATCTGAACTAGATTCATTAAAGGATTTTTCCAGAAGTTATTTATATACGCTACAACACTTCTGAAGTCCGTTGGGAATATCCCTGCTCTGTATGATAGGAAGAATATCAGTATCATACCTAGCCACCACACGGGTATGGCGTTAGTGAGTGCTGAGTATGATACTATAGCTCTATCAAACATTGTTCCTCTTCTATAAGCTATGAAGGGACCTACATACAAAGCTGCAGCAGCACATATTAACTGAGCTATAGTTATCATCACTATAGTCCTTGGTAAGCAACGCATTATCGCGTCACCAACACGCACAGGATAGGGTACGCCAGCTACATCGGCTACATCATAGCTCTCAGATATACCTAGGTTGAATGTTAATGTATTACTAACTAATGGCCAGAATCTTTCATACCACGGCTTATCAAGTCCATAAAGCTTAATTAATCTCTCCTTATACTCACTAACTAACTGCTTAACTTTAGCTGGTGGTACGTTGGAGCGTTGTAGCTGCATTTGATAAGCTCTTAGCTGTTCGTGAATTAGTGCTTGCCATATCTTAACATCATAACCAGAAGCTCCAAGTATTACAGCAGTTAATATCACGACAACAACTAATGCGACAGTTAATGCGATAGCTCTCCTAACTAGTACAGTCCCTACTCCCAGTCTTACCACCTCTCCACAGAGACTGATATGTGATCCTAAATAAATCTAATTATAATCTAATTTACTATGGTATTTTGAATACGAAACTGAAAATGAGTGTCCTCAATCATTTAAAAAGAGTAAAAAGTTTCGAGGTTAACTATTGTTTTACTCATTACCTCCTCCTAAACATTAGAGCAATAACTATTATCTGCAGTATTAGTACTACTATCAGTATTGCCTCGAGAGCTGTTATTGTCCCACTTAATCCCTTAACGCTTTCACTTACATCTGATACCTTACCTGATAGCTCGTCAAGCTTTGGCGTAATTCCTGTTACTGTATTCTTGACCGTGGTTATGTCGCTACTTACTGCCTTTAGTGTATCACTTACAGCTGTTAATGAGCCTTTTAGCGTCTCACTTAACTCGCTTAGTGATGCTTTTAGTGTACTACTTAACTCAGCCATGGAAGTTTTTAATGCCTCACCTAATGACTTACTTATCTCTTCAACTCTTGAACTTATTTCAGCAACCTTAGCTGATACACCCTTACTTATCTCTTCAACTCTTGAACTTATCTCCTCAACGCTCTTACTTACTTCTTCAACTCTTGAACTTATCTCTCCTAATCTCTTACCTATAGCTGCACCTGTTGTTAACGTCTTATCTACCTCATGAGGCATTGCAACCTTCTCGCTGAACGCTAATGTTATTAGCTCATAAGCGCTATACTCCTTAAGCTTTGCTGTTACTTCTGGAGGTAATGTTATCTGGAATACTGTAGGTGCTACTTGCTTTGCCTTACCACTAACTATGATCTTATTAGCTACCGGATCTCTTAGTATGTACTCAACAGTTATTGGTGGTTCACCAGTCACTGTTATAATTATGGTTGCTGACTCACCAGGTGATACTACTGGTACACCAACACTTACTATCTTTACTGGCCTAGGTAGGCCGAAGTACCAGGTGCCTGGTGTAAATGGATATGTTGGATCTCTGAATGCCTCTAACTTAACGAACTGTTTGTCCTTATCAAATATTACTACCTTGAATGGTCCGTCAGATATCCAGGCGCTGTTGTATGTGTCAATCCAGTGTATTAAGGCGTTAAGTCTTGCCTTCCACTCATCAGGAGTCATGTAGGATTTACCATCAACGGTGAAGTAATTGCTTGGGAAGTAGCCCTCACTTAACCACTTTTCAGCTACAGCTTTAACGTCCTTAGCATGCTCAGCTAGCACTAAGTTTAACTGTGGTATCTTCTCTGCTCTGGACCTGGTCTCATCAAGTGCGTAAGTCTTAGCTGTAAACGCCAAGTAGTCCTGTACTAGCACTAACTCTATTGGGTTAATTAAGGATAGTGTTGCCATGTCAGCTATGTATGCCTTGTCAAAGTGCCAGTAATCAATATATACCTCAAGTTTCTTCTCATCAGGTAGTATTCTAATGCCTTTGATCATGTCGAAGAGCTCTCTGTTAACTGACGCAATTGATGACTCTAGCTGTGATTTATCTGGGTCATAACATATGTCGAGCCACTCAGCCCAATAGCCTAATACGTCAGCCCAAGTTATTGTTATGTTGTGATGCCATTTAGTACCTATTAACTTACTTAAGTCAAATATTACCTTGCTTATAGCTTTAGTTCCTGGTGCTACGTGTACCCATTTATCATTTACAGCATCCCACCATATAGCATCTGTTGGTACATCTAGCTTGCCAGCGGGTCCTGCGGTAACAACATCATAGGTCACTCTGAAAGGTATAGGTTCGCCATTGAATGGATGTCTCCATACGAATGGATCCCATGTTTGTCTTTCTATATCTACACTATAGACGTCATCGAAGCCTCCGAATGGGTTCCATACAGTTCTAGCAGTCCATACGTGTAGGTGACCTACCCTAACAGTGTCCTTACCAGGTATGTACCATTCTCTAGCACCAAAGACTGTTCTGAGGCCAGCTCCTAAGTCTAACGTAACGCCTTTAAGCTCCACGACTGCTGGGTAAGCATCCATTGTTGTTGCTATCCATACTCTAACAGCCTCCTGTAATGCTATCTCTATTGATTTCCTAAACTTCTCTATGTACTCATCCTTACTCTTAAACTTACCTAGAGCTAAAGTCTTTGTTAACTCGTCTATCGTTGCATTCTTGTAGTTCCACCATTCAGGTACGCCGTAACCTACAACCCATCCAAACCATGGTGCATGCATCTGTGTTACTCCCCATGGATCCCACTTATCAATCGCTCCTTTACCCCAGCCAGCAGTATATAGATGCCACCTCAACTCCTTGGGATCTGAGGCGTACACTATGCTTATGGCTTCACCGAACTCCATGTACATCCTATCAACAACGAATCCTAACCTCTCTAACTCGGTAGCTAACATATCACCTAAGTCCTTTCTTTCGTCCTCAGTCCTTATCACGAACTTAATTCTTATCTCCTTACCATCGTAATACCATTTACCACCCTTCTTAACAGCACCAACAGCTGTTAACGTCTTAGTTATCAGCTCATCGGCAAGTGAGGGCGCATAAGTGAACTTATACTTAGCTACTATATCAGCTATTAAGGAGTACATAGGATCGTAGAATGAGTAGCATGTATACATTGGTGCCGCATAGCCTCCGTAAATGTTTGTTGCTACATACTCTCTATCGACTAGGTAATTTAGCGCAAATCTAACCTCCCTGAATGCGAATGGATTAATACCTTTACCTGGAAATGCACCGAACTCTACATAGGTTGTTCCAGCAGTTTTATTAACTTCGAAGTATGTTATTGCCGCTGCAGGTACTCCAAACTTCTTAGCTACTTCCTCCTTTGTGTACGTTCCGTTAAGTGTAACCATGTACACTGGTGCTGGGTTTATGTCAAAGTCCACCATACCTGCAGGTGCAGTGTAAAGTGTAACATCAGCTCTTCCTTCTAAGGCTTTAGTTTGCGCAGGTCTTAGACCAAAGATGTAGACATCAATGACTTTACCTATAGCTTCAGGTACCTGCTCTAACGGGATTGCTTTATAAGTTACGTAATCAGAGGCAGGTCCTGTTTCCTGAGCATGGACCGTTTGTGTTGGGATTGTAAATCCCACGAAGAGCGTTATGACCATTAGGACAGTGAGGATGAGAGATACCTCCCTTAAGAATCTCTTCATACGTACACCTCCAAGAGAATATATCATGCAAGTACCTTTTAAGTTTTTAACTTAGGATTGACTAATAAATTGGCAATATAGCTTACGACCTTCTTGCATAGATTACTCTAATAATTAGGAGTACGAGCAAAGGTATTACCGCAAGTACTGAGAATAAAGTTAAGTTATCGAGAGGATATAATACTGCAGAGTTTTTTACCACCTTAAATACCAAGCCATGTATAATCACGTAAGGTTTAAGATCCATGTAAAGGAAGGTTTCATTCAACCTTATAGATACGTTACTTCCTACGAAAGGGCCTAGAATCTTAGTTTCATTCCTGTCAGGCTTATGAAGTAGCAGCTTAAGGAGTAAAGGTTTACTTGAAGAGATATTAATTAGTGCTTCGTGTGCTATCATACGTGCTTCAAACAATGATTCAAAGTAGTAAGTACCTAATGGTAGCAGCACCTTCCTATGTGAAGATATCACTGCTAATGGAAATTTTATTTTGCTTAAATTTTCCTTTATAAAAAGTTTTACAGGAAGTTCATGAGATGTTACACTATACGATACACTACGACCTATGGTGAAGGTCTTTCCCGGTCTAAAAGGTATTACTGCAATCGTTTTTGACATATTATCTATTATGGTGCTTATGGAAATAGCTGAAATTTTGTTACCTAGGTATTTAGCTTCCTCTCTATACCTAAACCAGATTAATGTTATTATGATGTCATACCTGATTTCATAATCTATGGAGCCGTATCCATCACTTAAAGGTAATGTCAATAATGGTACATTAACTATCATTATTAATATAATTAATAACGAAATAGTTATTAATACTCTTGATAGTATCTTGACATGTTTCTTCTTAACTTTCTTAATTCCATATTTTCTCTTACTTATTCTTCTCACCTAATTCACTAGTAGATTGAAATTGTTATTTAAGTTTAAGAATAACTAAGTCTATGGGTTTTAGGTTGGGAATTCCTGAGTCGGAATTGATTAGGATGAGATATAGGAGGTACATAACGGTATCCCTTCTTTTAATAATTGCAGCTATCTTTATTACCGCTATAGCGAACGAGATTAGGTCTATATGGTTACTAATAATAGCTTTCGCAATACTTTTCGCTGCGTTTGGCTTGCTCTTCACAGGGCTTACATTAAGAGCTGAATACAATATTATGAAAGAATTGAGGAGAAGACGACCATCTAAATACTATTTAATCATTTTTATGCAGGTATTAGAAAAGGTCTACATAGGAGTGAAACATTTATAAGTTATTGCCCGTACCCTTCTCTGGATATGAGTTAGTTTGGTGTAAAGGATGGCACTACTTGAGGTTGATGGTTTAAGGACCTACTACTTCACAAGTGAAGGTGTAGTAAAAGCTGTTGATAATGTATCCTTAAGTCTTGAACGTGGTGAGAGCTTAGGATTAGCTGGTGAATCAGGCTGCGGTAAATCAACATTTGGTTATTCAATACTTAGGTTAGTACCACCTCCAGGTAGGATTGTTGGTGGTAAGATATTATTTGATGGAAAGGACATACTAAGACTAGATGAGGAGAGCTTTAGGAAGGAGTATAGATGGAAGAGAATTAGTATGGTATTTCAAGGAGCTATGAATGCATTAAATCCTGTAAGAAGGATTGGAGACCAAATAGTTGAAGCAATACTGGCTCATGATGAAAACGCTACGGAGGAGGAAGCATATGAAAGAGCTGGTGACCTCCTTGAATTAGTCGGTATTGAACGTGTTAGATTAAGATCCTATCCTCATGAGTTGAGTGGTGGTATGAAGCAGCGTGTTGTTATTGCTATGGCTTTAGCACTAAATCCAGACCTACTAATAGCAGACGAACCAACAACAGCACTAGACGT
>CAZQFL010000008.1:0-70098 GCA_964592745.1 uncultured Desulfurococcaceae archaeon
GCATGACGTACCTCCTCTTATGGAAAAACCATCGGGTAGGTAAAAGCATGCTTGAACATTACTGATATCAGTACTAGCATTATTTCTTAGGTCAATGATTATTCTAGCATTACTACTTCCAGGATATACGTTGGTTTCACCAACACTTGAGTAAACAACATAATTAACTAAGACAATATTTGAGGATGCCAAGATTACTAAAGGAGCCATTAAGGTGATTATGAAAACCAATAGCAAGGTATTTAGGCTTGCATACCTTAGATGTATTCCCTTATTCATCGATTACACCCTTCATCATTTAATAGATATATACACTCATAAATATTTGTATGAATATATATCATTAAGCGACAGTGTTTACTATGCATTTTTCATGGTTAGGCTCTTCAGCACCAATTATCTTTCCATCTCTTATGATCAGTATCTTCCTAGTGCAATTAGCTACTTCAGGGTCATGAGTTACGACAACTATTGTCTGACCCATACTATTAAGGTCAATAAAGGTTTTAACTACTTGTTTAGATGACTTCCTGTCAAGATTACCTGTAGGTTCATCAGCTAATATTAAGGTCGGTTTAGTAACTATTGCTCTGGCTATCGCAACTCTTTGCTGCTGACCGCCAGAAAGCTGATAAGGCTTCTTATTAAGCCAAGAAACATCACCACCTACTTTAAGTAGGGCCTCCACAGCTAACTTAACTCTAACCTTCCTTGGTATACCACGAGGTACTAAAGGTAATTCAATATTTTCAAGTACTGTTAACCTATTAACTAGGTTAAAGAATTGAAAAACAAAACCTATCCTTCTATTCCTTATCTTAGCAATTACTGAACTCTTAAGCCTTGATGTAGGTAAGCCATCAATAAATACCTCACCTTTTGTCGGTTTATCAAGTAAGCCCATAATATTAAGAAGTGTTGTCTTACCTGAGCCTGAGGGACCCATTACAGCTAAAAAGTCCCCTCTCCTTACCTCCAAGTTAACGTTCCTTAAGCCCCAGGTAATTATGTTACCAACCCTGTATATTTTACTGACGTTCACTAGCCTTACTATAACTTCATTATTTGATTGCATTTAGGTACTACCTACACTAGATCTATATGAAGCTTTATAAACCTCATTTAAGTGCGACCATAATCTTATATAGTAAGGTTTAAATAACTTAGTTTGACGGTTAGCTCGGTGCTTGTATGAGTGATATTAATGTCCTGAGGGACTTCTTATTAAGATTATCTGAAGAGATAGTCGATAAAGGTGCTGTATTCGCCGATTTTAGACTTGAGTCATACTTGATATCCTCATTTTCAATAGTTGACGGCTCAGTTAAGGATGTAACTTACGGTATTGATTCAGGACTAGCAGTTCGTGTATTATATAGGGGTTTTTGGGGTTTCTCGGTAACTAGTAAATTGGACAAGGAGAGTATAAAGGCAGCTGCTAACGAAGCATTTAATGCAGCTAGAGCATTATCTACAAAGGGTGAAGGGAAATCTGATGTCTATATTCTTGAGGCATTAAGAGATGACGTTAAAGCTGCAGTGAAGGTAGATCCTAGAAGTGTAGGATTTGATGTGAAAGTTAAAGATTCATTGAGACTTAATGATTTACTCTACAAAGAGAGTAATGTTAAGTCTGTAACCATAAGGTACGCTGACATCATAGGAGATACTGTCTACGTAAGCTCTGAGGGGCGAGATATAAGGCAAGAGCTATGTTATACATGGATTTACATATGGGTTACAGGTCGCGAGAACACAATCGCAGCATCTGTCAGAGATGAATTAGGAAGTATTGATGGCTATACTGTGTGGAACATGAATCCTCAAGAAGCAATAGCTGAGAAGTTAATTAAACGACTTAAGATGCAACTAAGAGCGAGAACACCACGTGGTGGTAACTACCCTGCAATACTAGCACCTGAAGTTGTTGGTGTATTTGCTCATGAAGCCTTTGGCCATTTAAGTGAAGCTGATCTAACTATGTCCGGTTCAGCAATAATGGATAAAATAGGAAAGAAAATAGCGTCCGAGAAGGTAACTATAGTCGACGATCCAACAATACCAGGTGGTTTTGGGACATTTAAATATGACGATGAAGGTGTTGAGACAAGACCTGTTTACTTAATAAGAAAAGGTGTTATTGAAGAGTTAATGGTTAATAGGGAATATGCTAAACTACTTAACATTGAGCCTACAGGTAACGCTAGAGCTGAGTCATATAAGGTACCACCATTGATAAGGATGAGAAATACTGTGATCTTACCAGGTGATTACTCTATCGATGAATTGTTTGAGGACGTAAAGTTTGGTTACTACCTGGTATCGTATAGAGGTGGTCAAGCAAATCTTGATGGAACTTTCCAGGTAGGTATTCAAGAAGCATATGAAGTAGTTAATGGTGAAATAGGCGAACCTGTTAGAAATATGAGCATATCCGGCAATACCCTCGAAACACTCTCATTAGTTGATGCTGTAGCTAAGGACTTTAAGATAGGTCATGGTAGATGCGGTAAAGGGCAGACGATATTTGTATCAGATGGAGGACCACACATTAGAGTTAAGAGAATAACTATAGGTGGTTGGGAGTAGTTTACAACGAGTCTAACCGTGAATTATAAGTTAAAAGCTTAATTTAGTGAAGGAGATCATCGTATTAAAGCTTTAATGACATCATTAACTACCTTTACATCTACATACCCTATAATCAGTACTCCTACATCCTTATTATCACTCCATATAAGCATAGCCGGCGTACCTGCAATACCGTACCTTCTAGCTTGTTCATTAAATTCATTAAGTATTGACGTCGTATTACACTTACTAAATAACTTAATACTACTAACATTGGTAAGCATCTCAAAGTCATTCATGGATATAGACTTGCCCTCAATAACTAATCCATATAGCTTGAGTAGTAATTCATAGTAGTCCTTACCGTCTCTCTTCAATAAGTAATAGCATGTCAGCGCTTCATGGAGTTTCCTGGATTCTTCATGAACTGTTAATATATTGAAAATCATCGTAAGGTAACCCTTATTTACATACTTAGAGTAAATCACTGGTAAGGTATTATTAAATAGTCTAGCACAATAAGGGCAGTTAATGTCCTCAAACACTATAATCTTTATTGGTGCATTCATATTGCCTACGTATGGTCCCTTAAATGATGGCTTAGAATGAACTTCAAGCATTATGTTACCCATAGAGATGTTTAATATATATGGGAGAAGATTTGTGTTGTACCATAATGGTTCATATACGAACGTGTTATTACTTAAGCTAATCACTATTGGAGAGTATTCTGACACGTTTATATTCTCCAAAGGTCTAATAATTATTGATGGATAGTATGGAAGATTAGGGTATTGATTATATTCAACTTTCTTAATCTCTATAACCCTAGTTGATGATGTCCATGAAAGTACATCCTTTAATTCCTCAACATTTTCTATATGGATTCCTAAGTTAGGGATATTAATGGAGCTCTTAACTATGTAGGCTTTAGAGCTAAATACATACTCCATACTTACTCCACCGCCACCGCTTTGTACTAAGTAGTAGAGGTATGGTGGCTTCAATAACCAGTGATTACTTGATAATCTGAGAAACGCCTCGCTTAAATCACCTGGTAAAGTGCTAGACTCAACTATTAACGCTGGATATACAGGTATGGTGTAATTACTGACTTCATTCTTACTTAAGAATTTATACCCTTGACACTCAACACCACCCCTACTCAAGTACCGTGAAATTACTGATGCAATGCTCACTAGTAACTTCTTACCTGTTTCATTTAATTCCTTATCATAAATTATGAGGAACCTACATACCTCAGCTTCCTCATGTGCTGGTGTTAACGTTTGTGAAGGAATACCTTGAGATATTAAGAACATACCAATCGCTATTAATACCATGGATGCGATAGCTAGTATGATCACATACCTAGATGCCAAGTTAGCACCTATCTTCAATCGATTCAGAACTATTAAGTTCATAGATTATTTAATCCTCCCTAATTCATTAATAGGGGTTTAGGATGATCAAGGTGTTAGGAATTAATGGTTCACCAAGGAAGTACGGTAATACGTATAAAGCATTAATGTTGGCATTGGAAGGAGCTAAAAATGAAGGTGCTGAAGTAAAACTTGTTAACCTCTATGATCTCAAGATAGAGCACTGTATGGGCTGTATTAGTGATAATATTAAATCATGTAAGTATCCATGCCCTATAGATGACGACATGAAGAAGCTTCAGGAGGAGGTACTTAAAAGTGATGTACTCATTATAGCGACGCCTATATATTGGTACAATGTTAGTAGTGCCTTGAAGGCGTTCATTGATAGATTGACTGTATTTGAAAATATGATAGTTATTGAGGGTAGGTCGTGGGTTGAAGGTAAGATAGCTGGCTTCATAGCTATCGGTAACGATACTGGAGCCATAGCTGTTATTCAGAATCTAATGGTCACATTTAATAGCATGGGCTTCATAATACCTCCATGGGCTCTAGCATACTACACTGAAATGGGTGATGTAACCGAAAGTGAGAACGCAGTTCTGGATGCAGTTAATGTAGGTCGCGTAACAGTAATTATGGCTAAGGTAATTAAGGGTCTGGAAAGACCACCTAAAGTATGGTATAGAGCTGATGCTGGATATAGGAATTTTGCTCTTAAAAAAGCTAGGGAAGTAAGAGAGTTTGTTTTAGATAGATTAACCAGTTGATTTTTGAGTTAACTCTTCATCTTTAATAACTTATCAACCCTACTCAAGAATCTAGCGTTTTTCACGCAATCCTTACTCACCTCAATAACCGCACCTTTAGTAAGGACTAAATGTCTACGTTTGACTTTACTATCTAAACCCATAATCTTAAATATCTCCTCAACCATGAAGTGTAATTGCACACAATGCATTGAGCCATCAACACTTAAAACAATCACTTCCTTATAGTTACCACGTGCAAGTATTCCTGCCAACTTAAATCCTACATGATTTATGTGCTCCTCTTCAGGACAAACCGTAAGTATCGCACATTTCTCTTTAAATCCTTCAATTGCTTCAGGATGTTCTAACTCTATGCACCTACTTAAGATTAATAATGATTCACGATTTCTTATTAATTTAGATTTAGCGTTTACATCTATTAATTTAGGTAATCTATATATGCACATACCTAACCACGTGTAAGAATTTACTTGAGACATTATTTTAGGATTAAAGTTAAGTTAATAAATCCCCTATCTCTACACTCTATGAGGGTATGTGTATTGAAAAAATATAGGGTGATGCTTGTATTCCTTTCGTTACTTGCGTTATCACTATTAGTACTTTCAGTATTATGGTTATTACTCGCAGCGATCCTTCCTGAATACTCTCCCTTTACTCCTATTGGATTCTTCTGGTTATGGTGGGTTGTCGATGCTTTAGGTTACGGTATCGCTATAGCAACGTTAATTATTGCTGGTGGATTAATCGGTAAATATATAAAGACTAGGACTCCATTAAGCATTTATGAGTTGAAGTCATCAATGATTACTACAGCAACAGCCGTTATATCATCAGCATTATTGATAATTTTCTTAGTAGCTGAGATACTTGGATTAGGTACCTTAAGCCTAATAGCAATTATTGCTTTATGTTTCGCATTAATACCTGCTCTAATATCGTGGCTTTTCGCTCCAGCAATAATTAATACTGTGTACTCAGCACGTTATAGCCCACAGCTCCAAGAGATAGTTAACGAAGTAGCCAAGAATGCTGGAATCAAACCTCCAAAGGCAGTGATTGTACCAGCACCCTATCCTAATGCATTTGCTTACTCATCACCGATTTACGGTAGCTACGTAGCAGTCACCGAAGGCTTATTAAGGAGGATGACAAGAGATGAACTAAAGGCCGTTATAGGTCACGAACTGGGGCATCATAAACATAGAGATATGCATTTAATGTTGCTCCTAGGAATAGTACCTACATTTATTTACTACTTAGGCAGATTTCTACTATTCTCAGGTATAGCTGGTGGAGGTAGGAGGAATGAGAGAGGAGGTTCAGCATTACTCCTAGCTGTAGGTATTGGCGTAATAGTTGCTAGTATATTGATGGAGCTTGGAGTATTAGCATTCTCAAGGCTTAGGGAATTCTTCGCTGATGCACATGGAGCTAAAGTTACATCACCATGGACTATGATTTCAGCACTCAGGAAAATTCATGAATATTACTCCCATTCATTTAGAAGTAGGGAGTATATAGAGCATAGTAAAATTAAGACACTCTTTATATATGCATTTACAGAACCATTTATAGATTTAAGCGAGGTACTAGCTACACATCCGCCCATACATAAAAGGATAAGATTCCTCCAATCAATCACTGACTTCAGCAATGTTTAGGGACTTCTAAATTCACGATAGCTAGCAAATTAAGTATAATCAACAATGAAACACTTAAGATGAAAGGATAATTAATATGATCTTCATCTTTAATTGGAATTAAGTATAGAGGTAAGTAAAGTAGCTTAACTTATTCTTGATTTATTAAGGAATACTTAGGTAACCTTATGGTTACCTTTATATACTCCTTAATCGCATATCTATATACTTTAGATACATACTTAGCATCTTTGGTAAAACTCTCACCACTTAACTCAACGACTAGCTTATAACCTTCAACAAGAGCGCTCAGGTCAAGAAGTAATTTATTTTTATTGATTAAGGCATTATAATACCCTTTTTGAAGAATATCTGTATATTCTTGACTCTTAGGGATGAATATGTCTATATGATTATATTTAGCTTTACACTTCCTAGCCTCATGGTAGTATACCTTAGCATTAAGTTTATGGCATGTACCACCAGGATCTACTATTATTACCTTAGCCTTGAGTTTTCTTCTGCACTTCATGCCTTAATCACCAGCTATGTAATTCACAATCATGATTTAAATAACATACTCTTCTTACGAGCTTAAATAGTAATGAACTTCATAAACTCTACAGCTAATTATTTCATAGATCTGGGTGTTACTAGTGTCATACAAAATATTAATCGTTAATGATGATAGTTACCTATCACCGGGTCTTTACATACTATATGATGCTGTTAAGGATCTAGGTGATGTAATAATTACTTCAACAATGCTTCCTAGATCAGCCATAGGCCATACAATATCATTTAATAAGCCCTTAAGATTACAAAAGATAAGGTTTGAATCATATGATGTCTACGTAACTGATGGCACACCTATAGACGCTCTTCACCTCGCAATTTCAGTTCTTAATTTTAAACCTAATGTAGTCCTATCGGGTGTTAATGTTGGTGAGAATCTCTCACTGCAACATACATACTACAGCGGGACGTTAGCTATAGCTATTGAGGCGGCTCTATTAGGTATTCCTTCAATAGCTTTTTCAGCTGATATATTACTATTTGAAGACTTTAAGAATGAAGTACTAAGGAATGTGATAAAGGTGTTGGCTAGGGAACTAACTAGGTATGTGTTAAATAACGGATTACCTAATAATGTTGATCTACTCTCAGTAAATATCCCATCACCTAGTAAATTTAACAAATGTGTTAAACTTACTAAGCTAGCAAAACTTAGATGGAGAGCTGAATTTGAGATGAGATATGATACAAGAGGACGCCCATATTACTGGCTTCAAACAAAACCTATCGAACCTGCAAAAGGGACTGACGTCTACGCCACATTGGTAGAGGGCTGTATATCTGTGACGCCATTAAGTATAGATATAAATGCCTTAACAAGCCCGGATATCATAGAGTCTTTAAGTGTTGTAACAAAGAATTTAGAGTGTAGGTTTAAACTTAATACTACATGCTTGACCCCTAGTAAGTAAAAGGAGGAACAAATCTTGTATAAAATATTAGGTAGGGAATGCACTAAGAATCGATGCGGTAAATATATAGTAGAATTTAGTATCCCATGGCCTAGGAACGCCAAAACAGTGCATCTATTAATGGACTTAAGCTCCTGGATGCCGGGACTATTTCCCTTAACTAAAATAGGTAGTAGAGGCTACATTAGATTAAAGTTATGGGAAGGTGTATACCTGTATGCATTCATGGTTAACTTAAATGAATTGATAGTGGACCCTGAGAATGACTTCTTTATAAAGGGCTTAAAGGTGCATTACCTTAATAAAACAGTTGATGCATCAATAGCTAGAGTAGGTGTTGATGAGATAGTTGAAGTCCTTATGAAGAGTAAGGATGTGAATGAACTTATAGCTCATATTGAACATGATCAAGTATATGTTAGTAAGCTAGGTAATTACTGGAATGTAAGGATAAGATTACCCAGGGATTTTGTACAAAATGTTTATCTCGATTACAGATGTGGTGTAAGGAACGGCGTTATAGAAATGGAGAAAGTTCATAGTGATGATATCTTTGATTATTATGAGTGCCTTATTTTATGTAATGATAATTTAAGCTATAGATTTAGGTTAGTACTCAAGAGTAAGCGTAGAACAGTATACTATGGCTATGAAGGCATAGATAATATGGAATATTTAAATTTAAGAATTAATGAAGTAAATCCTTTAATTAATAACGAATTACTCGGTAATGTAGTTCTGGAAGTGAGTCTAGAGGATATCATGGATAGGTGTGATGATGTGATTAGTTCATTAAAGTATCTCTTCATAGATCACGTATTCGTAAGGTTACCCCCAGTAACTATAGTAAAACCTGAAGAGATGATTAAGGTAAATAACGGTATAGCTCCTGACATAGTGGATAGTATAGAATTATTTATACAGAAAGGGTATAAAGTACTCATTGAGATTCCATTAACTTATGTGTCACCATGCTTTAACGGATTCATAGACGTAATTGAGAGAGGGGTTGAGTCGAAATATTGGGATTGGTTCTTAATATTTGATGAGAGTTTAGGTAAGGGCTTAAGTAGCGGTAAAGTCACGCATAGTATTAAGGGTTCATGCTACATGGTGTATGAGATATTGAAGGAGTTAGCTAACTTCAATAGTGTAGCATTTGAGGATAGAGCAACATCGTTGCTTAGACTAAATGTGGAGTCACCTAGAGTGTTAAGAGTTATTGAGGAAACAGTAAAGTTCTGGACTAAATTAGGTGTTACTGGATTAGTTATTAAGAGGTGCTTCACAATACCTCAACACTTGATAAATGCCATAGTTACAACTGCTAAGGATATTAATCCTAATATAATGATATTTGGTGAGTCATTAGGCAATCCCTATTACCTTGCCAATGAGACTTTGCTTGATGGTATAATTGATAACTATTTAGGTAATTCAATAGCATCACTAATAACAGGTACATTAACATGTAGAGAATTTTGTAGAATAGTATCACATAACTATATACTTAAGCCTTTCATCAAAAACATAACAACATATCCGACATTACCGAAGGAAGTAGGATGCGGTGTTTTAGATGAAACAGAAATGAAATTACTGTACTTACTAACTACATCGCTTACAGGTATTATCCCGATAAGATTTACTGACATAATTAGTTGTGGTAAGAAGTTTAGGAAGTATATACGTTCGTTAGTGAAGTTAACTAAGACTCTAGATGTAATGAGACTTGGTAGAGTAACCGTAAAATGTATTAATAAGAACGTGTTAATAGTTAAACGCGCATTACTTAATGAGGTAGTTCATATATTATTAAACTTAAGTAGGGTTAGAGTAAATATTAATTTAAACATGTTACATATAAGACATAGTAAATCCTGCAGAAATCTCATTGACATGAGTAAAGTTAAGGGTACGGTGAAATTAAATCCTAAGTCAGGAGCTATAATTAAGGACTTATAAGTATGGTGATCTTACTCTCTTTTAATTAATTTAATTACGTTGATGAGGTGTCGTATATGTGGTATTATGTGTATTGAATCACCTATGCTTATAGGTTTTTCAACCCTGTCACTTATTAATACAGCCTTAAAGCCAACACTTAAAGCCCCACCTAGGTCCTCAGAGATACCGTCACCAACATGTATTACTTCCTCAGGTTCAACACTTAGTACTTTACATATTATTAGAAACGCCTTACTATCAGGCTTTTGAACACCTACTTCATCAGCGTAGAATTGAGCATCAAAATACTTACTTATTCCTACACTTTCTAGTAATTTCCTAGTGTATGTACTTGGCCAGAAGAGTACATTACCTAATATGACAGTTCTTAGTCCTAACTTCTTAATATATTTAAGTATGGTAGGAACATCTTCAATGAGTACTTCATTTGTCTTTAGGAGTAGGAATGACTTAGTTATTAAATTCGTCAATACTTCTTCCTTTAACCCTAGGTATTCAGCCATGAGGGATCTAGATCTCTCAACAACTTCACTCGCTTTCACTTTACCTAATCTTCTTAATTTCTTGGCTTCTTTATATGCCTTAAGTATTTTATTCAGTGCTTCCTCTTTACTCATACTTGAGACAGTGCCCACTAACTCAGCTAATCTTACGTATACCCTATCTAGTCGTAACAGTGTATTCCACACATCAAATGATACAACCTTAACCAACTCATGCCACCCTATAAGGGTTTAGACCTTCTGATACTATCCTACGTATGTTTAACCCAACTGTAGTAGGTTAACAGGAATATATATCCTTATCATGTAAAGAACTACTTAATTTATGAGCCTAGGTCATTCCGCTGAAGGTTCATCACTATTCAGCCAACTCGGCACCTATCATCCCTTATTATTTCTAGTTTAAGGACTTTTAATTACTAAAAGGGTACTTCTTAAGGGATTAATTACATGGGTATTGAAGCTAACTTTGTGAGATTGCGTGACTTGAACATAACTTTATGGAAGTTGATAAGGAACTTATACCTTAGCGATACATTAACTCATGCATACTTAATGTATGATCTTATTTATGATCTAGAGAGAACTGAAGCTGTATTCGCTATAAGGTCTGGAGAAGTGATAGCGTATTTATTGTGTTGGAAAGGGCCTAGGGTTTACGGACTACACTTATGGGGCATTAAGGACCTATTTATTGAATTATTAAATTTAGGAGGAGAATGCCTCAACTATTCAAGACTTTATATACAGCTCTATAATGACGATCTAAGTTGTGTTAGAGAATTAGCTGTTTACCTTAATGATCTCGGCTTTAATGTTAAAGTAAGTAGGTATTTAGACATGGTCACTGATGAGTATAAATTTAGGAGTTATGGTGGGGAACGGGCACGTAGATTAGGGATCGAGGACTTAGATGAGTTCATCAGACTTAAGACCGTGCAAGGTACGATAATTAATAAGGATTTGGCCAGGGAGTTGATCAGTAAGTGGAGATATTACGGTCTCTTTATTAATGGCCGCTTAGTATCCATCGCTTGTAGGTATATAGCTTTACCTGACATATGGATTATTGGTGATGTATTCACTCATCCAGATTTCCGTGGTAAAGGATATGCCAAGATAGTTACGTCAGCAATAACAAGAGATGCAGTGGTATCCGGTGCTAAGGCCTTGCTACATGTAAGAGAGGATAACATACCAGCTATTAGAGTCTATAAGAGATTAGGCTACGAAGTCATCAGAAGAAGACTTTGGGTTCACGCCATCAAAGAACAGTAATGTAACGGTAATATCATCACATAGTGTAATGCTTATGTACAAGCTTAAAGTTATGAGTACTTGTGGGAGTTAATTATAAATACTTATGCATACATATTTATGAAGGTATAAGTGTAAAGTATTCATTCCTTAAGTAATGAGTGGAAGTAGGATGTATTCAGGAATTAATAACGTTAAGGATATTGTGGAGTACTTAGTACTTAGGAGACTAATTAGTGACATAACCACAGTACTTCTCCTTAAAGAGTACTTTGTAGATGGTAACTCACCTAGCGATATCTCGAGGAAGTATAGCATTTCAGCACATACAGTTAGAGGCTACGTTGAGAGATTAATAGAGAAGGCTGGTTCACCACATATAATACCGGGTATAATAAAGAGAGTACTACCTTACATTATGAACATCGAACCATTAATAATAATAGTCAGTGGTAAATATTATTGCCTTGAATGCGAGATAACCCTGTCCAATAAGCAGGCAGCAATAAATCATATTAAGAGACGTCACAGAGATAAACTCAATAGAATAGTGAATGAGGTTTTAACAAAGATAAAACAACAAAGTAGATACTAGAAAACACGTAACGAGTTAGAAACCTTAACTGAAATAACAAGCTCTTCAAACCGAATTATTAATATTAGTTTTAAACACTAAAGCATTGAGTATTCTGCGACAATAAGTATAACTCCTGATTGTCGTTATCTCAAAGACGCATAGGGTCATGCCAAAGAATGATCGTCTAAAATAATTATTACTTATTAAATTATCTGCTTAGGCGTGATTACATATGATTATATTTGAAAGGGATTTACTCAATGATTTAGCCTTAGACTATTTAAGCAGGTACATAAGTAGAAGTACAGGTTTAAATGGTTTTATAAGGATTAAGTCGAGAAATATTCTCCTAGCTAAGGAGTTAAGGAGACTATCAATCACTATTCCCATAGTAATTATTTATATCAGTATGTTATCAAGCATGTCAAGAAGCGATAATAAGGCAATAGACATTATGGTAATACCAGATATCTCCTCAGCTACGAAATTACTTAAGGTACTTAATCACTCACTTAATACTGATCATTACCTCAATATGTTATTATCGTCGTTAAGAGAGTTAGGCAAAATGTTTCTTAACGCCATTACATCAGCTTTAGTGACCACTAAGAGAGTTAGAGTCCTACACGCATCGCTTAAAACCCTTATTACAGATGATGATGAAATATTAAGAGTTTTGCTGAGATCAAAAGTACATAGTAAATATGTTGATAAATATAAATTAGAATTCTGTTCCGAGAATGGCGAGTCTGTTATCAAATTCACGATATTACTTTTTAATAATTAGCTACAGTAAATCTCAAGATTAAACGTTAGGTATGTGTCTTCGTGATTTCGACAGTTAGTCGTTAATTTAACCATTACTTTTTCTAACTCCTTACTATGATACTATGGAGAAGGTGATGAGATGGAGATGTGAATGCCCTATATGTAAGATAGTTGTACATCCCATTTTAAAAGCTATAATTCGTACTAAGGAGGTTAAGAATGTTGAAGAAGGTGGCAATAAAGGTACTGAGATAATAACTACTAGGAAAGAAGCTGAACAAATCGATAAGTACGAAGGCATAGATTTAGGTAAGGTATCACGAACACCTCACGCAACCAGTACTGGTGCGGCAATAGATGTAGCTACACAATTACCAACTAATGTAGTAGCTGCTACCGAGATTGAGAGTATAGGTGGCTCATCCAGGGAGGAAGAACAGAAACAAGAAGGTGAGAAGGTAAGTAAAACTGAGGTTAAGATACCTTCAGAAATCTTAGATAAGATTAAATTACTTGAAGATGAGTTAGCTAAGGTAAGAGACTACGTAAATGCAAACATAAATGACATTAAGTCAGCACTTATAGAGATAAAATCCTCCATAGAGGAACTTAGTACCCCATTTACAATGAAGAAAGAAGTAAAAGATAGGAGTATTAAGCATATTGATGAAGGGTTAAGGAGTGAGAGTGTAAGTTTAGATCTAAAATCATTGAGGGATATAACCTTATGGCTGAATAAGGTCTTAAGCATGGTGGGACTAAGCAAGCTGAAGAAACTCATAGATAGCTATGTTGAGGCAGGGATACTGAATGAGACTTTAGGTAATGCTTTAAGAAGTATGGCCTTAGTTGTTGACAGCTTAAGGAATGAGAACGTAAGACCTGAAGTTCAAGCTCAAATAATAACCGAGCTATTAACTTTAATTAAGCGCGGGAAGGTGTAGGTGTGTCTCACATGTCGTTAAGTAGGCAAGGCGAAAGAGTTGTTGTACCAACAGGTAATGAGGAACTCGATATGAGACTAGGGGGTGGTATTCCATACCCGTCACTATTAATTATAGAAGGTGATCATGGATCAGGAAAGACAGTACTTTCTCAGCAGATAATCTATGGTGCACTTAAGTCAGGCTTTAGAGTTACGTACTTAACCACCGAACTAGGTGTTAAGGAGTTCATAATTCAGAGTATGAGGGTAAGTCTCGATGTTAGTAAAGAATTTTTAAAGGGGTTTCTCAAAGTCATTCCGCTACATGTAGAAAGCATCAACTGGGACTCAATAACCTCTGAATACCTGCTTAAAACTATTAGCGATTACATGGTTAAGAACTTAGAAACTTACGACATATTCGTTGTAGATTCATTAAGTGTATTAATTATTAATTTAAGTTTAAGCTCTCTACTGAATTTCTTAACGAAAACCAGAACGTTAGTAAAGCATGGTAAGCTAATAATACTAACATTGCATCCTAACGTAGTACCTGAAGATGTCATAGTTAAGATTAGAGCTATCAGTGATGGCTACATAAAGCTAGGTTTTGCTGAGATAGGTGGTAAGTTAATAAAGGTTATGAAGATAGTTAAACTTCGTGGAGCTATCTCAGCTCCAGACGCTAGTATAGCATTTGATGTCGACCCAGCATTTGGTGTAAAGGTTGTCCCCTTAGCCTTAGCTAAAGCATAAAGTAATTACATAACTAATACAAATCTAGTGGATTAACTAATTTAACATTAACTATTTCACCTGCCTCATAGCCCTCAACATCAGGTGGTATTACCACTACTCCATTACCTCTTATCAATGTAGATAGCACTCCTGACCCAGTAATCCTTAAAGGTTCAGCACATACTTCATTGCCGCATTTAAATACCTTAACCCTGGCATACGAAGTATAACCTGTAACGTTTACTAACCTCCTCACAAGTTTAGCCTTAATGTGTGGCTCCTCCATTTCCTTTATATTAAGGACCTTCTTTATGGTGGGAATGAAAATTAAGTCTAATGCTGCAAGAGCTGCTACTGGAAAACCTGATAGTACGAATACAGGTTTCCCATCAATTATTACAGCACTTGCTGGACGTCCAGGCCTTATAGCTACACCCCTAAATACTAATTTTGAGTTAGGAAGTGTTGTTAAGGTTTTTACAACTAAATCCTTCCTTCCAATACCGCTACCACCGACAGTTATAATTATATCGTGATTAATTGTTAAGTCAGATATTACGGACCTTATTTTAGCTTCATCATCAGGTAAAGGCTCAACCCTTGTTACGGAGACATACTTACGATTTCTTAGGTAAGATGATATTAAGTAGGATGTACCTTCATATATCTTACCCGGTAATGGCGGTTTAGGTTCTTCTGGCTCTATTAACTCAGAACCTATGGGTATTACTGCTATCCTTAACTTTCTAAAGACTTTAATGCGGGAAAAGCCGTAAGAGGCTAGTGCTGCTATATGCCACGCCTGTATGACTTCACCCTTACTAAGTATCTTTTGTGACGCCTCGAAGTCCTCACCTATTCTCGCTACATTAGCCCATTTAGCTACAGGTTTATAAACCAAGATTCTATCATTACTAATTTTCTCTGTATCTTCATACATGATTACTGCATTAGCTCCCTTAGGTAAAGGTGCCCCTGTAGAGATCTCAACTGCTGTAAAGGGCTCTAACTCTGGTAAATTCTCAGGACTTGAGCCTATATCTATTGAGCCTATGACTCTTAACTCTATGGGATTAGTATGTGACGCACCGTACGTATCCTCTGCTCTAACAGCATAACCATCAACAACGGACTTATTAAAATAGGGTAAACTGTAGGGTGCATATATGTCATTAGAAGATATAAGCCCTAAAGCATCATCAAGCTTGACATTGACAACATCCAAACTTAACCTTATATTACTCTTTAATCTTTCTATAGCTTCATCAACACTCACGAGCTCCTTTAAGAACTCCCCCATAATCTAGCACCTAATACATCATTTTCAATATCGGAATAAAGTATTTTGAATGTTTGAAGATCGGTATTTCATAATTTCATATATTAACTTCTTCGCTGTGATTAGGATGGTTAGGGTTTTATGAGTGGTAGGAAGCTGTTTCATAAATTAAGTAGTATTGACGATGTAATTAGTAAATTATCTAAATATCTAGAGCTAAAACCTAAGGGTATTGAGTATGTAAATCTAGATGAAGCTCTTAATAGAGTCTTAGCTGAAGACATATATTCACCACTTGATTACCCACCATTTGATAGATCTGAGGTTGATGGTTATGCTGTTAGAGCAGAGGATACGTACGGTGCTGATGAGGAACACCCTATAAGGCTTAAGCTTATAGGGTATGTGGAGGTAGGTCAAGTACCTAAATGTGAAGTTATTAAAGGTACTGCTGTGGAAGTTGCAACTGGAGCATTAATACCTAAAGGAGCTAATGCAGTAATTATGGAGGAATATACCCATAAGGTTGGTAATGAAGTCTTAGTGTATAGGTATGTAGCACCTGGGGAGAATATAGCATTAACATCCTCAGATATTTCGATGGGTGACTTAGTATTAAGGAAGGGAACTAAGTTAGAGCCTTACCATATAGCTCTCTTAGCTGGTTTAGGTGTGGGAAGAGTTAAGGTCTATAGGAAGGTTAAGGTTGCTGTATTTTCAACGGGTAATGAGGTTATTAAACCAGGTGAGCCGCTTAAGCTGGGAATGATTTATGATTCAAATAGCTACTACTTAATAAGTGCTTTACGAAAGCTAGGTGCTGAAGCTGAATTTGTTACACATCTACCTGATAACTATGATTTAATGCTTAAGGAACTATCTAGAGCACTAGATAAATATGACGTGATAATTACAAGCGGAGGTACGTCTGCTGGAATAGGTGATCTAACTTATAAAGTTTTTGACTCACTCGGTAATCCTGGCGTAGTAATTCATGGCTTAAAGGTTAAACCAGGAAAACCCACAGTGTTTGCTGTGGTTAATGATAAGTTACTTATAGGTATGCCTGGCTTTCCATTATCATGTACTATGGTATTCCATAAGGTTGTTAGACCTATAATAGCAAGGCTGTTAGGTATTGAGGTTATTGATGATGTAAGTGTTAAGGCTGTGCTACCCTATAGATTAAGAGTAGGTAAGGGTCGCTCATGGCTCATACCTGTTTCATTAGTTAGTGATGGTAAGAAGCTAATAGCATATCCGGTAACCTTCTCATCAGGGTCTATAGCTGCTTTAACTTACGCGGACGGGTACATCTACGTAAGCGAAGATAAAGAGCTACTAATGGAAGGTGAAGAAGTCAATGTCTATCTATTTAAGGACTCAATAAAAATACCTGAATTAACGATCATAGGAAGTCATGATATAGCACTATGGAGGATATTAGTAAGATCAGGACTCATAACCAAGTCCAAGGTACTACACACGGGTTCACTAAGAGGATGGTATGCTGTAAAGAATGGTGAAGCAGACATAGCTCCTACACATCTTCTTGACGAGAAAACCGGAGAGTATAATATTCCATTTCTTAGTAAGATGAGACTCAAGGGAGCAGCAGTAATAATTCGAGGTTATAAAAGAAGAATAGGATTCATAGTTGCTAAGGGTAACCCTAAAGGAATATATACATTTAAGGATTTACTCAGGAATGATGTAATCTTTGTTAATAGGGTTAAAGGTTCAGGTATTAGAGTTTTTATAGATCTTCAACTTAAGAAACTATCTAAACAGCTAGGGTTAAAATTTAGTGACCTCACATCCAAAATTAATGGCTACAATTATGAAGTAAAGACCCATACAGCAGTAGCAGCAGCTGTAGCACAGGGCAGGGCCGATGTAGGTATTGCTGCTGAAATAGCTGCGAGAATGTATGATTTGGAGTTCATACCTCTAGCTACGGAGATCGTAGACTTTCTAATTAGGAAGGATAGATTAGCTAAGAAAAGCGTTGCAGAATTCATAAACATTATGAGAAGCGATATTGTTAAAGAGCTATTGAATGAGTTACCAGGTTATGAAACCCTTAAGGATACCGGAAAGATTTTTGAGTAAGTATTGATACGTTAAATCACGATTTATGTAAGGGTGCTAAATCCGCACTCTCATATACTTATTACCTGAAAACTTTATGATGAAATTAAAGCAAAGTATAAATTTACTTTCGAAAAATATTTTTTGTGGAGTTAAGATTGAAGTCGAGACCTCAAGTAGGTAAAATACCCGGCTCAAAGGCTTTAGAATTAATTAAGGAGCACAAAAAATACTTAGCAACATCCACTCATTCACCAGAGACGCTACCTCTGGTAATTGAGCGAGGTGAAGGTCCATGGCTTTATGACGTTGACGGAAATAAATTATTAGACTTTACATCAAGTGTTGCAGTTAATAACTTTGGTTACCCATCACACCCTGAGATAATCGATGTAATTACAAAGCAATTAAAATTATTAGCGCATGCTGCAGGTACTGACTTCTATAATCCATACCAGGTTGAAGCAGCTAAGGCATTAACAGCCATAACTCCTGGTAACTTCCATAAAAAGGTCTTCTTCTCAAATAGTGGTACAGAGGCTAATGAAGCGGCAATAAAGATTGCCAGAGCATCCACTGGTAAGAAGTACTTCATAGCATTCATAGGAGCGTTTCACGGCAGGACTATGGGTTCGTTGAGCCTTACAGCCAGTAAGCCTATTCATAAAAAGACATTCTTCCCAACAATGCCAGGTGTGGTCTATGTACCATACCCCAATCCCTATAGGAATCCATGGCATATTGATGGTTACGAAAATCCTGACGAGCTAATATTAAGGGTTATAGAGTATATAGAGTATTGGGTCTTAGAGCACTACATACCTGCAGACGAGGTTGCCGCAATATTCTTTGAGCCAATACAAGGTGAGGGTGGCTACGTTGTACCACCAAAGGGCTTCTTTAGCGAGTTAAGAAAACTTGCTGATAAGTATGGCATATTATTAGTTGATGATGAGGTACAGATGGGTATAGGTAGAACAGGTGAGATATTAGCGATATATCACTTTAATACTGTGCCTGACATCGTGACGTTAGCTAAGGCCTTAGGTGGTGGGGTTGTCCATGTGGGTGCAACAGTGTTTAGGAGTGAGTTAGACTTCAAGGAGTCAGGAATGCATAGTAATACATTTGGTGGTAACGCATTAGCATCTGTAGTAGTTACTAAAGTAGTTGAGTTAGCTAAGCGCTACCTTCCAAATGTTAAGAAGCTTGAACCAATATTTAAGGAGGGTCTTGAAGAGATTAAAGATAGGTATGACGTTGTAGGTGATGTGAGAGGTTTAGGTCTAGCTTGGGGTATTGAGTTCGTTAAGGACAGGAAGAGTAAAGAACATAATACTAAGGTTAGAGATAGGGTTGTGAGAAATGCTCTTAGTAAAGGATTAGTCCTATTACCTTGTGGTAAAAGTGCTGTTAGACTAGCACCACCGCTGATAATTAGTGAAGAGGAGGCTAAGTTAGGATTAAGTATTTTAAAGGAAGCAATTAAGGATTCAATATAAGGTTACTCTTTTTTATTAAAATTACTTAGAATTAGTTAGGTGACTTCTATGAAGGGTTGGAATGGTAGAGGTTTACTCATAGATTTAAGTGAGAGGAAATTCAAGTATTTCGATATTGATGTAACAATCCTTAAAGAATACATCGGTGGTAGAGGTCTAGCAATAAGGCTATTATGGGATTTAAATCCTGTAGGTGTTGACCCTCTCTCACCTGATAACCACCTAATATTTGCTGTAGGTCCGTTAACAGGCTATCCTTTACCCTCGTCAGGTAAGCTCGTTGTGGCGTCGAAATCGCCTTTAACAGGAGGTTATGGTGACGGTAATATTGGTGTTAAAGCAGCTGTTGAGATGAGGAAGGCTGGTATAGATGCACTCATACTTAAGGGTAGAGCAGAGAAACCTACACTTATCCATATAACTAGTAAGGGTGTAGAATTCATTAATGCTGATGATTTATGGGGGCTTACAACATATGATGCTGAGGATAGAATACGTAAAGTATATGGTAAGAACGTCGGTGTATTACTAATAGGACCTGCTGGTGAGAACTTAGTAAGATATGCAACAGTAGTTGCTGAGTATGGAAGATCCGGTGGGCGTCCTGGTATGGGAGCTGTTATGGGCTCTAAGAATGTTAAGGCGATTGTTATTGAAGGAGATAAACTTCCTGAACCTCATGATCCAGCAAAACTTAGAGAGTTAGGTGCTGAAGCTTATAGGAAGGTTAAGGAATCACCAAACTATGGTTTCTGGATGAGGCAAGGAACTATGGCAACAATAGAGTGGTCCCAAAAAGCTTCAGTATTACCTACATACAATTTCAGCGAGGGTGTATTTGACTATGCAGACAAGATAAGTGGTTACGTAATGGAATCTAAGAGAGTACTACAGAAGGGATGCCCACTCTGTAACATGCCATGCGGTCATACAGTCAAGTATGGTGTAAGTGAGGAGGGCATTGAAGGTAAGGCTGAATTAGACTATGAGAATGTGGCTATGCTGGGATCGAACTTAGGTATCGGTGATTTAGATAAGGTTTCACATCTAAATAGGCTTGCAGATGAGTATGGTATCGATACCATAAGCCTCGGTAATGTCTTAGGCTTTACTATGGAAGCAACAGAGAAAGGTATCATAAAGGATGAAGGTATTGAGTGGGGCGATTTTAAGGGAGCTATTGAATTGATCAGAAAAATAGTATTTAGAGAGGGTATAGGGGAAATACTATCATTGGGTGTTAGGGAGGCATCTAAGAGGTTAGGTAAGGATTCATACAAGTTCGCTATGCAGGTTAAGGGACTTGAAATATCTGCTTATGACTGTCATGCAGCACCGGCCATGGCACTAGCTTACGGTACTTCACCTATAGGTGCTCATCACAAGGATGCTTGGATTATTGCTTACGAAGTACAAACAGATAGGTTCGCTTATAGTGAGGAGAAGGTTAAGAGGCTTATATGGCTACAGAACGTTAGGGGAGGAGTATTCGAGTCATTAGTTACTTGTAGGTTACCATGGGTTGAGGTGGGTCTCGACCTAGACTTCTATCCTAAGCTATTACAAGCAGCTACTGGTGTGACTTATACATGGGACGATCTAGAACTAGTTGCTAATAGGATATATGCGTTAATCAGAATGTTTTGGATTAGAGAATACAGAGCAGCAGGTATTGAGTGGGGTAAACACTTAGACTACCCACCAGATAAGTGGTTTGAGAGACCATTAACTAAGGGTCCATTAGCTGGAGCTAAGTTGGATAGGGAGAAATACGACTCAATGTTAATGAAGTATTACGAATTAAGAGGATGGGATAAGAGAGGCATACCTAAACGCGAAACTTTAGAGAAATTAAACCTAAGGTTTACCTTGAAGTATATTACCTCATAAAGTCATGACTATTTTTTAATTACTAACGTAACTCACGTAACTACGCTATCAAGCTCTCCTCTTTCAATAGCTAACTTAATTTCACGTGCTATTCTCCTACCGGTACTCATGGGTTCATCCCAGTAAAGGAATGAGTACGGACTTCCCTGTATGTACAGATTTGTACCGGCAACGATCCTTCCTGAAAATTCAAAGATCTTAATATTTAAATTATCCTCAATTATACCTTCAAGACAGAATGGACCTATAATACCTGGTGGTAAGAGTTCTCTAGTCACTTTAACGAATCTTAAACCATAATCATAGACTTTATAAAGTAGGCTCTCCCTTAACACCATGGGTATGTTACCTACGACAACGAATGATGTCTCAATACCTAATCTCTCTAACACGTTGTGCTTAAGCCTCCTTAAACCATCAACGTTAGATTCATACCTTATATCAGCACCTAAGATCTCAAGTCTATTAAATATGGGGCTGAAGAAGAAGTGAAAGTATGCTGGTACACCTACTATATACTCCTGAATTAACGCATCACTTAGTTTATTTATTAAACCTTGATTAATAGCTCTTTCGATACCCTCAATAATTTCGTCCTTAGATAATGCTAAGAAGTACCCTTTACCCCCCTTAGCTCCGGGTAACTTAACTATCACTGGACCATTGATTTCCTCATCTAAACTATAATGCTTAGGTGTAGGTATGCCGGCCTTAGCTAGAAGATCCATCTTTAAGTGCTGATTAGCTTCAACTCTAAATATTGATCTAAGACCGAAGAGTGGTATCTCAATATTTTCGGCACAATCAAGTCCTACATATTCTACAAAACTACCATGAGGAATAAATATTGAATTTAATTCAATAAGTTTCTTGACAATTTGCTCCTTACATAGATCACTCCACTTATTAACTACTATGAAGAAGTCTATGAGGTGTTTAAATTGCTCGTAAAACTGTCTTCTATCCTCAGTAATTATCAGTGCAGTTCTAAAACCCTCCTTCTTAGCTCCGTGAACTAGTTGAAGTGCTGAATGACTCGCTAAGGTTGCTACAGTTATTCTGTCAAGATCATACCCGGCAATAACCTTTCTGATACTTACACCCACATACACACCCAAGATCCTATCCATTACCTAATTTATTAAAATTATCACCTAATTAACATATTTATGTAAATTTACATAAATATGTTAATTTAGGAGAGAAGAGACTCAGTGTTTATAACCCCTGCTTCGTGAGTTAACATGTGAGAGAGCCGTGTATACTCATACTTATATACTCATCTATGAAGGTAAGAGTAAACGTATTTATGTAAAAAACCAGGATGAGCTTATTTTGGAGTTCAAGGATGAAGTAACAGCTAGAGACGGGGCTCTTAAATCTTTTATAAGAGGTAAAGGAATAATCAATGCTAGAGTCTCAGCATATTTCTTCTCAATATTAAATGAAAAAGGCATAGATACACATTTCCTAAACTATGATGGAGCTAGGAGAATGACTGTTAAGAAGTTAAGAATGTTACCTCTTGAAGTAATCGTTAGGAATTATGCTTATGGATCACAGCTCAAGAGAATGCCCTTACTTAAGCCTTTACAAGAACTTAACCCACCAGTTGTAGAGTTTCACTATAAAGATGACTCACTTCACGACCCCCTAATAATTGTGGATGACATAATAAACTCAGGAATAGCAACTCATGATGAGCTAAACTTCATAATTAAGACCTCACTAAGAATTAACAATATACTACGTGGAATCTTCTCTGAAGCTAAGTTAAAACTCATAGACTTTAAGATAGAATTCGGTCATGATAAAGATAATAAGCTAATACTAGCTGATGAAATCTCAGGTGATACCTTCAGAGTACTTGATGAGAATGGTAAACACCTAGATAAGGAGGTCTTCAGGAGAACCGGTGACCCTAAGTTGCTAATTGATGCTTACCTAAAGTTATGTGAGAGGCTTGGAATTAAGGTGGATGATATTGATTTTCATGGTTGAGGCAATCATTACTAATAAACGTAGCGTAAGAGATCCTGAAGGAGAGACCATACATAGATTCTTAGTGTTGAGAAGGGGCTACAATAGTGTTAAAGGTATTAGGACTGGTAAATACTTGCTATTTAATGTTGAAGCTTCAAGTCCTAATGAGGCATTGAGTAAGGTTAAGGAGATTTGTGAGAAGTTAAGAATATACAATCCCATTGTTCACGACATCGAGGTGAGATTACGTGCATAAGGTTGCAATAATAAAGTTTCCTGGAACTAACTGTGATGAGGATGTTTTATGGGTTATTAAGCATGTGGCTGGACTTGACGCTAGTATCGTTTGGTATAAGAATTTCTCACTTAGTGCATGGGATGCCATCATAATACCTGGGGGCTTTAGTTTCGGTGATTGGCTTAGAGCTGGCGCTATAGCTGCTCGTACAGAAGCTATTGAGGAGTTAAGTAAGGTCTTGGATTACGGGATACCTGTTCTCGGTATATGTAACGGGTTTCAAGTACTTGTAGAGGCAGGTCTGCTACCAGGAGCTTTGCTGCCTAACGAGAGTGGTAAGTTCATTTGTAGGTGGGTTAGAGTAAGAGTTGAAAGACCTAAGGGTCCATGGTTAAGGCTCGTTAACGATGGTGACGTACTCGATATGCCAATAGCTCATGCTGAAGGTAGGTACTACGTCGATGATGACACCTATAACTCACTCGTAGTTAAATCGCCCTTACTTAGGTACGTTAATGGATATAATTTTAATGGGAGTTCATACGACATAGCAGGTATAGCTACACCTGATGGCTTAGTCCTAGGATTAATGCCTCATCCTGAGCGTGCATCTGAAGATGTTATAGCTCCCAGGGGATTCAAGGCTAGTGGTAAGGTAATCTTCGAGAGCTTAGCTAAATCACTTAAAGAGGGTTGGTGACATGCCTTTATCAAGTGAAGAGATCGAGGCTATAAAAAAGATACTTGGTAGGGACCCAAGACCTGAAGAATTAGCTATGTTTGAGGCTCAATGGAGTGAGCACTGCTCATATAAGAGTAGTAGGAAGTTGCTTAAGCTATTACCGACTAAGAAAGATTACGTAATTCTTGGTCCAGGTAGGGATGCACCAGCAGTTGAGGTATTCCCTGGTATCTCTGTTATATTTAAGATTGAAAGTCATAATCACCCTTCAGCTGTTGACCCATACAATGGTGCAGCAACAGGTATTGGAGGTATTGTGAGAGATATACTAACCTTAGGAGCTAAACCCATAGCATTACTAGACCTACTCTACTTAGGTAATCCAAGCAATCCACACGCTAATTGGTTAATAAGAGGTATAGTCAAGGGTATAAGCGATTACGGTAATAGAATCGGAGTACCTACAGTCGCTGGCGATACATGGTTTGACGACACATTTAACAAGCAACCACTAGTAAATGTGGCATGCGTTGGTATAGCAAGTAGCAATAAGTTAGTACTTGAAGGCCCCAAACCTGGGGACGCCATAGTAATAATAGGTAATGCGACAGGTAAGGACGGTATTTTAGGTAGTAGTTTCGCGTCAAAGCCTCTATCCGAAGATACAGATAAGGAAATTGGAGCTGTTCAAGTAGGTGATCCGCTAACTGAGAAAGCACTTATAGATGTTCTTCAAGAGCTGACTTCAAAGTCACTTGTTAGATACATTAAGGATTTAGGTGGTGGAGGTCTAACCACGGCTGTATCTGAGAGTGCCGCTGATTACGGGTTAGGAGCTACTATCCATCTCGATAAATTACACTTAAGGGAAAAACTAACACCGTTAGAGATGCTTATCTCAGAGAGTCAAGAAAGAATGCTATTAGCCGTTGAGCCCAAGAAATTAAGTGAGGTTATCAATATTCTTAACAAGTACGACCTTGCATATAGCGTTATAGGTTATTTTGATAATAGCGGTAGGGTAAGAGTTTACTATAAAGGTAAGTTAGTGGCTGATGTACCTGCTAAGGAGCTAGCTAGACCTCAAGCCTTGAGAAGAGACTCAAGACCTCCTCAAGAGGCTCTTAAAGGCTTAACACCCATAGTGAGATTACCTGAGGTCGTTATCGAAGATGCGGTAGTTAAGTTAATATCATCACCTAACATCGCATCAAAGAGGTGGATCTATGAGCAATATGACCATGAAGTAGGTATTAGGACTGTCATTAAGCCTGGTCATGGAGATGCGGCAGTTCTAAGAATACTTGATGGTTCTAGAAGAGGTATCGCTGTAAAAGGTGACGCGAATCCTAGATATACATCTCTAGACCCATTCAATGGAGCAGCAAACTCCGTTGCTGAATGCTTTAGGAACCTAGTATCAGTTAATTCTACACCATTGGCCATAGTTGATGAACTTAATGCCGGAAACCCCGAGAAGCCCGAGCAATTCTGGTACTTTGAGGAAATGGTTAAGGGTATTGCATGGATGTCGAGTGAATTAGGGTTACCAGTAGTTGGTGGTAAGGTGAGCTTCTATAACGAAGATGAGAGGGGACGTCAAATCAAGCCTACAGCTACGATCGTAGGTATTGGTAGAGTTGATGACGTATCTAAATCTACAGGTTTAGCACTTAATGAAGCTGGTAACTACATAGCTGTAGTGGGGGTTACGTACCCTGAACTGGGTGGGAGTGAGTATCTCTATAGGGTTCATGGCTTAGAGCTAGGTGAGATACCTAGACCTAGACCCGCTAGTGAGTTGAGGCATGCTGAATTCATTAGACACTTAGTAAAAGAAGGTATTGCTGCATCAGTTCACGACATTAGCGTCGGAGGATTAGTTATAGCTGCTATTGAAATGGCTGTAGCTGGAGGTTTAGGTATAGAGCTACACGTTGATAGGATACCTACCAGGGGTACTGAACGTATTGATGAAGTACTGTTTTCAGAGACGCAAGCAAGGTACATTGTTGAGATTAAGGCCGGCAAGGTCACAGAGTTTAAGGAGTTAATTAGAAAGTATAGTATTGAAAGCAATGTCATAGGTAAGGTTCTAGGTAAGGAAGTTATAGTAATAACTAACGGTGAGAAAACTATTACCTTACTCAACCTTCCTGACATAGCCGATCTATACGATAATAGCCTTAAGAAGCTCATGGAGTGGTGATTAAAATGTGCGGCATAGCTGCATATGTAGGCAGCAGCGATGTTAGCGACATAGTACTTGAATTGTTGATTGAACTTCAGCATAGAGGTCAGGAATCTGCAGGTATTGCCTTAGTAACTTATCAAGGACATATGAATGTTATCAGAGGTAGAGGTTTAGTATTTGATGTTTTAACACCCGATACTTTAGAGGGACTTAAAAATAAGGGTAATATATTTGCAGGAATTGGTCATGTAAGATACTCAACTAGTGGTGGTTTTCTCGATTCCGTACCCCAACCATTCGCTGTTGGTGATGGATTTAAGATAGCGATAGCATTCAATGGTACTATAGCTAATTACGTACAATTAGCTAGGAGTTTAGGTTTAAAGAAAGCATTAAATGATACACATGTCTTAGCTGAAACCATCTACAGACTTACAAAGGAATACCATGGAGATGTCGTTGAAGCGTTACGTGAACTCCCTAACTACGTAATAGGTAGCTATAGTATGGTAGTATTAACAACAGAGCCTAGACTCATAATAGCACGTGATCCTAGAGGTTTTAGACCTCTTGCATATGTATTTAATGACTCACTATACGTAGCATCTGAGACTGCCGCTCTCAATGTAGTTGCAGGTGATATGTGGAGGGAAGTTAGTCCTGGTGAAATAATATCATTTGATGGATTTTCTTTAGAGAGGAGTAGGGTTAGAACATCCGTAACACCAACCCCATGTATATTTGAGTACGTCTACTTTGCTAGACCTGACACGGTATTTAATGGTGTGTCAATTTATGAAGCACGTATCAGAATGGGTATTGAGTTAGCTAAGACTTCATCTGTTGATGCGGATGTGGTCATACCCGTACCTGAAAGTGGTAGATATGCTGCCATGGGGTATAGTAGAGCTTCGGGAATTCCCTTAGAGGAGGGTCTCTTCGTTAATAGATACCTCGGTAGAGGCTTCATAATGCCACCAATAATACGTAGGAAAGTATCTGAGTTGAAGTATGGTGTCGTTAGAAGAGTTATTGAAGGTAAGAGAGTCGTCCTTGTAGATGATTCAATAGTTCGTGGAACAACCATGAAGAGCCTCATACTTAAGCTTAGAAACTCAGGTGCTAGAGAAGTTCATGTAAGAATAGCTAGTCCACCATTCAAGTATCCTTGCTTCATGGGTATAGACATAGCTTCTAGAAGGGAGCTACTCATTAATAGGTCTAGGAGTATTGATGAAATGGCTAAGTATATGGGAGCTGACAGTTTAGGCTATAATACGTTAGGAGGCTTAATGAGAGCTGTAGGCTTAGTAAGTGTTTGTCATGCATGCTTTTCAGGCTTATACCCATTCCCCGGACTAAATGCTGAGAAACTCGAAAAGATTTTTTCAAGGTGATAGTTATGGGTGGTCTCTTAGCCCTATATGCGTTTGATGACCTATGGAACCTATCTAACCACGTATACTATGGATTGACAGCTCTAGATCATAGAGGCTCAGAAAAATATGTGGCTTGCACTATAGGTAATGGTAAAGTTAAATGTTATAAAGGTAGTAAAGAGAGGATTTCCAAAGAAATTACAACACCTCTAGCAATTGCTGCAACATACAGTAATGAGGATAGGGATATTTACCTAGGTACCTATTCCACCAATGACTTAGAGTTCGTCATGATGGGGGATAGATACTCTAAAATAATGGATGTAGTGGGCGAAGAGGTTGCCTCAAGATTAAGCTCATCAAATACTCCAATAGCTAATAAAGTATTGTCAGCATTTAAGGAAGTACTTGATGAGTTCAAAGATAAAGACATACCATCATTCATAGCTATCACAAGTAAGGGTGAAATTCTAGCTTATAGGAGTAATATAGGTTTAACCTCCCTAACTCTTGGAGGCTATGGTTTTGATTTAGCATTAATATCCTCCGAGTCAAGAGCTATAGATATACTCGGTGGTGAGGTAAGAAAATGGTTAAGACCTAATGAATTACTATACTTATCGAAATATGCTGTCAAGAATGTACGGGTTAATGGTAATGGTGTGGAGCATTTATGCGCATTCGAGCTTCTATACATGGCTAGACATGACTCAATAGTTGATGGTGTAAGTGTCTATGAATTCAGGAAGTTTTTAGGAAGTATATTAGCTAAGAATCTAAACGCTAATGTAGATATAGTCGTTGGTGTCCCCGAGACCGCAATACCTTATGCTGTAGGTCTTGCACAAGCAATTAACAAGCCATTTGAAATAGGGTTTGTGGGTACAGGTAGGCATATGAGGTCAGCTTTAAGGATAGATCCTCTTCAGAAGCTCATAGCAATACACCTCAAGATGAACCCCGTGGTTCATGTACTTGAAGGTAAGAGGGTAGCTTTAGTTGATGATAGCATGGTTACTGGGGCTACAATGAAGACTGTTAGTCAAATATTAAGGTATAGGGTTGGTGTTGAGGAATTACATGTAGTTATAGCTAGTCCACCTCTAATAAGGAGCTGTCCTTATAAGCTCATGCCAATAGATGTTAAGAGTCTCTTAGCAGCTAATTTAGATACTGAAAATGCTGTAAAGTATCTTGAGGTAGACTCACTAACTTGGATTAAACCAGAGGTAATAAGTGAGGTTGCTAGATCATTTAACATAAGGCTTTGCGGGAAGTGCTTTGGTGTGGATTTTGTTGGGTGAGTTGCAATGAAGGTGTTACTCATAGGATCAGGTGGTAGGGAGCACGCAATTGCGTTAATGATCTCTAGAAGTACTTACAATCCTAAACTCTATGTGGTATCAGATCATAATAATCCAGGACTATCCAGGATAGCTAGGAGTACTGGCGGTAAGCTATATAGAGCTAAGACCACGAATCCGCAAGAAGTACTTAAGGTTGCGAAAGAAGTATCTCCTGACGTAGTAGTCATAGGTCCTGAGGAACCGCAATTCGCTGGAGTTCCTGACCTACTACGTGATAAGGGCTTCAGTGTATTTGGTGCTAGTTCTCGATGTGCTGAGATAGAGAGGAGTAAGGTGTTTGCTAGAACTCTCATGTGGAAGTATTCTATACCTGGTAGGTTATACTTCAGAGCTTTCTCATCTCTTGAGGAGGCACGTAAGTTTGTTGAGTATGCTGGTGACGTAGTTGTGAAGCCTGCAAGACAGGTTGGTGGTAAGGGTGTTAAGGTGCTACGTGAAAATCAAGCGTACTTATTGGAGGAATATCGTGATGTTAAGAAGGACTTCGTCGTGAAGCTCTTTAAAGAGATGACTAAGTATGTTGATATAGATGCTAAGGTGCTCATAGAGCAGAGAGTTGAAGGTGTTGAGTACACAGCAATGACGGTAACTGATGGTAGCTACGTACTAGCTCTCCCATTAGTTCAGGATCATCCACATGTTTATGAGTATGACATAGGTCCTGAAACCGGAGGTATGGGTAGTATATCTGGTCCTGGCTGGGTCTTACCATTCATAGAAGTTGATGAGTTTAAGAGAACTATCGAAATAATCGATAATGTTGTTAAGGCTTTGCAAACTGAGGTAAAGGATAGATATGTAGGTGCTTTAGCAGGTCAAATGATGCTTACAGCATTGTGGGGTCCTACAGTTATTGAGTTTTACAGTAGGTTTGGCGATCCTGAGATATCCAATATGGTTCCGGTAATCACTAGTGACTTCTTAGAGATGATTGAAAGAACCGTTGATGGTAGATTAGCAGGGTATAAGCTTGAGATTAGGGATGACGTAGCGGTAGTAGTTAAAGCAGTTGCCCCGGCTGGTTACCCATTAAATAAGAAAGTAGCAGCTAACCACCCGGTTAGCGTTGATGAAGGTAAGATTAGGGAACTTGGCTGTACACTACTCTACGCTAGTGTTGAGGAGCTTGGAGATGGTACGTTACGTACTCACGGATCTAGAGCATTTGAAATCGTATGCTATGATGAAAGTCACGAGAAAGCCTCTAAAAAGGCTGAACTAGCTATATCCTATATCAAATCCTTAGATGGTTGGCCATTAATACATAGGAGTGATATAGGATCCATCGAACTCCTTAAGCAGAGACATCACCTGGCTATGCGTATTAGAAGAACCTACAAGGCTAGAGCACGTAGAGGCCTATTAGGTACTTCAATTGTATGGGTTCCGGGTAAGGGCATATTCTTTGATCCTTTCGCTTCACCTGTAATGACTAGGTGATATATATGAAAAAGAGAGAGTATTTGTCAACACCCATGTTTGAAGGATCAATAAAGATCTTACTACTTGGTGGTGGTGAGTTAGGTAAGGAGGTAGCTATAGAGGCTCAAAGACTAGGCGTTGAGGTTACCGTTGTTGATAGGTATGACTGGGCTCCAGCAATGCATGTTGCTCATAGGAGATATGTGGTTAATTTAGGTGATGCTGGAGCTTTAAAAGCCATAATTAGGAGGGAGAAGCCTGACGTCATAATACCTGAGATTGAAGCAATAGCTGTTGAAGCTCTTAAGGAGTTAGAGAGTGAGGGCTACTTAGTCATACCTAACGCTAAAGCTATTGAGATTTCAATGAATAGAATAAAACTTAGAAGATTTGCTGCCGAAGAACTTAGTCTACCGACAACACGGTATGCCTTTGCTGAAAATCCTGATGAAGCTGTTGATGCATGTGATAAAGTTGGATATCCATGCTTGATAAAGCCTGAAATGAGTAGTTCAGGCCATGGTCATGTGAGGATTAAGGAGCCATCACCTAATAAGATAAGGGAGGCATATAACTATGCAATAAGGCATGCACGTGGTAGTAGTAAGAGAGTTATTGTTGAGGAATTCGTAGACTTAGAGGCTGAATTCACGGCGCTCTCATACAGGTATGTTGGTGATAACGGTATTAAAACTGATGTATGTGAACCCGTTGAACACTGGAGATATGGTGAGTACCATTACATAGAGTCATGGCAGCCATCCATTAAGCCCGTATCGATAATTGATAAAGTAAAAGAGATAGGTATTAAAGTTGCTGAGGGTCTTGGAGGTCTAGGCATATTTGGTGTTGAAGTGTTCTTGACTAAGGATGGTAGAGTATTGTTTAGTGAGGTAGCACCTAGACCTCACGATACAGGTATGGTCACTATGGTTACTCAAGAACTTAGTGAATTTGCCATACATGTTAGAGCTGTCTTGGGGTTACCCATACCTAAACCAAAGGTAATATCACCTGGTGCTAGCTTAGCAATATATGTTGAGAAGGAAGGAATATGGGCACCTAAATTCTGTGGCGTCTATGATGCTTTAAGGATACCTGGTGTAGATCTTAGAGTCTTCGGAAAGCCTTTCACTTATGCTGGACGTAGAATGATGGTACTTTTAGCACGTGGTCCATCCGTTAACGAAGCAAGACGTAAGGTATGGGAAGCATCTAAGTATATAAAGATGTGCTAAGGTGAGGGCTATGAGTAAGTGTAAAGGTAAAGTGGCAATAATTGTTGGTAGTAAGAGAGACTTAGAGTATGCTGAGAGAGCAGCTAAAGTGCTTTCAGAGCATGGCGTGGGCTACGATATCAGAGTTTTAAGTGCTCATAGAAACCCAAAGGAACTTGAGGAATACATAGTTAAGAGTGATGCAGATATATTTATAGCAATGGCAGGTCTAGCAGCACACTTACCAGGCTTCATAGCCTCTAGGTCTGAGAAGCCCGTGATTGGTGTACCATTAAATGTTGCTTTAGGAGGTCTTGACTCATTATTAAGTATTGTGCAAATGCCCAAGGGAATTCCAGTAGCTACTGTTGGGATAAATAATCCTGAAAACGCTGCTTACCTAGCTATAAGGATCTTGAAGTTATGCATGAAGATGTGCGGTGAGACCCGTGAGTGAGGTTTGGACATATAAAAAAGCAGGTATTGACTTATCTAAGCATAAGCTCATGCATAAAAGAGCACTTAACGCTATTAAGGAATTAGCTAAGAAGTTAAGTATTAATGTTAAAGATCTAAGTGGTTATGCATCTTCAATAGTATATAAAGATAGAGAGATAGTTCTCCATGTGGATGGTGTTGGAACTAAGACATTGGTTCTTCAAAGGTTGAATAAGCTTGAAGTTATAGGTTGGGACTGTGTAGCTATGAATGTTAATGATGTTGTATGCGTTGGTGCTAAACCATTAGCTCTGCTCGACTATATAGTACTTCCTGAGAGTAATGAGGAGATATTCAATAGAGTAATTAATGGTATTATTGAGGCCTCTAGGGTAAGTAATGTAGCTATAGTAGGTGGTGAAACAGCCATCATGCCGGATCTAGTCGCTGGTGTTGATGCTGCATGCTTTGTTATGGCCGAAAGACTCTATGATATACCTAAAAGAAATTTGGATGGTCATACGATCATAGGTATAGAGAGTTGGGGCCTTCATGCTAACGGATACACACTACTTAGGAAGATCATTGAGAGTAAATTAGGTAGTTATAGTATGAAATTGGAAGGCATAGATATTGGTGAGGAGGTAAGTAAACCAACAGCTATATACTCTAACTTAATACTTGATGCATTAAGCAGGGGATTAATATCATCAGCAACACATATAACTGGCGGTGCGTTCACGAAGTTAAAGAGGATACTTAACAGCTCCTTCGACATAATCTTAAAGATGCCTGAGCCAAAGCCTATATTCAAATTAATAGCTAAACTAGGTAACGTACCGCCGACTGAGATGTATAGAGTTTTCAACATGGGTATAGGAATGGTTGTTACAGCACCTAAGGATTGTGTTGAGGAGTTTATGAACTTAACCTCAAAATATGGTTTTAAATCATGGGTTTTAGGTGATATACGTTCAGGTAAAGGTAAGATATATATCAAAACATTTACAGGTGATGTAATTGAGTACTAAATCGTTTAAGGAATTAATCAGTGGTTATCCAAGAGATATTAAAAACGTATCGATCGCGGCAATAGCTAGCCACTCAGCTTTAGACGTATTTGATGGTGCTAAAGATGAAGGCTTTAGAACCATTGCGATATGCCAGAAGGGTAGAGAGAAACCTTACTTAAGATTTGATAGGGTTGTTGATATACCAATAATACTTGAAAGATTTGCTGATGTCTTAAGGAGTGATGTCATAGCTAAGTTGAAGGAGCTTAATGCTATATTCGTACCCAACAGAAGCTTCTCTGTTTATGTTGGTTATGATAATATAGAGAACAGGTTCCCAATACCTATATTTGGTAATAGATACTTACTAAGGTATGAAGAAAGGACTGGTGATAAAAATTATTATAGATTACTTGATGAGGCAGGAATTAGAAGACCTAAGACCTTTACTAACCCTGACGAAATTGATAGACCGGTCATGGTCAAGATGCCTCATGCTAGGAAGAGAGTTGAGAGGGGATTCTTTATTGCTGTAGATCGTGATGACTTTTGGAGGAAGTTTAGAGACTTAGTTAATAAGGGTATAGTTCGTGAGGATGACTTACCTAAAGCTTCGATAGAGGAGTTAGTTGTGGGCGCTCACTTCAATGTTAACTACTTCTACAGTGTTGCTAGGAGGAGGTTAGAATTATTAAGTATAGATAGAAGAATCCAGACAAATCTTGATGGCTTCTTGAGAATGCCTGCTGATGTGCAGATAGAGGTTAGTAAGGTTTTAGATATTGAGATGGTTGAGATAGGTCATGAAGCAGTAACGATTAGGGAGAGGATGTTAGGTAAGCTATTCGATATTGGGGAGTCGTTCATCAATGCTGCAAAGAAGATTGAACCACCTGGTGTGATAGGCCCCTTCACTTTACAACTCATGGTGACACCAGATCTTGATGTCGTAGTATTCGATGTAGCTTTAAGAATTGGTGGTGGTACGAATATATACATGGGTATAGGTAGTCAATACAGTAAGCTATACTTTGGGAGACCAATTAGCATGGGTAGGAGAATAGCAATGGAAATCAGAGAATGTATTGAAAAAGAATGTCTTAGTGACATACTCACATAAAGTTATATATAAACGAAAGTTTTTAATCAATAACATTAAAATTCAACCTTAACCTCCTCTTCTCTAACACCTAATACTTTATTTACGTATAAGGCTAAGATGTAGAGGTAATCACTTAGCCTATTAATATACTTAATAATACCACCACATACGAGACTTGGTATATCCTCACTTAAAGCTACGATTCTCCTCTCTAACCTCCTACAAACGGTTCGAGCGATATGAAGTATTGATGCTACCTCATGCCCTCCTGGTAAGACGAATTTATCCGTAGATATTGTGCTCGAGTAATGGTCTATCCTAGCTTCAATCCACTTACTTTCACTCTCATCTATACATTCACTTATAGTTTTTGCTTTAGCTATCAATGCTCCAATTCTAAATAAGTTAATCTGTACTCTTCTTAACTCTTCACATAGTTTCATTAATTCCTTATATTGTCCTAACTTTGACTTAGCAAGACCTATGAAGGAATTTAGTTCATCTATGGTACCTATAACTTCGAATACCATGTGACTTTTAGGTACCTTCACACCCTTAAATGCGGGTATGTACGACTTACCATCATCTCCTTGCTTAGTATATATTGGCATGTTAATCACCAACTCTTTAGTACTGAATTACTTATAATTTCTTTAATAAGTCTTAAGTAGCTAAGCATTTATCAAGCTTGGTGTGATAACCTCTTGGGGTAGTTCATTGGCCTATCAGATGGGTAGGAAGCAATACGCCCTAACAATAGCCTACGGCCAGTCAATGATAGCCTTATTAGTGGTTCTTAACGTGTTTTATCCTCAATACCTTAGCTATACATTCATAATTTTCATTGTAGCTATGGTGATATTCACAGCCATAACTATGAGAACACAATTAAAACATATAGTTGGTAAGGAGGCTAAGGAAATTAAGGAGGGTAGAAGGTTATTCTCAATGGACTCTAAGGATGTAATGGCTATTCAAAGTACTGATACTCAAGTGATTAGTGAGTTAAAGCCCATGTTTAAGGCCACGATGATATCGTTTCTATCTCTCATAGTGCTTTTCGCCTGGTATCCTCTCTACTTCGGATATGCAAGGTCTATAGCGTCAGCTGAGGGTGTTGACGTACTAACTAAGGTCTTAGTATTTCTGGCAGGATATGAGATACCTTATGCATCATTCATGATAATTAATAGACTTACACAGAGGTCTTTAAGAGAGATAGTTCAAGTTGTGACTAAGTATGAAGTATACGATAAGGGTATTGTAGGTACGGGTATAACAATAAAATTCCCACTCAATGATAATTACTCCATCAAGGTAAATAGTAGGAGAAAATTTATGGACATAATAATGAGCAGAGGTAGAGTTAAAGTAAGGTATAGGTTCTATACGAAGAATCCAACGAGATTAGTAGACATAGTTAAGAGGTATGGAAATCCGAAAAAGGTTGAGTTTGAAAGATGAAGGGAGAAATATCAATACTACTCATAATTGTCTTATTACTTAACTCAACTTTAATAGGTAGCAATGTGACGCCATCTTATTATAGTACATCAACTTTAAACGAAGTAGGTAAAAATATCATAGTTAAGGATTTCATAAGTATTAATGATACGTATATCCTAGTACTACCGTTAAGAGTAATTATGATATTGGATGAAACATTCTACACTATAGTGCCTAAACTCGAAAAAAGTCTTAACATGAGCTTTAATACTGCTCTATACATTCCCAGCAATGATTTGCTCATATTTGCGGGAGTGTTTAATAATAAGCCATTTATTGGCGTAATTAAAGGAGTAAACACTTACGGATCAGGAGTTCATGAAGTAACTATAAAGGTACTAATGTTAGACATTAATGGCACGATAAACGATATTACATTATTGTCCAATAATGATATTCTACTTATTGGTACGGTTAAGGTTAATGACACAAAATACGGATTCTACGGGTATTTAACACTAAATAACATAATGAATCCAACGATGAGCGCAATGAACGTAAATTTAATTAAAGGTATGGATTTAGTGGGAATAACCAACTGCGAAGGCAAGTTATGCTTAATTAGTTACCAGGTTGATATCTTTGGAAGAAGCATTAGAATATCTCTACTAGGGTACAGTAGAAATCTTAGTAATGTAACATATTATGATACCTTCAGCATCCCATGCCCTGAATGCACTACTTCATCTAAACTCACCGTTATGCCTTATTATAATAACTCGTTATTAATAGGGATTACCAGTGATAACAAACTTTCATTGAAGTGTTTGAATATATTTAACCAATTACTTACATCCTCCACTATAGTGCTTAAGAAACCCATAACTGAGCTATCCCTTATTAATGCTATAGGTAATGGTGAAGTTGCTATACTATTACACTTTAACGATTTGAGTGAGTCCTTGTTAATAAACATAACAGGAAATGTGTGCAAGATACTGACCTTGAATAAATCTGTCATAGCGGTAATAGGTATGGATAGACATGTATTAGCTATTGATTTAAGTGGCGAGGCTACCCTTCTTACTTCAACACTTGGTAAATCGTGCGTGCTAAGTAACATAAGCTACATAATAATTAATGGTATTATGTCAAGAACAAATGTGCTAAAATTTAAGTTATCTATCAGTCAAGAGACTATTAACTTACTGATAGTGGCTAAGCCGTATCTAGTTAAGAAAGAGTTAGTATTCACCGAGAGATACACTACTGTGAAGAGAGTAAATCAGACATTAGTACTCAATGTAACACCTATTAGACTTAGTGAGGGAGTTAGCAGAAGATCCGCAGGTCTGCTGCTACTCATAACAGGAATTATATTACTTGTCATTTATATAGTTTTAAGACATCACATTAGGGTATAAACACATTAAATTAGCTATACGTAGTGAGTAAAAGGGCTAGGTGGTAATGGAATGAACATAATCAAGGAGGCTATGGAGAAATTACTTGATGGCAAACCCGTATTGATATACGATGATAGAAAACGTGAAAATGAGGTAGATATGGTATTTTACGCACCTAAAGTAACTCCTAAGCATATAGCCATGATGAGGAGTTTAGCAGGTGGGCTCATATGCTATGTAATGCCTAGAAGTGTAGGTGAGGTCTTAGGACTTAAGTATATGGACGACATACTAAGGCTTTCAGGTTATGTGGAATTAAGCAGGAAAAGACTGAGATATGGGGACCCACCAAACTTTAGTTTATGGGTTAATCATGTAGATGTTGAAACAGGTATACGTGACACTGATAGAGCTAAAACAATAAGGGAGTTAGATAGAGTTGTTGAGTTGGTTCTTAAAGGTGAGGTTGAGAGAGCTAGGAGGAAGTTCTATGAGGAGTTCGTCTCACCGGGACACGTACCCATACTTTTAGGTAGGAGCTTAAAGGAGAGGAAGGGCCATACAGAATTATCGATAGCTTTAGCTCAATTAGTAAGCTTAAGACCTAGTTTGGTAATTGTTGAAATGTTAAAGGAAGGTGGAGCTTTGAGTGTTGATGAAGCTAGGAAGATAGCGTTAAGGCTTAACACTGTCCTTATAGAGGGTAGTGCTATCATTAATGAGTGGAATAAGTTGATGGTTAGGTAAGTCAGTGAAGGGGGATGACTCATCACAGCTCAGTTACCGTGAGCCTCATCAACCATTTATACTGTAGTTTGAGAGGCTTAACTCTTAAGGATTGATACGAAGAATATATGGGTAGTATTCGTGCCTAGATTAGTGATCAATATACCTTATGAAATACTGGAGAAGGTAATGAAGAAGTACCCTAACCTACCACCCGAGGAGGCCTTAAGATCCTTCATAATCGATGCCGTGAGCGGTAAAGTTGAAGGATTGAAGGTAACTAAAGTTGTTGAGGGGGTATCTAAGGGTGTAAGTAGGGATGACATAATTAGACTGCAGCGAACTATTCAGGATATACTGAATCCCTATAGTGCTAAAGTTGACATGTTAGCTAGGAGAATAGGAGATATGATAGAAATTCTTGAAGCACTTAGCGAGAAGGTTACTACATTAGAGGAAGAGATTAAGAAGTTAAGAGAGATGAGAGCTGAAGTTGTAGTACCTACACCATCATACGCTAAGGAGAGGGGTAGGGAGCGTGTTAGGAGGTCAGCTGTTGAGATACTTAAAGAGCAGAAGGTAATGTTTGAGTCTGATATTGCCTCAAAGATAAAGAATAGGGATGCATTCTTTGAGAGATTAAAGAGGGATGGAGCAGTAGTTCTTGAATTACTTAATGAGAGAGTTGCTGTTGACCCGGAATTCTGGAGTGAATTCAAGGATAAGCTAAGAACTATTAGAACATCTAACGAAGCTGAGATAGCTAAGATATTAGGTAGGGAGGGTTTAGCACTACTCAAGGCTTTAAGTAAGAGTGCTCAAGCATATTTCGATGCTTCAAAGAAAATGTGGATACTACTTACTGAGTAATTTTTCGTGGCCTCTGAGTATGACTTTACCGTCTGAAGATAGAGCGGCCCAAGGCATGGCTATAGTATTGAATGACGCTCCTATAAAGCCCTCATTATCTACTACTATAATACCTGCGGTATCCTTACCATGAACTCTTGAATGACCCTCTATAACTTTATTAGCTGCTTCATCGGCCTTCAACCCTTCTTCAACGAGTGTTACAGCACGTAGTGTTAGGAAACTCTTTATTATAGTCTCACCTATACCCGTAGCTACTGCTGCAGCTTTTCTTGATGCATAAAAACCAGCACCAGGAATAGCTGAATCACCTACACGACCCGGTAATTTCATAATGACACCGCCGGTACTTACAGCTGCTGCAAGCATACCGTTGCTATCTAAAGCAACAGCACCTACGGTATCTCCTAAATCCCATAACTTACGTGCTAATTCATAACTATGTCTAAACCATGATGGCGGATTACCTCTTAGTGCTTCCCTTAAAAGCTCTTCGTAACGTTTCTTCACACGCTCCGTAGGACCTGGATGTTTTTCTAGACCTAGCCTCTTAGCCAACTCATCAGCACCTGAACCAACTATTAGTACGTGGTCTGTGTATTCCATGACGTACTTAGCTAGCAATATGGGATTTCGAGGGTAGCTTACATTCGCTACAGCACCTATTTTACCGTCTGAAGTCATAACTCCAGCATCCATACCTATACCTCCAAGTATATCGGTTACGCTGCCTAGTCCAGCATTAAGTACTCCAGAGTCTTCCATTATCTTAACAGCCTCAACAACAGCCTCTAGGGCTGAAGCATTCTTCAAAATCTTGAAGCCTTCACTAACAGCTTTTTCAAGAACTTTATGCGCTCTCCTAACCAGGTCTAATGAACGCCAAGAACCCGCACCACCGTGTACTAAGATTATGGGAGGTTTTAATCTCATGGAGGAACCCCAAATAGAGAGTTAGTTGAAGTATAAAAGGATAGCTATTTAAATTATTATAGCAATCATTTAGTGAAGATCATGGTAGAATCTAATGAAGCAATAAGACTTTATGAATTAAAAATTAGGGTGCGTGAGGAATTAGGCTCCATACTCAGCGAAAATTCTAAAAAGAAAGCTTCAAGAGATCCCCATTCAAGGAGAAAACCTAGACCATGCGGTATAACAATACATCCCGGACATGGATGCGTATTCGGATGCATATATTGTTACGTACCTGACATGGGATTCCCTTCAAGCGAGGTTAAACCATACCCGTTGAGTAGTTTAGAGCTTGTTTATGCACTATCTCTTAACCCTTATGTAGTACCTGAAAGAACTTTAGCAGCTTATGGATCTGTAACTGAACCCCTACTACCTAAAATAGTAAATAAAACATTGAGCTACATAAGGGATGTATGGAAATGGTTAAGACTACCATCACAGATTAGTACAAAGGAAATCATACGTGAAGATATCGCTAAAAAACTTAAGGATTATGAACCAAGAATAAGCATCTTAATAACAATAATTAGTATAAATAAAAGTAAAATCTTAGAACCTAGAGCTCCTGACCCTCTTCTAAGACTTAGAGGAGCTAAAGTAGCCTCTAGCCTCGGTCTAAGAGTTGACTTATTTCTAAGACCTATAATACCCGGCATTACAGACAGGGAATACATGGATATCTTGAAACTCGCAGTAAGTCATGGTATAAAGGGTGTCGTTACTGGTTCTTTAAGAGTTACTCAAGGCATAATTGATCGATTAAAGAAATCAGGTATAGGTATTAATACAATAATCAATAGGCTGACAAGAAGTCCTAGAAGTAAGAGTGATCAGGTGCCTATATCAACACTAGATATTAAATTAAGAGTTGATGAATATGCAAGAAGGCTCGGTATGGATGTTATGCAATCGGCATGCGCAGCAAACATATTATCACATGGTATGAGCTGCAGATTATGTGACTTTGGTCCCTGTGGTATGAAGTTTTACAAGCCTAGTGAGCGTGAATTAAGGGAATTCCTTGAATACTTAGGAGTTAAGGTAGCAGAATTAGTAAATAGTGGTAGTGAGTTTAGTATCCTCATTAAGAAATCTAGGAGGTTCAGCACTACTTGGTTAAAGTATTATCTATCGGAAGTATATAAGATGAGGTTTAAAATCATTGAGGAATAGGTTAAAGTATGACTGAACCTTCTCTTAGTATATTATCGCTTATTTCCTTGTAAGGTAATATTATTACATTTTTAGCTATGAGTACTTCATCATTTATTGTAACTTCATCACCTAAAACACTACCATCACATACCCTTACCCACTTACCTACGTATGTAGCTCTACCAACAATACTACCCTCAATTAATGATGAACCCTCAATTACAACTCCATCAAGTAATATAGACTTATATATTCGTGTTTGAGGACCTATGCGCGACTTCCTACCTATAACTGCTAGTGGTCCTACCTTAGACTCTTTGTCAATAGTTACACTATCACCTATGTAGACCGGTTGCTCTAACTCTACGTCAGCTGATATTTCAGCCTCCTTACTTATGTAACCATTAGGATAGAAGTGAAGTAATGCCTCAAAGTTAGCTCTCTTATAGTCACTAGGTACTCCTATATCTGACCATATACCCTCATATATGTAACCATATATTATACCTTCACTAACAAGTTTAGGTATGACATCCTTAGAGAGTTTTGAAGGAGTTTTTTCAGGGAAGTATTTAAGTACTTCAGGTTCAAAGATATATATGCCTGCATTAACTAAGTTTGACTTAGCTTTAGCTCTAGGAGGCTTTTCAACGAACTCCTTAATTCTAAACTCATCATCTATTACCGCAACTCCGTATCTTGAAGGATCTTCAACTCTCGTAAGTACTAATGTTGCTATACTACCTCTAGACTTATGAAATTCTATAACCTTGCTTAACTCTATATCAGTAAATATATCTCCATACATTATGACAAAGGTACTATCTAAGTTATACTTTGACGCAATAACGGGGATAGGGCCAGCATCACCTAAAGGCTTAACTTCTTCAGCATAATCTATCCTTACATTAAATGATGACCCATCACCGTATCTATCCTTTATCATATTAGCTAAGTATCTGACCGATAAAATTATATTCTTAATTCCTGACTTAGCTAAAGACTCGATAATCCAGTCCAGCAATGGTTTATCAAGTATGGGTAGTAAAGCCTTAGGACGTGTAAGTGTCAAAGGTCTTAACCTAGTAGCAAACCCTCCAGTAAGTATGATTGCTGTAATATCCCTCAAGAAACCACCGAGAACTAATATTATAGCCCATTAATTTAAGTCTTTAATTACAATGTGGAGAATGTACTAGTGCTTCCCAAGAACCCTATACTAATTATCTATAACAACTATGGAAGAATACTTGATCAAATTTTGTTGTCAAAGAAGGAAGCTTAACTAGATCCTACCTTAATTTAATACACGTTCAGTATTCTTCTTGGAGTTAACGGTAATGCCTCAACAATTCTATACTTACAAGGTAATTTCTTAGCAATATCAACGCTGATTACAACCACGTTATTTACTTTAAATGCTATACCATACTCTATTAACTTACTAGTTAACTCTTTAGGACACTCAGTTAATTCAGCCCACTTAACCAAACCATTACTAAGTACTTCATAAGGTTTTAACGTGGTTTTAGCTCTTAAACTTAACCTTAACCTGTATTGATATTTGTCCTTAAACCTTGCTGGACAATAATGTAGGTTGATATGTAGGCCTTCATTAATTACCCATTCAATAACCTTTAGTGCTGTATCTTCAGAGCCTATAGCTGCGACTCCATCAGGTTTAGGTCTTAATCCTCTCATTAATAATTTATCATAATTACTCTCACTAAATTCCAATTCATTCATGTTTATGAACTTGACGCCCAGCTTAAGACCATTTAGGATTATTTTCTTAAATTCATTAAGGCCATTAGGAATTACGGGATTTTCTATACCAACATCTATGGGATACTCTATGGCTCTTTTCAATGCCTTCCAGGAATGATTACCAGTTATATGCAATCTTATTTCATCTAAACCAGCATCAACTAATTTACTTAATTTTTCATCTGTGAGTATCAAGCCAGTAGTATATAGGTGGATATGGAATCTCCTTCCGAAGAACTCCTTTAGCATTTTAATGTAGTTCAGTAATCTATCGAATTTAAGTAATGGATCACCTCCTGTTATGCCGACACCTTTTGATTTGGACAAGAGTACTTCAAGTAGTATGTCTGTATTTTCTTTAACTTTTACATCATTAATTAAGGTTACATCCTTACCCCTTCTCTCAGGTGATATGGGGCAATAGTAGCAATGCTCTAAACAGAGCCCAGTAATGAAGAGTACGGATTTAAAGCCCTCCTTACATAGTTTACATCCTTGAGCTAATTCGCCAATCCAACATCCATATTCTTTGCAGTTACCTTCTAGTTTCATCCTTTAACCTAAGTCATTTAGGACTCTTTAATATACTTTACATATATTCCATTACCTAAATCCTCATCCCATTCAGAAGGCTTACCTAACTTTACATTAATTACTCTATGTAGTACTCTAATATCTTCAGCTATATCTCGAGCTTTCTCAGGTATATACAGTATAGCTCTCAGCTCATCAGAGAATCGAATATTTAACCTCTTCTTTAGTTTCCATATAGCTGAATTCACCTTAACTAGGAAATCTATTAACTCCTCTTTACCTTCACTAACATCTAGCTCCTCTTCTCTTATTTTCTCTCTATGGACGCTTACGCCTGCATTCATGTGACGCCATATGTAGTCTGTCACGAATGGCATTATTGGCGATAATAGCTTAATTATCAATTTAAAGACTTTATAGAGCGTATGTATGGCACCGTTGATTTCCTCATTACTAAATTCTCCTTTACCGTAAATCCTAGGCTTTACAGTTTCTAAGTAGTTTGAAGCGAAGATATTCCATGCTAAGTCGTAAAGCTTATGTATGGGCTCAAATACGTCAAGTTCTTTATAGGACTCAATGACCTCCCTAGCAATTTTTGATGCATACTTAAGCATTGCCTTATCTAACTCTCTAAGTCTATACTCACCACTCTTTGGCTCCCTGAATGATGTGATGAATCTAGCTATGTTTATAAGCTTAGTACAGAACATTAACCCTGTCTTGACTAAGTTTAATGACCATCTATAGTCACTACCAAGCTTACCTGAAGCTGCAGCCCAGTATCTGAATGCATCTGCACCATACTTTTCAAGGTAAGGTTCAGGATATATGACGTTACCTAGCGACTTATGCATAGCTCTACCCTTCTCATCCAAGCCCATGCCCGTAATCCTAACCCACTTAAATGGTGGCTTACCCGTTAGTAGCCATACTCTAAGTACGCTGTAATATAGCCACGTTCTTATGATGTCATAGCCTTGAGGTCTTAAAGCATGCTCAAGAGCCTTTAATGCTGCTTCTCTATCATCGAGCCATTTAGTCACGTAAAGAACACTTATTGATGAGTCAAACCATGTATCAAAAGTCCTAGTCTCACCAACTATTTCACTCTTAGGAGCACCGCATTTAGGACATGAATTAACTGGTGGTGGATCTTTCCAAGGCCTTACATACTTGCCAGGCTCTGGAAGTATGACATAACCACACTTCCTACATCTCCAAATAGGTACTTCAGTACCATAGTACCTAGTCCTCGATATCGGCCAGTCCATAGCTAAAGACTCAACCCAAACCTCAAGCTTCTTCTTATGTTCAAGTGGTCTAAATATCATTTTATTTGCTACCTTCAGGACTTCATCCTTAAAATCTAATTGCTTAAGAAAGTACTCCTTAGTGTGTATAAATTCTATAGGTGTCTTACACCTCCAACAAACAGGTATCTCACCCTCGTAATCCTCAACCTTAACGAGATAGCCTTCATCCTTAAGCTTCTCAACTATAACTTCCCTAGCTTTATCAACCTTTAACCCTTTAAGGAAACCAGCCTCCTCATTCATGGTTCCATCAGGGTTTATCAGGATCTTAGGTTTTAGATTCATTTCCCTAAAGAACCATATATCCTTAGTATCTCCATAAGAACACATCATTACTAATCCAGTACCAAATTCAGGTTTAGCGAATTCATGCTCCATGATTGGTACTTCATCACCGTATAGAGGAATTATTGCGTGTTTACCCTTCAGGTATTTGTACCTATTATCTCTAGGGTTATAAATTACCGCACCACAGGCTTTAAGTAATTCAGGTCTTGTGGTAGCTATTACTATGTCTTCTCCTGTCTCTTTAACCTTGAACCTTATGTAGTAGAGCTTCCTCTTAGTCTTAATGAACTCAATCTCAGCTTCAGCTAAGGTAGTACCGCATCTAGGACACCACATGACAGGCTTATATGACTCATATATTAGACCCTTCTTCCATAACTCAATGAATGTTGCTTGAGTTATTCTTCTATACTTCGGTGAATCCGTGCCATCCCTCCAATACTCAAAAGAGCATCCCAATCTTCTCCATACATTTACTAAGTTCCTCTCATACTCATCAAGCACTTCCTTAACCATTTTAAGGAATTTCTCCCTACCCTCAGGTGTCTTAGCTATTTCATGTGCTGAAATACCGTACTCCTTCTCAACGGTAACCTCAGCAGGTAAGCCATTTCTATCAGCATAAAACGGTACTAATACCTTATAGCCTAGAAGTCTAAATGCTCTAGCAATCATATCTATTTGAGCGTAGTGAGCGGCTTGAGCAACACCCCATCTACCTGACGGATATGGGGGTGGTGTATCTATCACAACGTACTTTTCATCCCTCCTAAAGTCCACGATCTCCTTATAGAGTTGCTCCTTATCCCAAATTTTTAGTAACTCAAGTTCTATCGATGGATCCCAACGCTTAATTGGTATGATGCTTCTACCCTCCACAAGAGCACCCAAACAATATTAATACAAGCTTTATGAAGCTAACTATAATCATTAGTGACTAAGAATCGTATTGCAGTTTTAATAATTCCTTAGGAGGTCTCATGGCTATGTATGCTGCACCTATGAGTACGGCATCATCACCTAACGGTGTTAATGTTAATTTAGGCATTCTGTTAGTTACGTACCTCTTAACAACTCTAAATATTAGCTTCACAAAATCGGGATTCTTGAGCGCTATACTACCTCCAACACTCACTACTTCAGGATCATAAACATTAATTACTGAAGCCATACCTGCAGCATTCACCTTAATTAAGTCCTTTACTATACTACGTGCAAATACATCACCAGCTCTCCAAAGGCTAAATAGGTCTTCAGGTCTCAACAAACCTGCTAATGCCTTTTCATAAGCAATGGTGTCTCTACCCTTCCACCTCCTAGCCTTAAGTAGTGCATAGCGAGGTATCGCTGAACCTGAGGCTATACTCTCCCAATGGCCTAACCCTCCACAACCGCATCTTATCTTACATTTAAAATCAATAACTATGTGCCCTACCTCATGAGCATTCCCGTCCTTACCTAAGAGTAAGTGATCATTAACTATAACACCAGCACCAATACCTGTACTTAACGTTATGTAAACAACGTTTGAATAACCCCTACCAACTCCAACTAGGTATTCACCCCATACAGCAGCAACACAATCATTAACTACGTAGGTACTTACATTAAACATCTTTGTTAATGGCTCCTTAAGCTTGAACCTCCTTAAGGGATTATTAGGAGTATTTACTACTTCACCCTTCCTAATGTCTAAAGGCCCTATAGTACCTATACCTATACTGACTAATTTCACTTTACCTACCTCACTTACGAGCTTACTACCAATACGGTATATTTCCTTAGCTACGGTGTAATCATCACCGATAGTGGGAGTTCTTACGACTTCCTTGTATAGGATATTGCCGCTCAAGTCAAATAAGGCTATGCGTAGATTTGTGGCACCTACATCTACTGCTAGTACTGTTTCCAGTATTACTCACCTCTAGGATGCTCCTTTAAGTACTTACATACCTCACTAGCTAAGCTCTTTGGGTCATTAATTACCTTAATCGTACTTGTCCTTCTCTCATCAATGTATGGAGAAAACACGGTAAGTTTGTCTGTAGGTAGTCCCGTCATACCTAGTATGTATATAGGTACACCTTCCGCATAAGCAGTTATGACTTCCTGTATAGTACCTGAAGCACCACCTAACGCTACAAGTACTTCGGATGTCCTAACGAGAAACACACTTCTAACCCTAAACGAGGTACCAGTCCTAACTACTATGGCGTCTGAAGGAAACCTAACATCCTCCATCTCCAAAGGCGGTAATATTAAAACCTTAAATCCTAACTTTAATGCTTCATCAACAATAATCCTCATTAAACCCCAATAACCACCTATTACTAATACTATAGATGATGGTTCAAAACATAGAGCCAGCGTCTCAATAAACTCTACTGCAGCTTCCCTTAGAGAGTCGGAGGGGGGTCCAGAATATGCAGCAATACCTACATACCTGAGCATGTATACCACATCAATTACTTAAACTTAAAACGTATTTAAACTAGTTCACAATCAACTAACGGTAGTATCAGCTAACGATATTTAAAAGTGACTTTATCATATCTTGAATTCTTAAGAAGGGATATCTTATGTACACCTTAATTATATTGTTTACTTCTATTGTCTCTTCAATGATATTACCGAACATTTTCATAAAATTAGTGAATTTATCCTCAGGTAGTCCCATGAACTCCAACTTAGTCACTTTATCGTTCTTTACTCCGAGGGTGATAATTTTCGTATAACCCTCTCTAATTAACTCATCTATCACCTCACTAACATAAACCCTCTCTAAGCTGTGCACATTATAATAAATTAACGTATAATCCTTTACCCTAATCGCTCTACCCCTTATCTCCGCGACATAACGTGTCTCATTCTTATTATATTCATCAATTAATTCTTCTAAGATAGTCCTTAGCTCTTCTAAGTCACTTCTCTCAATAGATTCAATAATTTTAAAGAAATAGCTGGGCTTTACTAGTGCTGTTAATGAAGCTTTACTTAAATTATCCAAGGTTAGACCTGGTAAGGTACCCTCAGCTAATGAAGATAGCACTTCAGTTTCTGACACCTTAAGCTTTAATATATTAGATACTAACCTAGTTACTGATCTCATAGCTGGATAAACATCTACGGGTTCTAAGGAGTTCTTACTCCTCCTATACACGCCACTATATTGTTCATTAGCAAGCACTACTAAGGGTTTAGAGTCTTCACATACCCTCTTTAATTCTGTACTTAGACAGACTAAAACGTAATTACTTGATATTTGTAGATGTCTAAGTGAATCAATACTATCTAATATTATTATAGGTTCGAAGCCTTCTGTCAGGAGTTCCCTAGCAAGTAACGCTGAAGCTATAACACAATCCATCGGTGGTGGGGAGACTATTATATCAGTATCGATGAAGTATTTAGGTAACAAAAACTCACCAAATTAAGTGATGCTAAATTGAAATATAAATTAATTCAGTACGGTGTGAAGAGTGATTGCTTCTAAAAGCTATGAGTTAACCATTTAGATGGAAAAATATTAATATTTTCTCGTAAAATGCGGTTTTAGGTGCATATATGGTTCTAAATGAAGACCTAATATTTAAGGTATTAGACGTAGCCTTAGACATGGGAGCAAGTTATGCAGAGGTAAGGTATCAACGTGATGAATTCTCAGAAGTTGCTTTAAGGAATGGGAATGTCATAGGCTTTGGTAAGGACGTTAGTGAGGGTATAGGTATTAGAGTGATTGTTGATGGAGCCTTAGGATTTGCATCAACAAATATGTTAACTATTGATGAAGCAAGAAGAGCAGCTGAGAGAGCAGTCAATAGAGCAAAAGCATTAGCAAAGTTAATGAAGGAGCCGATAGCTTTCAGTGAAGAAAGAGTTGGTCGAGCAACATATAATTTAGTTCCTAAGAAGGATCTTAGTGAATTATCCATAGAGGATAGGATAGCCTTAGGTGCGGAGATTCATAAATCAATAGTTAGTACGGTAAGAGAGGTTAAGGTTGCCGTTACAGCGTTCTTTATTAGAGATCATATTCAGGAGAAGTTTATAGTTAATAGTGATGGTGCGTATATAAGATCGTACATACCAAGACTCTCAATAATAGTGAACTTCGTACTGGCACACCCTCAGAAAGGAACTCTCCAAAGGTATATTAGCTATGGGGCTTCAGGAGGTTCCGAATTAATTAAGGAATGGAAGCCCGAGGATGAGATAGTTAATGAAGTTAAGAATTTAGAGAAAGTACTTGTGAAGGGGAAGGAACCCCCGAAAGATGAGATAGATGTGGTGATTGGACCTGAAGTTGTTGGTCTAATAGTTCATGAATCAGCAGGTCATCCCATGGAGGCTGACAGGATACTTGGTAGGGAGGCAGCTCAAGCTGGTGAATCATTCGTTAAGCCTGAAATGATAGGTAAGTATAGAATAGGGACAGAATTAGTGACCATAATTGAAGACCCAACAATACCCGGTAGCTATGGCTATTACCTATATGATGAAGAAGGAGTCCCAGCTAGACCTAGGTACTTATATTATAAGGGAATAATTAATGAGCCATTACATAATAGACATACAGGTAAGATATTTGGTGTAGGGAGTAATGGGGCTGCTAGAGCTATGGACTATAAATCTGAACCTATCATAAGGATGAGCAATACATACTTCAAACCTGGTAACATGGAGTTTGATGAATTAATTGAGGATATAAGACTTGGTGTTTACATAAAGTCATTTATGGAGTGGAACATAGATGATATACGTTGGAATCAGAGATATGTTGGTCTTGAAGCTTACATTATAAGGGATGGTGAGGTTAGAGAGGATGAGCCAGTTAAGAATCCAGTACTAGAGATAACAACTCAGGGATTCTATTCGAGAGTTACTGGAGCTGATAAGAATCTAAGGTTTTACCCAGCAACATGTGGTAAAGGTGAGCCAGCTCAAGGCGTCCCTGTATGGATTGGCGGTCCTAACGTACGTGTTTCAAGAATTAAGTTAGGGGTGAGAATGTGATAGAACTCATACATAACGCTAAGAAAGCATCGGATAAGCTTAAGATAAAGTTTGATGATGTAGCCATAAAAATGGTGCTTAAGGACTCAGTAATGGTTAAGATATGGAATAATCAGATAAGTGTTACTCAATCGTGGAGGACTATAGAGTCTCGAATATATCTGGCTAAAGATAAGAGGATACTTGAGTTAAGCTTGAGTCTTGAGAGGCCTGAAGATATAGTTAAGGTATGTGATGAAATGAGTAAGTACGTTGGTGTAATGAAGGAGTCAGAAATTTATGCACCATTACCTGAGCCAACGGCGTATAAGCCCCTTAAAGACTTAACTGATGTTAAAATTCGTGACTATATGGATAATCCCTTACCATTAGTTGAGGGTCTAATAGGTAGTGCATTAGATAATGGTGCTCAAAGAGTTGCTGGAACATTAGAACTCTCAATTGAAAGAAAGGCGCTTGTTACAAGTAAAGGGTTTGAAGGTGAAGAGGAAGGTAGTGAGGTTATGTGTTATCTAAGGGCATTTAAAGGAGATGTTAGTGGTCATTGGGCATACGGTAGTAGAAGGGTTAATAAGGAAAGCATAGAGTATGTTGGAAGGAGGGCAGCGGAGATAGCTACTTTAAGTAAGGGTAAAGTAAGTGTGGAACCAGGTAAGTATGATGTCATATTATCACCTCTTGTTGTAGGTAACTTATTAAATGATGTAGCTATGATGGCTTCAGGTCTTTATATAATGATGGGCTTCTCCATGTTTATGAAGTTTAAAATAGGTGATGTCATAGCGTCAGGCATGGTATCACTATACGACGTACCCAGAAACATAGAGCTAGCTAGATCTACATCATTTGATGATGAGGGTATAGAGACATACGATAAACCAATAATAGAAGGAGGTAAGTTTACGAATATATTACATAATGTTAAAACTAGTAGTAAACTTGGTGGTAAAACTACAGGTAATGCTGGCTGGATTACTCCCCTACCTTGGAATATAGAGTTAAAGCCTGGAGACTATAGTGAGGAGGAATTAATTAGGGAGGTAAGGAGGGGGCTACTAATGACTAATAATTGGTACACTAGACTCCAGAACTACGTTGAAGGTCAGTTCTCAACAGTTAGCAAGGATGCAGTATTCTATATAGAGAATGGAGAAATTAAAGGATATACTGAGAGGATAAGAATAGCCGACACGTTCGTAAACCTTTTGAGGAATGTGAGGGCTATAGGTAAGACTCAATACTTAATAAGATGGTGGGAGGTAAGGATTCCATCTAAAGTTCCCTACTTACTAGCAACAAATGTAAATATTACTAAGCCTTATGCTTAAGGTAGTATTATCTAAATACTATCCTCGATTTTTCCATACTCACCTGAATATTCATCACCTACTTCCTCTTCATACCATCCCTTAGGACAGCCCTTACCATACCTTATGATTGATTTCTTGAGTTTGGTTAATAATACCACTCTTGATGGTATTGAGTATGATGCAACTCTGTAACCCATGGACTCTGATAATCTCTTAGCGAATTCTAAGACCTCCTTGAATGACGGCATATTATCTCTACTAAGCCTCTCTATTGAACCCCCAACGTGCATGTACGCTTTGACTTCTATATACGTAGGTTCAGCTATGCTTAATATTCTACTAAAGCTGCTAACAGCTTTCTCATCCATGTTAAAACCTCTTAGAACTGTTACCCTTATTACCGTGGGGCACGTAAATGATGGTAAAATCTCCAGCGTCTCTAATGTTCTATCCCAACCCCTACTCGTTAATGGTCTATTGAAGTAATCATACATCTCCTTATTCCATGCCTCAATCGATACATATAATTGTGTAGGTTCTTCATCTAATGATGCAAGAACTTCAGGTCTAATACCTCTAGTTACTAAGAACGTAGTTAAGCCCCTCTTATGGAATGCCTTAATTAACTCCCCTAAACGTGGGTAAAGTGTTGCTTCACCAGTTAATGATATAGCTACATGCTTAGGATCCATAGCCTCCTTCCATAACTTCTCAGACGTCCTATGCCTGTAACCACTAACAGTTCTCCTATGCTCATGTATAGCCATTTCAGCTATGAAGTCTGGATCGTCAACATATGGTAGTCTCGTTAAGTCACTATATGTGAACCCGTAATCTTGGGGTCTAACTCTCCAACAATGTAAGCATGCGTTCCAGCACCATAGAGTTGATGGTGTGAATTGTATGCATCTATGTGATTCAATACCGTAAAACTTACACTTATAGCAGAACCTACCCTCAACTAATGCATTATGAACCCATAAACACTTCTTTATGGCTGAATGAGTACCTATTAAGTGATATTTTTGATTCTTAAGCCTATTAATTATTAACGTTAATGGGTCTCTTAATATCTCACTCCTAACTCCATTCTTTAACACTGTCAATCCCTACCGCTTCATACTTTGTAAACCAGCTTTTATAATCTGTGTCAAGACTAAGAATATGTGAGAGTGTCTTGAGGCATGGAATAGTGTGTCACGGTGATTGTGATGGAGTTATCTCGGCCTTCATATATATAAAACACTACATGCGTGACTTCTATCCAGGGAGAATAGACATAGTATTTACACAACCATGGAGAGCCCACATAGATGCTAGAAGAGTAAGTAGCGATATAGATGCGCTTGTTTTATTAGATCTCGCTCTAAGCAATGAATTAATTAGCTTCATCAAATTAATAAGTAAAAGCGTTAATAAAATAATAGTCATAGATCACCACGTCAGTTCTAAGACCTTCCTAAATGAGTTAAACATAAGTAATGTTAAAATTATTTGGAGTAAAGCTTCATCAACGCCACACCTAATTAAGGATGTCTTAAAGCCCCTCATGAATCCATACGAGGAATTCCTAGTTGAGGTTGCTGATGTATGTGAGGGTAATGAAACAAGGAATCCTGATGTAGCTAAGGTTGCGGACTTAATTAAACTTTCCATAGCTAGAGATCCAAGTGATTTAGATTACATGAAGTACTTGGTTGATATAATGCTTAAGAATAAGGACATAAGTAATGATAATGAAGTCATTAAGAGAGCTAAGGTAGCTAAATTCTTATTGAAGAGGTTACTGAAGTTGTTAAGTGAGAGATCTCTTGAGATTTCAGATATTAAGATAGCTGCATTAGACCTTTCTGAATCAAGAATATATGCTGGACTACTCGGTATTGCTGCAACGGAGTTCTCGAAGATGTGTAAGAAGGATGTAATTTTGATTAGAAGGGAAGAGGGCAAGATAGTAGTCACTGCTAGGTCTGTTAGTGATAGAGCATTCAAGATATGTCAGCTACTCTCAAAAAGGTTAAAAGGTAAATTCGGGGGTCATGCTGAAGCAGCATCAACTACTTTACCTGATATGTCGCTGGATAATGCTATTAAGTTAATTATTGAGGTTGCTAGAGATGTCGTTAAGCGTAGTTGAATATTCAGGTTATACCTCATTAAATGAGCTTAATGCTCTAATACGAAGATACTTTAAAGTTGCTACTATCGTAATAATAGCTAAATGTAGTGTAGAATATAGAGGAAGAGCTAGTAGTAAAGCTGGAGTTGCGAGGAGATTAATAATAATTAAGGAAGACGGTACGGTGCTTATCCATGAAGGTAAGGGCAGAGAACCCATTAACTGGCAACCACAATCACACATATCTGCAACATTAAGTAATGAAAAGTTATTGATAAATGCTATAAGAATAAGACCTAGGGAGGAGTTAAAGATATACATAGAGAATACCCCCTTCATAGTAGTAACTAGACTAACAACAGCTAAGTTTATACTTGAGGGTGCTGAAAGAGACTTAATTAACATGATTGCATCTAATCCATCATTAATAGAGGATGGTGCTAAGCTTGTATCAAGGGAGGTTAGTACACCACATGGTAGAGTTGACGTCATCCTTAGAGGTAAGGATGGTAAATTAATAATTGTTGAAGTCAAGAGATCCCAAGCAGACATAGATGCGGTGTATCAATTAAAGAGATATGTTGAATACTATAGATCTCTAGGTATAGAAGTGAGAGGTGTCATAGCATCTCCTAAGATAACCCCTCGAGCACTTAAAATGCTTCATGAATTTAATCTAAATTACGTTAAAATAGGTACGTAGGTGTATGATATGTTCATTGACTCACACGTACATATGCACGAATATAGTGAAGATGAAATAATGAAGTACTGTAGTATGGCTGATTACATATTTCTAGCTGTCTCAGACGATTATGAGTCATCACTTAAGACCCTAAATATTGCTAAGAAATGTAGTAATGTCATACCAGCAATAGGTATTCATCCATGGGAAGTAGGGAAGACAAGCGTGAATGAGTTAGATAAGGTGGTGAAATTAGTGGATAATGCTTACTTCTTAGGCGAGGTAGGTCTAGATAAGAAGTTCGTCCCACAAACGTTTGATCATCAATTAGACATTTTCAGAAGGTTTGTGGAGATAGCCAAGGAATATGATAAAGGGTTATCAATACACGCAGCAGGTGCTTGGAGGGAAGTATTGAATATATTATATAAGTATGATATTAGGATAGCAATAATTCATTGGTACACAGGGCCTCCAGAATTACTTAAGGACATTGAATCTTTAGGCTATTACATAGGCGTTAATGTTGCGCTAAAAATACAGAAAAAGATGAGATTAATTATTAAGAAAGCTCCTCTTGAAATAATGATTACGGAATCTGATGGGCCATATGAATATAGAGGTATGAAATTAAACCCAGAATTAATACCTGAAGCGATTAATGAAATAGCTAAAATTAAGGGGGTAAGTAGAGATCATGTTGTCAAGGTAATAAGTGAGAACTTTAAAAATTTGATGAAAAAATTGAGTAGGGAAGTAAAATCTTATGAGTGATGAATGACCTGGTTACTGATATGTGATGAACAATGCAGGATCTGACGTAAGTAAGATCATAATTTAAACTTAGAGCTAATTAAGGTTAACACATTTTTATGTAGGTGCTGTTATGGGTGAGGTTAATGTCGCACTTGTAGGCGTTGGTAGATGGGGTCGCAATATCTTAAGGGTTCTAAAGGAACTTGAGAATGAGGGACTAGTAAAGATAGCTGCATTAGTTGATGTAGACTTAGAAAATGTTAGGGAGTTAGCTAAGAAGTATAACATAGGATTATATTTCACTGATTATCTTAAGTTATCATCTATCGATGTGGATGCAGCCATCATAGCTGTCCCTATTCATGAGTTAATTAATGTAGCTAAGAGCTTAGCTTCACTGGGTCTTCACATATTTGTAGAGAAACCAGTAGCTCTTAATTCTAATAATATAGCTGAGCTTGAAGCTATAGCTAAGTCCTCCAACGTAATTGTTCAGCCAGGATTTATAGTTAGGTTTGACCCAGTTACGTATGAAATTAAGAAGTTAATGAGGCGTTACGGTGGTCCTAAATACATGATTTTTAAGAGGTTATCTAAAAGACCTGAACGTTTAAGGAAGTACTCAATTATTTATGATTTAACAATACATGATATCGATTTAACACATTACTTCCTAGGTAATAGAAAATGGAGTGTTAAATTTGTTGATATATTAGAGAGTGAGAATTCAGTCGTTCAAACCGTAAATGCTGTGCTAAATTACGGTGATGTCTTAATCTCGTATATAACTGATGGTAATCTTCCCATAAAGATTAGGGAAGTAGATATCGCTTTTAATGAGGCATATGTTATTGCTGATTATGTTAAAAGTAGGATATACATCAGAGAGCCTAATAGCGAGAAAAGGTATGAAGTGAGTGGCGAGGAACCGTTAAGGAGGGAGCTTTACTCATTTATAATGAGAATTAAGGGTGAGAACATATCTGAAGTACCTACATTGAAAGACGCGTATATAGCTCTAAAAATAGCTGAGGAAATCAGTATGACGGCTAATAGTAAGGCCTGTTCTTAGGTAATTCGTAAGTGGGAAAATCTTCAAGACTACAATAAAAAATTTTTATTCGTAAACAACATATAGTACGCGGTTGATGCTATTGAGAAAGCGAGTATTAATATTGGGTGCAGGAGGTCGTGACTTTCATAATTTTAATGTTGTATTCAGAAACAATCCTGAGTACGAGGTTGTAGCCTTCGCGTTTACGCAAATACCTGGTGTTGAGAGGCGTAGATATCCTCCTGAATTAGCTGGTGCTCAATACCCTGATGGTATACCGATAATTCCTTATAAAGACTTAGGTAGGATAATTAAGGAATATAAAGTTGATGAAGTCGTATTATCATTTAGTGACATAACCTATGATGAATTAGGTAAGATAGCTTCAGAAGTATTGGCAGCGGGTGCTGAGTTCAGACTTCTACCACCATCAGAGACTTACATAAAGTCCTTCAGGCCTGTAATAGCTGTTACAGCAGTTAGGACTGGTGCTGGTAAATCAACTGTTTCTAGAGCTGTAGCTAGGGAGCTACTTAGACGCAACATAAGGTTTGTTGTTGTAAGGCATCCTATGGCTTACGGAGACCTAAGTAAGATGCGCATACAGATATTCGAGAAGGTTGAGGACATGGATAAGTGGGGCTTAACTATAGAGGAGAGAGAAGAGTATGAGCATTACCTACTCATGGATATTAAAGTACTTGCTGGTGTTGATTATGGCGCAATCCTAAGGGAGGCTGAGAGAATGGCTGATATCATATTATGGGATGGAGGTAATAATGATACACCATTCTATACTCCCGACTACTTAGTAACCGTAGCTGATGCTATGAGACCTGGTCAGGAGGTGTCTTCTTATCCCGGTGAGATAAATGCCAGGTTAGCTGATGTAGTGATAGTGAATAAGGTTAGTCAAGCCCCTGAAGAGAATGTTAAGAAGGTAATTAATAACATAAAGAGGATTAATCCCAAAGCGAAGATAACTTTAGCTGATATGGAGGTCTACGTGGAAAAACCTGAGCTAATCAGGGGTAAGAGAGTAGTTGTCATCGAGGATTCACCATCAGTAACTCACGGCTCCCTACCCTATGGTGCAGGCTACGTAGCCGCATTGAAGTATGGTGCTAAGGAAATAGTTGATCCTAGACCCTACGCTGTAGGTATAATTAAGGAGATGTATGAGAAGTACCCACATATGAAGGAGGTACTACCGTCAACGGGCTATACTGAGTATCAGTTAAGGGATCTCGAGGAGACCATAAAGAGAATAGATGCTGATACGGTGATCATAGGATCACCAGCAGATGTTAGTAGGGTTGTAAGGATTGATAAGCCCGTAATTAAGGTTAAATGGGAGCTAAAGGTATTAGAAGGGCCAACAATAAAGGATATAGTTGATGAATTCCTTGAGAGAGTAGGTATGAAGTAAGGCTGTAGGTTAACTTCATGGGCAACACGGTAGAGGATAGGTATAGTAGGGATATAGTCAATTACACTAAATTACTAATTTTAAACTATAGAAGGTACTTCGGAAGGAGAGGTGTACTAAACTCTGATGGTTTAAGACTATTAAATGAATTAGTGAGAATTGTGGTTGCGCATAGGCCGGAATTATCAAGGATAATTAAAGAGGTTCGTAAGAATCCGACCATAGAAAACTTCATGAAGTTTGCTGAGAGGGTATTAGGTAATGAGGCTTACGAGCTACTATACTTATCAATTAATAATTACTATGTTTAACGGTATTGCTTCGCATTTTTATTTAGTAATAGTTGCCTAAGAGCCATTCATTACCTATGAATATGCGCTTCAGACCTGCTTCCTTAGCCTTTCTTAGAGCTCCTAATGCGTGATTTAGACTCGTTGGTGGTAAATCTCTTAAGAGGTGGTCAGGATGAAACGCTAGTAGTACGTATGGTATTTCATTACTTAGTGAGGAGATGTATTCAGCTATCTTACCTACCTCATATTCATCAACGTAGCCTGGGACTAGTAAAGTGCTGACAACTAGTAGTGGCACTTCAGGTCTTTCTTTACCTAGATCAGCCACTATCTTAGCGTTAGTTTTTAATCTCTCTACAGCTTTAACTCCGTCAATACCCGTCAATGCTTGATATATTGGTGGTGACCAAGCTTTCCAATCAATCTTCACAATACCCCCGCTAATCAGGCTTAGTTTAGCCATCTCACGCATGATTGCAGGGTTAACTAATCCGTTAGTCTCCCAGCATATCCTCTTGATGAGTCCCTTCCTTGAAGCATACTCAACGATCCTTCGTGAAGCCTTAATAGCGTAGAGAATGTGGGGACCTGGATCGCCACCGAAGAAACATACACAGGTTATTCTATCATTCCCTAACGCTTCCTCAACTAAGTCATCAACGCTTCTTACGTACTTAACCCTTAATCTCTCACTAGCTATCATTTCTTTATGCTCCCAATTCTGACAGAATAGACAGTCTAGGTTACAACCTGCAAAGAATACTGCAAGGTTGAACATGCCGTACTCAGGCCCCTTAACAAGTGTGTACTTAGGGTATCCAGCTCCTGTTGCTGCTGGACATACAGGTGTTGCAACACAGTTTGTTGGTAAAGGATCTAAATACCAATAAACTACTGCTTTATCCCAACCAATAATGGGCTTTAACCTCCCCTCACTATTAGACCATAAACCGCAGAAGCCCTTACCACCCGGTGGTATTAGGCATTCATTAACGCATAACGAACACCTTAAACACTTCTCACCAGCTCGCGGTGGTTCAGGCGGTAAACCTAATGATTCTCTATAATTTACATGAGCCTTTAACGCTATCTTAAGTGACTCACTAGGATTTCGCCTTAAACATGAAGCACATACACCTATAACATCACTAATGACCCTAGACTTACTACCACATAGTAAGCAGCTACCCATACTCCCTAGCTTCAGCATGCACCAAACCTAATAATCTTAAATATTGAGAGACAGCGGTAGATATAGGTTGTAAGACGTGAATCACGAGCTTCGTGTGAAAGCACTAAAACTCTTGAATAGCGGCGTATTCACTATAGATACCTTAGCAAGTAAGCTAGGTATAGATAAGTACATAGCTAAGGAACTGATAGATTACCTAGTAATTAGAGGGTATGTGAATGAAGTTGAGATAGGACCTGAGTGTAGGGGTGAATGTGCAACATGCCGAATAGCTAAGTCATGTCCGTTCTATAAGCTCAACTTAAATACTAAAATTAAGATTTACGTCATAACTGAGAAGGGTGTAGACTACATTAAGAGGTACACTAAGGTAAGCTATTCCTCTTAATTATTTTATAGTTCTTAAGTCTATAACACGTATTTCAGTTCTTTTGAGTGCTTTATTATGTACTTATCACTTGTTAATAATGGTGAATTGTAATATCCTGCGTTGCAACGTTATAAGTCAAAGTAATGCTGCTTTCTTGACCCTCCATGTTCCATATAGTATTTTAGTGCTTGAGTTACTATTTCAGGGTATAGAGGTAATGGCTTATGTGGTATTTTCGATATCGCACTTATAAACTCGACCACCTTACTTAATGATACACCATTACTTCTAAGTGTTGATATTACATCATCGTATATTTCTGAAGATACATAAGCTAAGATTTTACCTATGACTAATACTCAATTACCTTTGTATTGAACTTAAATAAGTTATCGAGAGTGAGATAGAATATAAATACATCAGCATCAAGTAAAACACGTCTAGGTATCAAGGAAGTTATAATCCTCTTTCTCTCTTTATAAATCTCTCCTGCCTTTCCTCGAGCTCCTCTAAATCCTTATGCTTAAGTAGGTCCTTGAACTTACCAGCCAATTCTAGGACTTCACTAGCTATTGGCTTCAATACTATGGTGCCATCACTCATTAACTCTAAAGCAAAGAACTTGGTCTTAACCTTCCCTCTAATATCTTTCGGGATAAGAATTCTACCACGTTCATCCATAGATACTACAAGTCTCATACCCACTGCCCACATAAATAATCCCTAAATCTCTGAAGTATATTTCACCCTTCCCCACCACTCACATGTCTGAATCAAAAACGCAAGACATGATGTGTAGCTTTTAAGTTCTTACGTATCTTAATGTTTAGGTGATACTACGGTTAATAAGCTTAAGGAGTTAATAGCTATAATGGAGAAAAGAGGATGTGATGCCTCAGTATTTGTTAGTGAAAGTAACGTGTACTACGTATCAAGGTTCCCACGACCAATGGGTTCGTACGTTGTTATATTTAAGGATGGTAGTTCTTACCTATTAACACCGCTGCTTGACTTCTCACGTGCTAGGGATATAGTTAGGGGTACTGAGGTAAGGCCTTATGCACCATATGCGGTACCTGATGTTGAGGAGGAGTTAGGGATTAAGCTTAAGGATATTAAAGATACATTTAAGGAATTATTGTCTAATGTTAAGGTAATATGTACAGATGAACCGCGGAGAGTCAAGTCTCTAGTTACTGTAGAGAGGATCGAAGATATTACTGATGATATCATGGAGCTTAGATCTATAAAGACATCCGAGGAGGTGAGCTTCATGAAGAAAGCACTTCAGATAACTGAGGAAGCTTTATGGAGAGTCCTTGAGTCTCTAATACCTGGGTTAAGAGAGTATGAAGTAGCTGGGATGCTTGAGGGTGTTATGAGATACTTAGGTGCTGATGGTTACGCATTCGAAACAATAGTTGCGTCAGGACCAAACTCTGCATACCCACATGCAGTCCCAACAAGTAGGGAGCTTAGACAGGGGGATGTAGTTGTCATAGACTTAGGTGCTAAGTATAATGGATACTCATCGGACATGACTAGAACCATAACTATGGGTTCAGTACCTAAGGAGGTTAAGAACGCGCTCGAAGTAATTAGTGAAGCAGTCAATAATGCCATAGACGTGGCTTGCGACGGTGTTGATGCACGTACAGTTGATTCAGCAGCTAGGGATACCTTAAAGAGGTATGGGTTATCTAAGTACTTCATACACTCAACAGGTCATGGTGTAGGTATAGATGTTCATGAAAAACCAAGACTATCACAGAGTTCTAAAGAAATTCTAAGAGAAGGTATGATAGTAACTATAGAACCTGGTATATACATTCACGGTAGGTACGGTATTAGGATTGAGAATATGATATTGATTAAGAAGAGAAAGTCTGAAGTATTGAATAAGAAACCCCTCATCTATACGGGCTAGTAGCGTGTAACTATTTTCGTTCAGTTTTTGGTACATACTTTATGTGTGCTGCCCCTTAATGTGTATGGGCTTACCGAGACCTAAATGCGCTACTTCACCTATCATTTCGGAGTATGTTGGGTGTGCGTAGATGACTTCAGAGAGATCTTTCAATGTAAGTCTCTTCTGTATAGCTAGTGCTAGTACATGAATGAGTTCCGAAGCCATATTACCAACAATAACTCCACCTATAATCCTCTTAGTACTTCCCTCAACTATTAGTTTAATGAATCCTTCAGGTGTCCTCTCTAGTACTGTATAGTCTCTAGGAACTGCTGCATATGGGTACTTCACTATTTGAACATTAATCTTTGCCTCCTTAGCCTTAAGTTCAGTAATGCCTACAACGCCTACTTCAGGAGTTGTATATATAACCTCAGGTATGGGCTCCTTGGGTGGTACTTCCTCTGCACCAGCAATTACGTCAGCAGCTATAATGGCCTCCCTATAAGCCTTGTGGGCAAGAAGTGGTGGGCCAGTTACATCACCTGCCGCATATATGTTCCCCACATTAGTTTTCTGTCTCTCATTAACGATTATGTAGCCCTTCTCATGAGTCTTCACACCAACATTTTCTAAGCCTATACCCTTAGTATTATACTTCCTACCAACAGCTATGAGTACCTTCTCAACATTAACATCTGTAGATTCACCATCTTTACTAACAATTCTTGCTCGAACAACCCCATCACTTACCTCAATCCTCTTCACCGTTGATCTTAAATATACCTTAACCCCAAATCTCTTTAAGTACTTCATGATGGTGCTTGACACGTCAGGATCATACATACTTATGATTCTGTCCAGTATTTCAACTATATATACCTCAGTACCAAGTCTTGCCAACGCACTCCCTAATTCAACACCTATGATGCCACCACCAACTATCAGTATGGATGATGGTATCTCCTTTAACTCAAAGAAATCCCTATTACTTAATACGTACTCGCCGTCGAACCTCACACCTGGTATTTCTGATGGCTCTGTTCCTGTAGCTATTATTATATTCTTACCCTCAATAACTTCCCTACCCTCCCTTCTCCTAACTATGACTTCATTTCTACTCTTTAGTGAGGCCTCACCTTCATACAGGTCAACATCACTAACCAAATACTTAATGCCCTCCCTAGACCTTAGAACTACCCTCTTAATCCACTCCAGAATCTTAGACCTATTAACCTCACTTATTCCTATGTTGATACCTACTCTTCTTAATTGTTTAGCGATACTTAATCCATGTGTAATCTCAATTAATGCTTTAGATGGGATACAGCCCCAATTAGTACACTCACCGCCAAGATACCTTCTCTCAACTAATGCCACCTTAAATCCGTATGAAGCTAGTCTCACAGCTGTAACGTAACCTGCAGGTCCTCCACCTATTACTATTGCATCATACATGGGATTCACCAAAACATATTAGAGGTAAGAATAAAATTACTTACCTACGTAAGCTAACTATGTGAATAACATTAATATTATCATAAGTTATAGTTAAGTAGGTGCTACCCATGAGTCTAGGACGTTGTGGCGAGAAGGTAGCTCACTTTACTTCTGTACAAGAGAAGCCTTTAGATCCTAAATTCGGGACTAAGGCGTATATTAGGTGGTTAATAAGTAAAGACGATGGTGCCAAGACATACTCAATGAGATTATTCCGTATTGATGTTGGTGGACGCATAAATGAGCATACGCATCCTTGGGAGCATGAAATATTTGTTATCAAGGGCTCCATGAAGGTTAGGATTGGTAGTAAGTGGTATAAAGTTAGTGAGGGCTACTTCCTATACATACCGCCGAATGTCGAACATGAGTACGTTAATGATGGTAATCAAGAATCATTATTCATATGCGTAATCCCCAATAAACCAACAGCAGAAAAGAAAATTGTTAAGTGTTAAGGGCTTATCCACTCAGGTGCATCATTAATGCCTTCACTTTCTCAACTTTTTCCTTTATTTTAGATAGTAATTCGTCATCATTTAACGCTATAACGTAGAGTCCGTAAGGCGAATACTTTACCTCGTCACATGTCCATGACACACTTCCTAACTTACTTGAGGGTACTATCTTAGACACATACTTAGCTCCAAATGACCCCCCAGCTATAGTTATTAGAATTACATCATGCTGAAATTCAGCTATAATCACAGTACATCCATACTCACCCCTTACAATACATTTCTTAGCTCCCAACGACTTCATCAACTCCTTAATATTATCTATAATTTGTTTAGGAACCTTCGAAATAAGCATCCCCAATACATAATTTAATAACACTATATTAACTTAAAGGAGGACTTAGTTAATAGGTACGGAAAATTGAAATTTATGGTCATAATACCTTACACATTGGTGAGATTTGTAGCAGGTAAGGGAAAACCAAAAGAAATTTGTGTTGATTCTTTTGCTTTAGCACACATATCAGATATTGTTAGATATCCCTTAGTTACTTATCTATGTAAGACTATTCGTAAATTCAGAATGGAGTACCAGAGCATTACTCATGACCTAGGAATTAAAATATTAAGAAGGGAGATTCCATCATATGAGGTATTAAGGAGGGTTGTAGAAATCTATAGGAAGTTAAGCTATGAGATAAGCGAACTAAGGAGAAACCTCAACTTAAGCCCAACTCACTCATTAATGTTCTGGTTAACACCTGTGAAGATTGAGGGGAAGAATGATGAGATGCTAATTAGGTTTACCAGGTTGGCAATGTCGGGACTTCTATTTGAGAGCTTACTAGGGAAGGAAGTACTTATGGAAGATCCCACTATTGAGACTTTAGAGGAATTCAACATAGGTTTACCTTTAGAAGTGCAACCTAATAGTGTGAAGTTTGTGGGTAAAGACATCGTAATCAAAATATATAATAAATTGCTTGCTAATGATGAAGGTTATAAGAAGGCTTTACTTAGGGAGATTCACATTTGATGCTTTAATACCTGTACTACTTGATTACTATTGGATGATGAGTTACTCCCGGACTTGAATTAGTGAGATGATGTAAACTTACCCGACTGACTTTAGGATTAAAACCTTTGTAAAACAATTAATGATTGAAAGCTATGATGAGTGGGTAGAGTCACTGACTAGTGATGCATACAGGCGGCTCTGAGCCCTTCTAAATAACATTACCATACTTAAGGTGTTAAATGCACCTTAATTACGTCTCTACGAAAGCTTTTCTCAAACGCTTCAAAGGCATTCCTTAGAGGGTACTTTGAAGTAAGTAACTTCCTAACGTTAACAATACCATCCCTAATTAACCTTATAGCTGGTTGGAATGGCCCACATCTTGAGCTAACGATTTTAAGTTCCTTAACCACACTTAATGTGTAATCAAAGGATACTTTAGAGCCGTGTGTTGATTTAGCGGCAATGATACCTCTCGGTCTTGCTATTCTTACAGCTAAATCAAGACCTTCAGGACTTCCTGTAGCTTCAACTACGTAATCAAAGCCTTGTCCTTCAGGTGTTTTCTCCTTTATATACTCGAGAACTGTGTTTGTATCTAATACTTCATCAGCACCTAACTCCTTAGCTAATGCTGCTTTAGGTGAGTTAGGACGTGTAATGACGATTATATTCTTAGGCATCATCAACCTTAATACCTGAAGTGAGAGTAAGCCTATGGTACCAGCACCTAGTATTGCTATTGTGCTATTTGGTTCAGGAGGTTGCATGTATATCATCTCAATAACAGCAGCTAAGGGCTCTATAAATGTCACCTCTTCAGGTCTCAAGTTATTAACTATATGTATGTTCTCATATGGTGCCACCATATATTCAGCCATACCACCATCCCTAGATATACCGATTACCTCTCTATGAGGACAGTGAGTTCTTAATCCATGTCTGCAGAACCAACACTTACCACATGAAATGTTGATTTCACTAGTAACTCTTAATCCTATAACATCTTTAGGTACACCTTTACCGACATCATCAACTATACCTGAAATCTCATGGCCAGGTACTAAAGGTAATTTAAGTGGTTTATAAGTACCTTTATAGAAGGCTTTATCAGTACCACATATACCCACTTCCTCAACTTTAAGTCTAACCCATCCAGGAGGAGGTGTAGGCTCAGGTAATTCCTCAATCCTAATATCTTTTGGTCCATGAAGTACTACAGCTAACATAGACTTGCCCGATAATCTTAGACGAAACTCTTACTTATGTCTAATACTTCACCAGTTTTCTCAACAGCTATATCAAATGCTGTCTCAGCTATAGTCTCTAAGGCATTAGCAGCCTCACCTAACCTCTCTATGAACTCCCTAATAGTTAGGTATGTCTTGTCAAGACCTAACTCCCTAAACAACATCTCATTATATTTCCTTATGTGATTCCTATACTCAGCTATTAGGTTTAGAGCCTCATTAACTAAGTATGGGTCTGGTTGTGATAAGCATCTATCAACCCTATCTATTATTAAGAGTAACATATCTATGAACTCTTTAAATACGTCAAGCTTAGACCTTATCTTCTCAATCACTTCCTTACCATTCGATAATAATATGTTTGCAGCCTTGTCAAGAGTATCTGCGGCTTCTTCGTAAGCTCTAATAACTGCTCTATACTCCGTGGCCAATGTTGGCTTAATACCTAAGTACTTACCTATCATCTTATTCACTTGAGTTAGTATTAACTGTCTAGCTGTTAGTGCGTGGAGTCTATCAACTTCATTTTCAAGTTCTCTAACCTCATTGAGTAAGTGTGGTTTATTCTCAGTTATTGCTGTCTCTATGTGTTGTACCATGAACCTTACTAGGTTAGACATCCTACCTATTACGGCCATAGTTGAGTACTTACTTGGGTCTATCAATATCTGGATGACTATCTTCTTCGGTGTATACTCAATGATTTCAGTACCTATTAGTAGCCTTATCATATCTCTAACAATCCTTAAGTGCGTCTCAGAGAGTACACCACTTATAGACTCGATAACTATTTTATCCATTCCTAATACGTACCCAGCATAAATGGTTCTAGTTAGTAAGCTTTCAGAGGATCCAGAACTAACCTTTACTCTCAATTCACGCTCCTTCTTACGCGTCGCTATACTTAATGGTGTTAGTCTTAATGATCCGTCCTCAAGAACCTCAATATTTACTGCATCACCAGGGTTCAAACCTACAGACTTAACCCATTCGGCCGGTAGGGATATCATTAAGGTAGATCTACCAAACTTTTGAACCCTACGTACCTCAGGCAATCCTCATACCCACTTAAAAATTTTTAGCGTGTTTAAAAAAAGTTGCTAGTACTTAATCAAATGTAAATACAGATTAATGAATGCTTAAACATACATCGACTCAGTCTAAGCTATAGGAAACCACACACATATACGTAAAAACTCTATAAGCAACACCATCAAAGAGTGAAACCCTAAATAGTACCTCATACTTTTAAACTCTGCAATGAATGTAATTCAGGATTAGGGTTGATGAGGGCTTGGCGTCGCTGATCAGTGATGTTCTGAACCCCACTGACCTTATCCTTGAGCTAGTCATTAAAATAATACGTAAATTACTATAGCAAATAGTATGACTAGTGCCCATAGTGTTATTGAGTATCTGAATATTTTGTATCCATCAAGTGGTGGTAGTGGTATTAAGTTGAATATTGCAATCCAGGCATTAACGCTACCTATGAAGGTCAAGTATAGTTTTAAGGGGTATGTAGTAAAGTATGATGCGATTAAGAGTATAGCTGCTAGTACTGCATTAGTTAATGGCCCAGCAAGTGCTACCCTATACTCAACATCTGGTGGTGGTATACCCATGTATGCATAGATGTAAACAGCTCCAGGAGCTGCTATAACAAATGGGCTACCGAATGCCTTAGCCGTTAGAAGTGAGATTATTAATGCAGCTAGTAAGCCTGTATACCAAGCCTTATACCTAGCATATAGGCCGTACCTACGAGCAACCTCCCTGTGAGCTATTTCATGGAATACGAAGGCCGTAGCTACAGCAATGAACGCTAAAGCAAGACCTACAAGGTTACCCTTAAATATGTATCCAGTACCGAAGGCAATACTCAACACAACCCATGAGAGTATTAAGTCTAGGAGCTCCCTATGCTTTCCGTAATCGTGTCTATACCTGTACCACTGATACATGACTCAACACTTTCCACACGTAACAATGTACCTAGACTTAAAAGTTAAGCCTTACTTGAATCGCTACTCACTTCAATAATGCTTATAGGCTCTTTAACGTGTAGGTCAAGCTGTGGGAATGGTATCTCAACACCTACCTTCTTCAACCTATCCCTAATTAACTCTAAACACACCTTACGTGTCTCATACCATACCTTACTAGGTGCCCAGAACCTAACCCTTAAGACTATAGCTGAATTACCGAACTCCTTAATATATACTTCAGGTTGCGGATTCACTAGTACGTAGGGATGCTCATTAAGTGCCTCAAGTATTGCCTCCCTAGCCTTAACAACGTCAGACTTATATGATATGCCTACATCAACAACAACCCTAACAGCAGCTACCTTACTCACATTGATTATTGTTGAGCTAAATAATTTATCGTTAGGTATTCTAACTATGTGCCCATCCCATGATCTTATCTTAGTAGAAATAGCGTCTATGTCAATGACCATCCCCGCTATGGAGCTATCCTGAGCATTTATAATTACACTATCACCTACCTTTATAGGCCTTTCTATATATAGGAATATGCCGCTAAGGAAGTTAGAAAATACTGTTTGGCTAGCAAAGCCTATGATTATACCTGCGACACCACCAGCTACTAAGAGTCCCGTCAAGTTAATACCGAGTGGAGCTAAAGCAGCTATAATACCTAATATGAGTACCGCGTAAACAATCACCTTCTCAATAACGTTGTATACGTGAAGAGCCACTCTAGGCTTTAATGACTTCCTCAAGAATGTCCTTATAGCTAGTGTTATAGCTACGACTATAGCTATTGATACTGAAACACCTAGTAGCTTTAACACCATATTCCAGGTATCAGTAGCTGAAGCTATGATCGCGTTTAAGGTAGCATTAATACCTTCAGATGAGTTAATCAGGTCCGTAGTACTCATGACAGAGACACCCCGTAGTTAAAGTACTTATGTCTTTAGGTATGCTTATAACCTCTAAGTCCTTCTTAGGAGGCCTTCCTAGGGGTTCAGCGAATGGTTTAAGGGGATCTATAGGTAGTCTTACAACTTCATAGAAAACTTTTAATCCTTCCTTAGACCTGAATATCTTTATTGAATTCATGTTAATTAAGACAAACTCGTACATCCCGATCTTACTATTTAAGGGCATACTGACAAGTAATCTACCGTATTCATCTCCAACCTCTTTACTCTCCCTAAAGACTCTGCTTTCATGATACCTACAAATGAATCCCTCAGTAATGCTACCAAATAATGTGTATTTAATCCTGAAGGGACTTAGAATAAATATTGGCTTGCCATCAACCATTATGAGGAGGTCGTAAGGTATTGATAGCCAGTAAGACTTACCTCCAATACCGACCATAGGTGTAGTTATCTTTATATACATTGTACTTGTTAAGTTACCTAACCTAAAGATTGGGTGTATGGGTAGTACCTCAACGTGGGAGTCAGGATCTATCATGAATGTTCGTTCACCATATAGGTCCTTAACGTAGAGTTTATTACCATCTCTCTTAATCAAGGCATTACCTATGCTTAGCTCACCAAAGTCATCTATGCTCCAAGTCTTCACAAGTACTCCCTAATAGTATAATTCAAGGTAAGTGAACTCCTTAAAGGAGTTAAGCCATTTAACTACAAGTACTTCGAGTAAAGAGTTCAAATACTATTAAGTTATTGGTAACCCTTTAGATAGTCTTAGTAATAAGTTATACATTCTTAGTAAAGTCTTCTTACTTAGGCCTTCACGACCCTTAACTCTAAGGACTAAGGCCTTAACACTTAGTTTTTGTATCTCCTTAAGCATTCTTGAATCACGATCTACTACACCAGCAGCTATACCGTATGAGAGTGCTGCTAATGTATGCTTACATAGTACGTACTTAGTAAATATAGGTGTTGGTATGTCGAATCTCCTCACTAGGCTTCTTAAGCCAGTAATGAATTCCCTATCAGCTTTTATTGAGGTCATTAATGAGTCTATACATGTACACTTCAGACCGTAAGGACCTACTTGAACTATGTGGTATGCCTCTTCAGCTGGTACACCCATCGCTTTCTCAATAATGTAGCCCTCAAAACTCCTCTCCTTAACTACCCTCTCAAAACCCTCCTCTAAGCCCTTACTTGAGGCTATAATCATTACTATACCTGAACCCCTAACACTTACTGAGAGAACTCTCTCCTTAGAATGCCTAATTATGTCTAAAGCACCATTAAACCTCCTCATAAGTGCTTCATACACTTCAGGCCCGTAATACCTCTTTACATACCTACCTAACCTTTTCTTCAGATCTAATAGCTCCTTCATCCACTTCTCACTACTAATGGTAATACTCACCTTGGTGTTACTCATGAGCACCCTCACTATAGGTAGGCTACAAGATTTATATGTGGTAATACTAGATAAGCAATTAATTAAGGTCTTGAGTAATTCTTTGGTGTCAGTGTGAGTAATCCATACCTTAAGTTTAAGAGTATTTTCCGTGAGATCGTATCAGATTTGAGTAAGGTGATTAGTGAGTCTAGAGTTATAGGTCTAGGTACTGGCAGGACCGTATCAGCCTTTCTGGAGGTTCTTGATGAGGCTGGAGTTCTTAGAGGTAAGCGTATAGTTACTTCATCAATAGATACAGCAATTAGGGTTTCAGAACTAGGTTATGATGTTGTAGATACCCTCTCTATTGGATTCATCGATCTATACATAGATTCAGCTGATAAGGTTGATGTTAAAGGTAACATGATTAAGGGTGGTGGTGGTGCATTAACTATGGAGAAGGTACTAACACGTAACTCTAGGTATAGAGTCTTCATAGTTGATGAGGGTAAGGTAGTTAAAAGGTTATGCCCGGATTATGAAATACCCCTAGACGT
>CAZQFL010000009.1:0-69859 GCA_964592745.1 uncultured Desulfurococcaceae archaeon
TTAAAATTAATGCCTATTTCAAAACCACGTGCTTTAAATGTCTCATAAATCATTAATACCTCTTCCTTTAATGCATAAACAAGAGTTGCGAATCTTGCTACTCCCTCAACCTTCAGATATCTCTCAATATCTGAAGGAGATGTGGTTACCGCTACATACATTATTGCTGATAAACTAGTGATAACATATAATGTGTAATTAATAGCGTTAAATATTCCCTGTCCGAATATTATGCTTACAGGTATGAGAAGTGAGAGAAGTATTAATGCGTTAACTAGTATGAGACTCACTAACTTTAATTTACGATTAAGGATTAATAAGGTAAGGCTCAGTAATGAGAGCATGTATGGGTAAGGTTTAAATGGGATTAAATACGTGGCCATTGATGTGAGTACTAATACTAGTTTAAGGTAGAAGGTGAGGCTACGACTCAGAGCATACACTACATAACCACCTCCTACTAATGACTCCCGCACTCTCAAGGATATCATCATTAACCCTACTTAATGGACCATGGAATACAATAACTCCTCTATCCATTAATGTTAATGTGTCTGGGCTTAACATGTAGGTTAATAATACGTTATGCGTCGTTATAACTATTAGCTTACCCTCTTTTCTAAACTTTTTGAGTAAGCTCATAACTCTCCCAACACCATCAATATCGAGAGACATGAATGGTTCATCAATGAGTATTATTGGTTGATCAGCAATAACTACACTAGCTATCGAGACGAGTCTTGCCTCACCACCACTCAATACGAATGGTGATCTATCTAGTAGATCCTCAAGACCTAGTATCTCTATTACATCATTCCTACCTTTGATTCTCAAGTTCTTAATAATGAACTCTATCTCCCTCTTAACATTCTCCTCGAAGAAACCGTGTAACGGGTTCTGCCATACGTAACCTATAATTCTAGCCAACTTCTTCCTACTAATCTTAAAGACGTCCATTCCATTAACCTTAACACTACCCCTTACAGGTTTTATTAGCCCATCAATCACCCTTAAAAGTGTGGTTTTACCTGATCCATTACGTCCGAGCAATACATGAAGACCTCTCCTTAACTGTAAATTTACATTCTTAAGTACCTCTACACCACCCAACTTAACTGTAACATTACTTACTTCAATACTTAATTCCATGATGAGCCCTCAACTAGCTTGTAATCTATGTCTTAACCTCCTTTCAATCGCTGTAGACACTATCGTACCTATTATAACTATAGCTATGATCTCACCCACTAAAACTGATGCTATAAGCACTAATGGCCCAGGTATACCAGCAACTAGGTGAAGTATTATGTAACCTATCAGTACAGCTATAATTACTGATGCAGCAATACCTGAAGTAACCCTCATTACAATGCCTTTATACTTCTTAGTCATTAAGTATATAGCTGATGCAGCAATTAGGTTAGCAATAGTGCCAACAACTATATCTGGTGGTCCATACATTGAAGCTATATTAGCTATGGCGCAACCTACAGTAACACCTACTACGGCTTCCAATCCGAAGTGCTCTATTGATGCAAGCATTAGTAATGCATCAGAAACTCTCACCTGTATTGGACCATAGGATATAGCATTAAGTGGTGGAGTTATGGTTAACACCACGTAGAGTACCGCTATTATTAAGCTCTTCACTCCTAGCTTCAATCAATGACCACCCAAGCCTAAACTCTAACATACCTCACTTATATGCTTATTACTTAACTCAAATTATAACATTTTAAATGAAGAATACCCATATAGTTGCTAGGTGGTGAGATGAAATTTAGGATAACGTTAGGTTTGAAACCTAAGCCTACGGAAGTTCTTGATGTAGTAGTCATCGGTGCTGGACCTGCAGGTCTTACTGCAGCTCTATATGCTGCTAGATTCGCGTTAAAGACCTTAATAATTAGTGAGGAGGTAGGTGGTACGTTAGTAGAAGCTGGTGAGATAGACGACTATCCAGGAGTACCGTCAATTCATGGTCCTGAACTTGCTAAGAGGTTTGAAGCTCATGTAGTGAAGTATAACGTACCTATAATTAGGGATAAAGTTACTGATGTAAGAAAGACTAATGACATCTTTGAAGTACATACCGAGCATAGTGGTGTATTCAAGAGTAGGACTGTAATCATAGCAGTAGGTAGTAAGAGAAGGAGGTTAGGAGTACCTGGCGAGGATAAATTCATTGGTAAAGGAGTTTCTTACTGTGCACCATGTGATGCACCACTATTTAAGGGTAAGGTCGTAGCAGTTGTTGGCGGTGGTAATGCCGCACTTCAAGCAGCTCTACTTATGACTTCATACTCACCGAAAGTCTACTTAATACATAGGAGGGATAGCTTTAGAGCATTCCCCATTTACGTTAAGCTAGTTAAGGAGAATCCAAGAATTGAGTTACTACTCAACACTGTGGTGACTGAGGTTGGTGGTGAGAAAACTCTCAAGTGGGTTAAGATTAAGAACGTTAAGTCGGGTGAGGAGAGGAAGTTAGAAGTGAAGGGATTAATCGTAGAGGTAGGATCTGAACCACCTAGGGAGTTCTTCGAGAAGATAGGTCTTGAAGTTGATGATAAGGGTTACGTAGTGATTAGACCAGGTCAACTAACTAACATACCTGGGATATTCGCTGCAGGAGACTGTACAGCAGGTCCATGCAAGAAGAAGTTCGATCAAATAGTTACAGCAGCTGCTGAAGGAGCCGTAGCGGCTTTATCTGCCTACGAATACATCATGGAGAGGGCTAAACAGTAATTATTAACCAAAAGTTCGAAAAGTAACTCTTATATACTTTTAGCGATATACGTATATATGGTGCTCATATATGGGCTCTAGAGGTATCTACTTGAGGATTGATGAAGAATTACTTAAGAAATTTACAAAGGTTGCTGAAATGTTAGGTATGAGTAGGAGTGAAGCTATTAGAAAGGCTATGGAAATGTTCATAATATCTAAGAGCGGTAAGTCAATGACATCAAGGATGAGAGGATTAGTTAAGAGTAAATTAACTTTGAGGGAGCTTGAAGAGATTTATTTGGTGTCTAAATGAAGCTATTTATTGACTCATCAGTATTTCTTAAACTAATTCTTGATGAGCCAGGAGCTGATAAAGCTCAAGAAATATTGGAAATTATTGAAGAGAATAAAGCACTAGGTTATATCACGCCACTTATTCTTGAGGAGGTTTCATTTAAACTAGTATTTGCCAAAGCAAGTGAGGTACTCAACACCAGGAATATCTGGAGGATAAGAGATGCATTAAAGCTAGACGAAAAAGTTAGAATGAAATGTATTAAGGTTATTGAGACATTCTATAAATACATAGAGTACCTACTCACTAGAGGGTTAAGAATAGAATACGTGACATACAATGACTGGATCAACTCCATTAAAATTATGAGAAATTACGGTCTTTTACCAGCTGATGCCGTTCATGTAGCAGTAGCTTTAAGAGTAAAGGTTAATGCGATGGCGTCTTTCAATGAGGACTTTAAGGTAGTTAAGGAGATTAAAGTGGTTCCTTAAGTAAGTGGGGCAGATCTGGTCTTAACTTATTGATGCCGAGAGTAGATGCTTTGTTTTCTCCGATATGTTACCTAAGTTTAAATTACGTCTTACAGCGAGTAACTTCACTGTTGATGAAATGAATCCTTCAGCACTTAGTGTTTTAAAGAATACGGGCTTATAATACTTTAGGCGTTTTTCGTCTTTAATTCTTTCTGAAATGTAAGAGTAAGTGTAGAGTGTCGCTTTAAGCCTTTTCTTAATTATTTCTATACTAGCTATTACTAAGTTGAGGGCTGTTCTTGTGTATTTGTGTGCTTCCTTAAGTATGTGCTCTAGGTCCTTATCAAGCATTAACTGCTTAATAAGCCATAGTGTTAGGATATGGGTATCCGTGTATGCATTAGGATCTACACCGATGAGCCTGGCTAAAGGCTTCTTATTGATACTTCCATTATGTGCTAATGCTATTAACTTATATCCGTCTCTAGTTGCAATACCCTCAATATATGGGTGTGCATGCATTACACCGCGGGGTTCACCCTTACTCGCCTTCCTTGCATGTAGTATTAACAGACCCCTCTTACTACCCTCAATAATCTTAGCAAGTTTCCTTACAGTACTTTTTAAGGCCTTAAGGTTGATTACGCAAACATCGTTACCGCTATTAACGTTTAAAGCATCAAATGCGTCAAACTTCTCCATAACCAGCTTAAAGCCCTCACCGTCATCGTAAAGGACTAAGTAACCGTAGCCATCACAGTGTCTACAGTTATCGGTTAATCCTCTAAGTAGGTAGTCATTACTTGCTGCCTCATAAAGTAGCTCAGTAAGTTTAGCTACTAACTTAGCACCATCACTATCCCTCCAGACAACACCTAACATCCTACACATAGAGGTCACACGTAAGTCAGTAAATAAGTAATAAAATGTAGCGCTCATTCAACCTTCTTAGTTAATGTGTGGGTTAAGCTTAACTATATTGGATAGTACTTAAAGGTGATCCGAGTTACTATTTATTGAGGTAGGCATCACATGAGGATTATTGTATTAATAAAACCTACACCAAATATTGAGAAGGTTAGGTTCGATATTAAGAGAGGAGTTGTTGATAGGTCGTCAGCAGAGTTAGAGATTAACCCCTTCGACTTACATGCTATCGAGGCAGCAGTGAGGATTAAGGAACGCTTTGGTGGAACCGTAATCTCTCTATCCATGGCGCCGCCCAGTGCTGTAAATGCTCTAAGGGACGCAATAGCTCGTGGTGTTGATAGAGCTATACTACTCAGTGATAAAAGGTTTGCGGGCGCGGATACGTTAGCGACTTCGTACACATTAGCATCAGCAATTAAGAGGTTAGGTGATTTTGACTTAATAATTTGTGGTGAAAAGAGTGTTGATGGAGATACGGGACAAGTAGGTCCTGAGGTAGCTGAGTTTCTCGGTATACCTCATGCATCGTATGTTGTTGATATAAAGGAGGTAAATAAGGATTCAATAACTGTTGTTTCAGACCTAGGTAGTGCCTACTACTTAGTAAGGCTTAAATTACCAGCCTTAATTTCTGTTACGAAGGAGGTTAACGTCCCTAGGAAACCTAAACTTAGAGACGTATTGAGGGCTAGGAAAGCTGAGATTGAAGTATGGAATGCAGACACCTTAAAGGACGTAATTGATATGGGCAGGATAGGACTTAATGGTTCAGCTACTAGGGTTGTAAAGGCTTACTATGCCCTAGAGAGGGGTAGGAGAGGCGTTATTGTTAAGGGTGATGAGGGAGTCCAGAAAATCTTAGAGATACTTAAGTCAGAAGGGGTGATATTATGAGTCACTCGGAAGGTACACCAAAGGATGTTTTAGTATACGCTGAATACATAGACGGTAAAGTACATCCAGTAACTTATGAACTCCTTAGTAAAGGTAGGGAATTAGCTGATAAATTAGGTGGCTCGTTAATCTCGGTCATAATAGGTTATGGATCAAGTAAGTATTCTGAAGACCTGATATGGTCGGGTGCCGATAAAGTATTTGCTTACGAATTTGATGAGGACGTTAAACCTGATGTACTACTACATAAGGATGTACTTGTTAATTTAATTAATGAAATTAAGCCTAAGATAGTGCTTTTTGGTGCTACACCATGGGGTAGGACTTTAGCTCCTAGAGTAGCTGCAGCACTTAAGACAGGATTAACAGCTGATTGCCTAGATATATACATAGATGATAATGGTGACGTAATTCAGGTAAGACCCGCATTCACGGGTAACATTATAGCACATATAAAGACCATAACAACACCTGTGATGACAACCATCAGGTATAAGGTATTCAAACCTTTAAGTAAGGATAAGAGTAGAAAGGGTCAAGTAATTGTAAGAAAGATTGATAAGGCTCACTTAATGAGTAAGGAAAGACTATTTGAAATACTTGGTAAGGTGAAGGAGAAGGAGGTCAATATCGCAGACGCTGAAATAATTGTTGCTGGTGGCAGGGGGTTAAAGAGGAAGGAAGACCTCAAGATGCTTGAGGAGTTAGCTAACCTACTAGGTGGTGTAGTAGGTGTTAGTAGACCTCTAGTAGACTCAGGTTGGTGCTCTAAGGATAGACAGGTAGGGTTTAGCGGAAATATAGTTAAGCCTAGGATCTATATCGCATGCGGTATTTCAGGATCGCCGCAACACCTAGCAGGTATGAAGGACTCAAAGATAATCATATCGATTAATATAGATCCTTCAGCACCGATAATAAGATATAGTGATCTAGCGGTAGTAGGTGATTTATATGAGATCGTACCTAAACTTATAGAGGAACTCAAGAAGTTAAGGAGGTGATTCTTCTTGGCAATAAAGGAGGAAGTAATAAATAAATTAAAGAGTATTGTTGGTGATGATTGGGTCGTTACAGGTAGGGAAATGATTGAGAGATACCTTTACGATGAAACACCTGAAGCTCTCAGACCTAAGCCATCAGTTGACGTGGTTGTCGTTAAGCCTAGAACTACGGAGGAGGTCTCCAAGATAGTTAAGTTAGCCAATGAAGAGAAGATACCTATATTCCCTAGAGGTGGTGGTACAGGTCTAGTTGGAGGTGCTATACCAACTAAACCCGGTATCATATTATCTTTAGAGAGAATGGATAATATAAAAATAGATAAGGAGAACTTAGTAGCTGAAGTGGAAGCTGGAGTAACCTTAGCTAAACTATTAGAGGAGGCAGATAAGGCAGGTCTATTCTTCCCGCCACATCCTGGTGATGAGGGTGCTACAGTAGGTGGTATGATAGCAACTAATGCTGGTGGTGCTAGAGCTGTTAGGACTGGCGTTATGAGGAATTACGTTTTAGGTATAGAGGTAGTCCTACCCAATGGTGATATAGTAGCTCTTGGAGGTAAGGTAATTAAGAATAATACAGGCTATAATCTAATGCACTTAATAATAGGTAGTGAGGGGACTTTAGGAATAATAACTAAGGCATACATAAGGTTATATCCTAAGCATCGTGCTAGTGCAACCATGGTGATACCATTTAAGGATAGATTAAACGCTGTGAAGGCGGCACATGAAATTCTAAAAAGTGGTGTCATACCACTACTTTTAGAGTATGTAGAGAAGGACGTCATTGAGAGATCAGCTTCTTACCTAGGTCTTAAATGGCCTGTTGAAGAAGGTTTTGCACACTTAATAGTAACTGTTAGTGAGTCATCAGAAGACCTAGTATACTCTGAACTTGAGCTAATTAATGATGTAATCACGAAGTATACCGACTTAGAGCCTGTGGTAGCTACGAGGGATGATGAGCAGAGGGAGATACTTAAGATAAGAAGTGAGATATATACTTCATTAAAGAAAGACTTAATAGACATACTAGACATGTCCTTACCCATAGGTAAGATATATGACTTCATGGAGGAGGTAGATAAACTTGAGAGGAAGTACAATACCTGGATTCCAGTAATAGGTCACATAGGTGATGGTAACCTCCACGCACATATAATGAAGACTAAGGGCTGGACTAAGGAATTATATGAGAGGCTTGAAGATGAACTCTACGAGATAACAGTGAGGTTAGGTGGCGTAATATCTGGTGAGCACGGTATAGGTGTTACGAGGATGAGATACTTTATGAAGTATGCTGATAGAAAGTATTTGGAGTTATTGAGAATGTTTAAGAAAGTCCTTGATCCAAATAATATATTGAATCCAGGTAAGGTTGTACCTGAGGAATAATGTCTAAAAACGTGGTATTTTCTAACTACTTATCTTTTCTTACATTCATGGCGGCTAACTTCTACACTCAATCATCACTTACTAAGTACTCTATGGCATTATTACTAAGAAATACCTCCTTCAGATCTAAATCACTAATTACCCTAATTATACTTTAGTAATAGTTCAGCTATGGGGATTACGCGTCTTTACTTAGCTTATGTAACTAAATAAACGTGACATCAGCATCGAATACCTCTATAGATCTTTTCACTGTTCACTAATATATAAAACAATATATAAAATAAGATGTGTTGGTGGAGCTACGTTATACTGACTCAGTAGGTCTGGTGCTTAAGTACGTGTTTTTAAGGATTAACACTATAGCCTAACTTATGGAATTTATTAATGAATCTAGATCTTGCTCACTAATCCTAATGTAATTATGCCATAATAGCTCCACACCTCCTATAAGATGCGTGCTCAAGCATATGTAAGTGAACTTGCTGTGGTCCACACCTTAATACTAAAACTCTTAAACACAATGAGTTCAAGAAGCAGACACATAACTGCATTAGGTTATGATGGTTATATCACAAAGACCGTTTTGATTGTTATCTCTGAACAAATGGAGGACGTAATAACAAATCTATTAAAAATCAAAACAATACATCAATACACACGTTCCATTTCATTACTACCTTTATCGCATTTTCCAATCCTTGAGCCACTACCATAGGTTATCGGAGTATTATGTATTAAATATATCTTAGAGAGGCTTTACCATGACTGAAACAATACCTGGTTAGAACTCAGTAATGTGAACGTGGAGTTTAAACTATAAAGGTTTATGGTCTCTCATAAGTGTATATAATGATCTTATCTTTAAGGAAGGTGTAACTTTAATCATTTCTATCTACTTCATTTACGGTAAAGGTAGTGACAGTTTGTACTACATAATTCATCAGCTTTTCTGTATAAGTTTTTTAAGCAGAGAAATCTCTCTGCTTAAAAACAGACTGCTGAGTATAAGTAAGTTTAAAAATTCGAGAGCGTGTATAGTACTGGGTGAGTTAAGTGGGCAATGTAGTCCCAACTTATAGATGGTTACGTAATGTCTTAAGTTTAGGGAGGTTACCACAGGTTATAGAGCATTACTTTATGAGGTTAAGGATTATTGTTATAAAGCTTCAAGAACAGGGTAAGAGACTTGATTCATTAATTGTTAAGCTAGTAGATATTTTATGTAGATGTGTATTTAGTGGAAACTTAAGCGATTATGAAAGAGCTAGGTTTATGTTCTTTATACATAAGGTAGTTCTTTTAAGCTTCATTATTGGTTACTTAGTTGGTTACTTCATGTCTCGTTAATCATGGTGGAGTGATTATAATATCTGCTAGACCTACGTCTGACTTAACTTATTACCGTATACACCTATGTGGACCAACTGATTAAGTGGTTTCCTAGGCTTTATTTTCGGTTTCTCTGCAGAGTAACCTATAGCTATTATTGCTACCGGAACCTTACTACTTGGGGCTTTAATGATTTTTCTAACCTCTTCTATATTTCTTAATGAGTTAATCCATACAGTACCTAAACCCATACAATAGGCTGCAAGCATTATGTAAAGTGTGGCATTAGCGCAATCTACATGGTACGTAGTTGGTGATATGTTAGTGTCACACAATACAACCACCGCTACAGGAGCTTTACTAAGCGGCTCAGCACCAAAGTGTATCTTAGATAATTCTTCAAGGATTTTACGATCATTCACCACCACAAACTCCCAGGGTTGAGCGTTACGAGCACTAGGAGCCCATCTAGCAATGTCTAAAATCTTAAGTATTAAGTCCATAGGGACTTCCCGATCTTCATAGACCCTTACACTTCTACGTTTAAGTAGGGGTTCCAGACATAAATTCTCAGACATTTCCTACACCTTATCACTAATTTAATGGTGACTTTATATTATTTACTTTAAAGTATTTACGAGTAGTAGTTAGCGCCATGTGAGTATGTTAAATTACATTCTTTTATCTATAAGTAATACATACGGTGGGAATCACTAATTGGCTAAGCCTAAGTTTTACGGTGTTATTACATCCTTCAAGAAAGACTTAAGCCTTGATGTTAACGCTATCCCTTGGTTAGCTAGATATGAGGCATGTAATGGCGTTCATGACTTATTTCTTAGCTCAACCACAGGTGAATTTGTACATTTAAGGAAGGAGGAGAGTATTGAATTAACTAAGCTCGTTCTCTTGAGGAAGTAGGTGGTAAGGTATGGATCATACCTAATATTAGTGTATTAGTAGTAACTGTACTGAGCACTCCATAAAGCTTGGACTAATATTTAAAGATATGATTGTTGATAGTGTTATAACAACACCTCCATACTTCTTCAAGGTCCCTTATGATAAACTTAAGAGGCATTTCTCATTAGTTGCTGAGAGGGTTGATATACCTGTAATAGTTTACAACATACCCATGCTTACAGGCATAAACATTCCTATAAAACTGTATGTAGAGCCAGCTAAGGAGTATAGCAATATTGTTGGCGCTAAAGTAACTTACCAAGACTTCACGTACTTTAGAAGGTTAATTTAGGATGTAAAGAGTGTTAGAAAAGACTTCACAGTACTTAATAGGTGCTTTAGCTAATCTAAAGAGATTAACGGGTGCTAAGGTAGCAGCTCACAAAGATGAAGTTCCATACATTCGTGGTGAGAAGAGTCTTTACGACTATACCGCAGAACCAACACAGGTAGATATAGTGTTAAGTGGTGGTGAAATCATTAATGATTTACTAATAATGCACACACTCGGACATAAGACTGAATCAATATGCATACTTCATAAAGCTACTGAAGCTTTATTCAGAGGTGACTTAGTATATGAAGAGAATGGAGTATTATACGAAATACCAACGCATTATCCATTAGATCCCGAACTAAACAGAAAATTGATAGCATCATTAATTAACATAAGCGATATAAAACATATATTACCAAGTCATGACAAACCAATAATAGAGCGAGGTTATGAAGCACTCAAAAACCTAGTGTTAAGGCTTAAAGTGTAACATTAATCAAGTATTTTCAAGTTCAATAAACTACTCACTCACTATCACATTCTTTAATAACCCATCATAACTTACGATTAAGCTTATGTCGCATAGTAATCTAAGTCTATTCATATCTATACATTCGAGAGGCACATTCCTTATTATAAATAAAACTATTTCACTACTTCTTAATTGAAGTCTTACATTGTGAAGATCGGCCTCTTTTAGTACGATGTTTACTGCATCATTTAAATTAGTATTTCTCGGTATACTCACTGATATCTCCTTCATTAATTTAGCATAGAGGTTTAACGTATTTCTTGCTTTTCTAACTATAGTTAAGGCGCTCCTTAAGACAGAATACACACTTGTTCTTGAAATACCTAATTTCTTAGCTATTTCATCAACATTCATACCTTTAGCTCTCATATCTAAAACTTTAACTTGTTCTTCAGTAAAGAGGGTATCTTGATATCTTCTTGGAGGCACTAACCTCCACCACCTGGTGGAAATATTGATATTTCATCACCATCTCTTAACACAGCATTAAGGCCTCCCTTAAACTGTAGGTGCACTCCATTAAGTAGGATTATGTAATCATCTACTAAGTTATCGCCTTGAATTATCAATGATTTAAGTTTGGGTTCGATATCTAGTAACTCTCTAAACGTTATTTTATCACCTTTAAACACAACCTCCTTACTTCTCCATCCAAGTTTTTCCCTAAGGATCCCATAGACCGTTATTATCACCTTACTCAAGCTTAGGCCCCAATACATTATCGCCTATGGAATTATAGGCGTTAAGTCATAGTGGGCATCTAACAATGTCGTGAGAGTATGGACAGTGAGAACATGTTGGTTCATTACCCCAGCAATCAGCTTTATTACTTAATGTGTAATCACAGTAATTAACTAGGGGACAGTCAAGACAGCTAGGCATGTAGAAAGTGTATGCTCTAAACCTAAACTCAGAGTATTCGGTCTTTCTCCATATATTAAGTAAGTCATCATCTTTAATATTACCGAAAATCACTGCGTGAATGACTCTATCGATACCCATGAATGCATTACTCCATGTATGTGCGTAATATATACAAGGTGCAATACCACCATCCCATCTCACATATGAAGCATACCTTGAAGCAAATGGACACCTCCTATCACTAACTACGTTAAAGTTTGGTAAGGATATGTAGACGTTACTATCTAAGCTCTCCCTAACTAATACGTACTTAGCTCTCTCAACTTCTCTTAAGCACTCCCTACTCATATAGCACGACATCTCTTTTTCTAAAGTTGATGAAAGTGGTATAACGTTAGAGATGATTACGTTAGTAACCCCAACCTTCTTAGCAAAATCTACTAACTTAAGAAGGTCCTTATAATTATAGTTATTTAATGTGAACTGTATACTCACTATGGGTTTCCAAGTACTTAGCCTCACTATTCTGTTCTTTAACTTCAGTAAACCATCAACAATTTCAGAAAGCATGCCACCGACCCTTAACGCTTCATAGAGGTCTGTCTCAACAGCATCAATACTAACAACTACCTCATCTACCCCTAACTTAACGATATCATTAGCATACTCCCTTAGTAATGAACCGTTAGTATTCAGCAGAACTTCAAAACCTTTACGCTTACTTAGCTCAATCATGTATGCTATGTCTGGATGAACAAGAGGCTCCCCCCAACCAGAGAATACAAGTTTACGGACGTTAGCCTTAACAGCCTGCTTAAGTAACTCCTTGAATAAGTCTACATCCATTTCACCGAAATGTTCATTCATTAAGCTTCTTCTAAAGCAATGGATACAGTTATAATTGCATTTCATAGTTACTTCAACCATTAATTCACGTGGATAAGAATTAGGTAATAGAGCTATATCCCACTCGCCAATCATGAATCTAACCATTACTTAAACCTACCTAACTTATCAAAAGCGGAGTTTTTAGTTCTAACTTCTTCGAGTGTAAAAAAGAACCATGGAAATATACATACATCACTATTCAAGGGTATTATCAATAGATAAACGTTTTTACTAACACCTTAATTATATTCTTGGTAGGTGTTTCTATGCCTTTAGGGGGCTACATGGGTAAATTAGCTCGTGTCGATTTATGGAGTGGTAAGGTAAGGTTTGAATCACTTCCTGAGGAGATTCTCAAGACCTGGATTGGTGGTAGGGGTCTCGGAGTATACTTAATGCTTAAGGAGGTTAACCCTAAGGTCGACCCCCTATCACCATATAATAAGGCATTAGTACTTACAGGACCATTAACAGGCGTTACTGGGTTACCAGCCCCTGGTAGGTGGTGCTCAGTCACTAAGTCACCATTAACTAATACAATACATGACTCGCAAAGTGGTGGTAAATTCGGTCCTGAACTTAAGTTTGCTGGCTTAGATGGCATAATAATTGAGGGTGCTTCTGAGACCCCGGTCTATCTATGGGTTCACGACGGTAAGGTTGAGATTAGAGATGCTAAGCATTTATGGGGTAAGGACGTCCATCACACTACAGACTTAATTAAGGAGGAGTTAAAGACTGAGGTAGGTGATGAGGCTAAGAATATTAAGGTAGCTACTATAGGTCCTGCAGGTGAGAATCTAGTAAGGTTTGCAGCAATAATTAACGATAAGAATAGAGCTGCTGGTAGAGGAGGTCACGGTGCTGTATGGGGTTCTAAGAAGCTTAAGGCAATAGCTGTATTAGGTCATGAAAAACCAAAGATAGCTAAGCCTGAAAAGTTTAGGGAGGTTGTTGTTAAGGTTATGGATAAGCATAAGAAGAACCCAGTAACTTCTGAGGGATTACCTAAGCTAGGAACAGCCATATTAGTAAACATAATTAATAAGGCAGGCATATTCCCGACAAGGAACTTCAAGACGGGAGTCTTTGAGGGTGCTGAGAAGATTAGTGGTGAAACCCTAGCTGATAAGTATGTGGACTGGAAAAAGCAAAAGGAGGAAATTTGTTGGGGTTGCCCAATAGGTTGCGCTAGATATACTAGAGTCACGAAATCCCCGTTTACTGGTGAAGGTGGAGGCCCAGAATATGAAACTGTATGGGCCTTCGGAGCTCAGACAGGTACTGACAATATTGAGGCAATAAATAAGGCTAACTACCTATGCAATGAATTAGGCTTAGACACAATATCGATGGGCCACACTATAGGAACACTTATGGAGTTAATAGAACTAGGTAAAGTACCACCAGAGAAGTTGAGAGGCCTTAATGTTAAGTGGGGAACTCCTGAAGCTATAGTTGAGTTAGTATGGAGAACAGCGTATAGATCAGGCATAGGTGACGATCTAGCTGAAGGCGCTGCTAGACTAGCTAAGAAGTATGGAGCACCTGAGGTAGCTATGGTTGTTAGAGGTCAGGAGTTACCTGCTTATGATCCTAGGGGTGCTCAGGGACATGGACTAGCATATGCTACAAGTAATAGAGGTGGTTGTCACTTAAGAGCATACATGATATCCCCTGAAGTCTTAGGAGTTCCACAATTAGTTGATAGGTTTAAGACTGAGGGTAAACCAGCCCTAGTTAAGCACTTCCAGGATGTCTTCGCGGTTATTGATAGCTTAATACTATGTAAGTTCACATCATTCGCTATATGGGCTGAGGACTATGCAGAAATGCTTAGTGCTGTAACAGGCTTCGATGTATCAGCTAAGGACGTAGAAACCATAGGTGAGAGAATATGGAATGCTGAGAGAGCATTTAACGTCTTAAGCTTCGGCGACGGTAGAGAGTATGACACACTACCCAAGAGATTACTAGAGGAGCCAATGCCTGAAGGACCAGCTAAGGGCCACGTAGTAAGGCTTCACGAAATGCTTGATGAGTATTACAAGGTGCGTGGATGGGTTGATGGAAGACCAACAAGAAAGAAGCTTGAGAAATTAGGACTTAAGTGGTTAGCTGACTGGTTAGAGGAGGAGGGCTTACTACCCAAGTAACATTTTTAAATAAAGTCTTTTTCCTAAACACTTGCAATGGAAAATATTTCTCCTCTATAATTAATAATAGCTTAAGACATTTCATCAAGTCTTCAAGGTACGTCATAGATAATCTTAACAATCCCTATTTTCATTAAAGTTAAGGTAAAATTACTTACTACACTATATAGATAGCTAATGGGAATTAACATTAATGTAGTCCATAGGGTGTAACTCATGCCAATCAGTAAGGTGGGAAGCAGTGTCAGTAGGGATTTATTGGTGGGATTGATATCTACAGGTATATATTTCTTTGCTTCACAGCTAATAATGAGCGTGTTAGCTAGATATTCACGTGACTTAGGTATTGATGTAGCCGGTACTAGCTTTGTATGGTCATTACTTTCCCTTGTTGCCTTCATATTAAGACCGTTAGCTGGCTACATGGCTGATAGAACCAATAGTTATTTGGCTATGTCACTAGGATGTTTATTCATGGTTATAGCAGCTACAATATATTTATTCTCAAGTAGTCTTAATGAATTAATTACTGGAAGGATAGTGCAAGGAGTAGCTGCTGCTTACTTCATATCGCCATCCATAGCTGCGGTAGCTACAGCTGCAGGCGTTAAGGCAGGTATGGCTCTAGGTATTAGATCAATGTTGATATCTCTAACATCTATCGTTGCGCCACCCCTTGCTGGCGCCTTGGTAGACTCAATCGGTTATTCACCGGTATTTATAATGACTGCACTACTAGCTATATTTCTAGTAATTCTTAATGCTTTAGAAGCTAAACGTATAGGCTTTAAGTACGTGAATAGGTCCTTCAGGAGTGGCTGGAAGGAAGCACTAAACAAAGTAGTTACATTAGTGACAATTACTGCATTACTCAATGGTATACTATTCCTGACATTAGCAGGGATACTCCAAGCTCATTATAGAGACTTGGGTTATGAGGCTAAGATATATGGGTATTTCATGATGTTCTTCGGGTTGAGTAGCATAGTTTCTAGATACATAGCTGGTAAGTTATCAAGTCAGAAGAACCCAGCATTAATAGCTACTATAGGCCATATAATAACAACTGCCTCAATCTACATGCTTGGACACATGTACTATGCTCCGCTAAGCTATATAGTAGCATTGATTTACGGCTTCGGAATAGGGTTAACAATACCTACTCAGCAATTACTAGTAGCTTATTCCGTACCTGAAGGTGCTAGGAATAGAGCTGTATCTATTTACGCTATGGGTTTCGATTTAGGGGGCTTTATTGGACCATTAATTTATGGATCTATAGCTTCGATATATGGATATGTAGTGAGTTATCAATACATGGTCTTAATTCCCTTAATATCAATAGCATTAATGACTTACTTAGCCATTAAATTATCTAGTGGTGAATTAAGAATAATCGGTATCAGAGCTTAATGAAGGCTATACTCATTGTATGATACTACTGCCTAGTAATACATTAAGTATCCTCTTAGGTCTCTCAATCAAATACTTAATTTCATTAATTAACTCATCATCATTTAACCTCCTCCTAGCTAATCCCTCCTTAATTGCTTCCTTAGCTATTGAATAAGCAACTTCCACGTACGCCCCAGCTTCACTCATCTTTGGAATTATATAATCTCTCCTCAACCCCCTCCTTTCAGCGTATCTCGCTAGAGCCTTAGCCCCCTCAATGCACATGGAATCAGTAATCTTTTTCGCCCTAACAGTTAATACGCCTCTAAATACTGCAGGAAAGCCTAACGAGTTATTTACTTGATTAGGGTAATCAGATCTTCCAGTAGCTACTACCTCGGCACCATACCTAATGGCTACTTCAGGTAATATCTCAGGTACTGGATTCGCTAGTGCGAAGACTATTGGTTTCTTAGCCATTAACCTAATCCACTCACCCTTAATGATGTCAGGTCCAGGCCTAGAGGCAGCAATAACTGCATCAGCCCCCCTTAAAGCTTCGGGAATACCTCCTTCTAGACAATCTCTATTTGTTTTTAATGCTGCATCGTACCAGTGGGGCATCGACTCCTTAAATGAGTCAAGCATTGGATGACATTTACTTAAGATGCCGATACCAGGTTTCTCAACGACTATCACATTGCTTAGGTCAACACCATAAACTTCAAGATATCTAAGTACGGAGTAGTTTGCAGCACCTAGACCAACGAGAACTATCCTAGACTTCCTTAAGTCTTTATCAACGAGCTTAAAAGCATTGATGAGAGCCGCCAAGACAACCATAGCTGTCCCTTGCTGGTCATCATGCCATACAGGTATGTTTAATTCGCTCCTTAACTTATCTAAGATGTAGAAACACTTAGGACTCTCAATATCCTCTAAGTTAATACCTCCAAAACTCGGCTCTAGAGCCTTAACTATATTTATGAACTCCTCAGCACCGCTTACTCTAAGAACTATGGGTATAGCATCAACACCTCCAAGGTATTTAAACAGTAGTGCTTTACCCTCCATTACTGGTAAAGCTGCTTCAGGACCTATGTTACCTAAGCCGAGAACTCTCGAACCATCACTCACTACAGCAACGCTATTCCATCTATACGTTAAGTTAAATGACTCATCAGGACCTACCTTACTAATGTACCTGGCTGGTTCAGCAACACCTGGTGTATACCATATCGAGAAATCACTTAACTCCCTAATTGGTACTTTAGGAATTACTTCAATCTTACCATAGTATTTCCTATGAGCTTCTAAAGCTTTTAACTTTAAATTATCGCTCAACCTAATTCCCCATAATTAACTATGTCATAACTACCTTTCAATAATTTTAAACGCTGGTGGTTCTATCCATTCTGAATGGCACTTAGGACATTTACTAGGTTTCCTCGGTTTATCCAGATCTTTAAACACGTAACCACACTTACGACATATGGGAGGCCTCATTACTAATATCTTCTTCCCACCGCTAATTCTCTTAATAGTCTTAGCTATATGTCTTAAATGTTCATAAATCTCTGATGGATTTAAATCAACATTAAGTAATGAAATAATCTGATCAACAGTTAATGGATTATCACACTCATCAAGTAGCTTCATAATTCTCCTTCTTAAAGTATCCTCTTCGTAACCCATTCTGTAAACCCTCCTCTTATAGGGACATTAAGATTATTAGCTTATTATAACAAGTTCACTCATTACTAACTTGGGTCAGATCTTGAGGAAGTGGAAGGCTCATATAGGTATTATAGGCACAGGTAATGTCGGTAGTGCCACAGCATTTTCTATACTTAAGTCATGCCTTGCTACAGAGTTATCATTAGTTGATATTAAGCCTGGCTTAGCTAAAGCTGTAGCTGAGGAATTAAAGCATGCTAACTCTAGTATTAAATGTGATGTAGTCATAAACTATTTTGAGAGAGATGAAGATCTAAGTAATGCTGACATAATTATTATCTCAGCAGGTTATCCCAGACAGCCAGGTATTAGGATAAGTAGAAGGGAATTAGCGAGGAAGAATGCTGAGATCATTAAGTATGTAGCTGAGGTAGTCCCCAGTAGAAATCCTGGAGCTAAATACATAGTAGTAACTAATCCTGTAGATGCTATGGCAACACTGTTCAAAAGGATCTCACGGGCTGATTTCGTAATAAGCACTGGTACTCACCTTGAGACATTAAGGTTTAGAGCTAAACTAGCTGAACTCCTGGGAGTAAGTGTTAAGGAGGTAAGTGGATTTGTTGGTGGAGAGCATGGTGAAGCAGCAGTAATTCTTTGGTCAACAGTAAGAATTAATGGTATGGATCTAAATACGTATCTAAGAATGAATAATAAGTCGATGAACAAGGCTGAAGTAGAGAATTATGTTAAAGAGATTGCTGAGTTCATAATCGATGCAAGTGGAGCGACAAGGTACGGTCCTGCAGCAGCATTTACTGACATAGTTAAGGCAATAGTCTATGATGAGAATACCGTTCTAAGCATAGCAACGCCACATAGATTCAACGATATAGGTGAGGAAGTCTTCATTAGCGTGCCAACGGTAGTTGGTAACTCTATCGGACCTAAACTTATTAATATCTTAAGCAAGGATGAGCTAAGAAGCTTACATGAGGCAGCAAGAGCTGTTTACTCAACATATAAGAGAAGTATTAAGGAACTAGTGGAAGATCTACCCCATAAACTTTAAGTACTTAATTAATTATTAGTATTGACCCTGTTTATAAAGATAGGTTAATAAGTATGAACACAGAGAGATGTATTGATGAGTGAGGATGTTGGATAATTACTTAGGAAGACATACCAAATCAGGACTTATTAACGGTATTCCTATGGAGCCCTATGGTACAGGAGCTGAGATTAGGTATAGACTCCCTATAGCTACCTTAGGGATAATAGCTATTAATGTTGTAATATATGTTATTACATCCATTAGTAATGGATTAATAAGCATAAACACTAAGTGGTTATATACTGGAGGTTTTATACCTATATTACTTCTCCAAGATATAAGTAATGTTTACAGGATATTTACTAGTATGTTCCTTCATGCAGATATACTACATATATTCTTTAACATGTACTTCCTCTACATCTTCGGTAAAGCTATTGAAAATACCATAGGTAGTGTGAGGTTCTTGATCCTATACCTTATCTCAGGAATCGCTGCTACAGTATTCCATACTGCTTTTAGTATGTTGCAAGGACCTTCAGCACTTGCTATACCAGCCATAGGTGCTTCAGGTGCTATTAGCGGTGTTTTAGGTGCTTACCTAATACTCTATCCAGGAACCTCACTTACTGCTTGCTGGTTCTTCTTTTTATTCCCTATGTGTTTCACAATGAATGCTGCATACTACTTACTCTTCTGGTTTGCACTACAGGTAATCTACGGCTACGCAAGACTTGGTGCATCAATAGCTTTCTTCGCACATGCTGGTGGTTTTGTAGCAGGTATAGCTATACTACCTGTAGTTGTAGATAAGACTAGACATTACATAATTAAAATGAGGTCAGTTACAGGCTCAATCTTTGACTTCATAATTTACGGTACTAGGAGATACTTTAGCGGTCTACCTAGAACTGCTAAGATAATACTGGCCCTACTAATAGCTTCACTGCTGATAGGTGCTGCCTACGTAAGTTTTGACGTAATGACTAAAAAGCCCACAGGTATTTATGTTGCTAAAGCAGATATAGAGATACCATCACTTAACATGAAGTATATGGATAACGTTGTACTTGAAATTGAGAAGGGCGTAATTAACCCAACAGACATACCAACTGATGAGACAAGAATACTCTTTAACAGGTTAGTAGGAGCGAATCTCCTCTTTAATACTAACTTAGCCGGTAAGGAGGTTACAATACGTAATAAAGAGTTCACAATAAAGATATGTAATGTGAGAGTACCGCTTATGGTTAAGGAATTTAAAGGTGTGTACAATGAGGAGGGTGTGCTAATCAATGGTGAAGGAAGTATAGTAACTAGAGTAGCTGAGGTGACGTATGTAGGTGGGAGGTGTTATGCAAGGCTTGGATCATGGATTGACTACGTATTCAGGATACATGTCCCTACAAAGACTTACATTACTGAAGGCATAGGGCTGACATCACTAATAGCGCTAATTACATCGCTTTCAGCACTATACGTAAGCTTAAGGATGGATAAGGAATTAGTTATTGTTGAGTGATAAACATGATTAAAAGTGATATACCACAGTTCATTGAGGTGGATGAGAAGGTTCTGAGAAAGAAGTGCAGTAATAAATTATTGGTGTGGATGCCTACGGCCATATTTAAAATCGTAGGATGTAGTAAGGATTACTTCATGACCGACTGCTTAATAGCTCCAACAATAAAGTCATCACTTGCTAGATTATTACTAACTAGGAAGGTCAATCGGAAGATAAAACTTCAGATAAATCCTCCAATGATTAATGCTAAGATATATAACCACATAGCTTGCGATTCTGACGCCTTCATCAAGGACTTAAAGAGCCTATACGACTCAGTTATATCTAAGCATGAAGAGGAAGGAGGTTGGAGCCAGTATATAGAACCCAGTAGGCTTGCGCTTGCTCACGTAATATCACCTATAAAATGGATATTAGGCCCCATGGAAAACTTAAAAGGTGCCTTATCAAAGAGCGTATTAAGGTCAATGATTCAAGACATGCTTCACGCATTATGTATTGATAGGGACGATGTAGGCATTAGTGAATGGATTAAAGCTTACGTCTTAATAGCTATCGATGAAGAGAATGAACAAACATACTTAGTGATAGGTAAAAAGATTATCGAGAGTAGTGTATATGCCCGCTTCATATTTAGAACACCAGAGATTAGAAATTTAATCATGGGCTAGTAGCATTTATTTAAAGCTACAGATACGAAAAGATGTTGAAAAACTTAAAGTCTTAGTTAAGTCAAGGGAATTCCCCTCAAGGAAAAGCGATCATCTTAGTGGCATCATGAGGAAATTCTTACTTGTCTTATCTACACTATCACTTTATGGATTTGCTTATAGTCTGATATACAAATTCTTAATCATATATCTAAGGGATATTGCTAAACTCGACGTAGTATTCATGGGTACGGTATTCACTTTTAGGAGCCTTCATCGGTATAGGGACCTCAATATTAAGTGACTTCCTAGCTGATGTTATCGGAAGGAAGTATGCTTTAATACTATTCATGTCAATACTCCCTATAGCTCTACTAGCCTTACTACTCTTACCTTTCTCTATATTTCTTGTTGTATTTGGTATAGTTCTACTATACGTAAGTACTTACGGTATTAGAGCACCCGCTCGAGTTTTAGTTTCTGAACTAGTCTCATTAGAGAAAATAGGTAGAAGAGTTAGTACATACTTTAGTACCGTATCTGCTGTCTTAGCCTTAGGCCCTATAGTAGAAGGATACATAATTAAAATCTACAACTATGAAGTACTATTTTCATTATCTCTATTATTTGCTATGGTAGCTTTATCTGGGGCTTTATTCCTACTAGAGGAAATGTATACTAGGGAGCCCTCCAGAATAAGTAGTCATATAAAGTATTGTTATCTTTGTAAGAAATCTTTGAAAGAATATCGTTAAATGCTGCCCCAATCCCTACCTACGCTTATACTATCCCCTATTTGAATTATTTTATTTGCTTATGAGATTACAATACCTTTTATACCCTTATACCTTAAATCCATATTTCAGTTAAATGAGTTTGAGATAGGAACCATATTTACTTTAATTAACTTCATTGTCATACCCTCATATCTCTTGGGGGCTATTTTCAGATAAGATAGGGCCTGCAAGAGCTATGGTATTAGTACTTATGATAAATGCGTTAATCACACCTCTGCTACTCTTTATGAGTAAGTTGTTCTTCATACTATTACTAGCATTACCAAGCTTTATATTCTCATCACATGAAGCACCAGAAACAAGCTTTGTAGTTAAGGTAACAACACCTGAAATCAGAGCTACTGCTACAGCAACTGCGTCACTCATTCAAAGTATAATAACCTCACCAGGACCTCTGATAGGAGGATTCATTTGGTCTCTACTCCACCCAAAGCAAATTTCTGGGTCACATCATTCATAGCATTAGCCTCATTATTAGCATTCGGATTATCACTACTTAAACTAACAAAAGTAGATAAAAAAGCATAAAAAGAATTGAACCTTACCTGAGGTATACAAGGTAATACTAAGGATTGATCTAGGAAGGCCGTTAATACAGTCTTCCTAACTTTAAAATAGACCGTTAGGGTTAGAAGTATGTACTCAATAATTAAATGATTCCTTTAGACAATGACTTTAGTTAAGCTTCTGCTATTAATTCATTACCTACTTCTTTACGTATAGCCAGCATGTTACGTAGTGTTTTGGTTCTACTTCAATCATTGGTGGTTCCTCCCTCCCACGCTCACTCCTAGCATATGGACATCTTGGGTGAAATCTACATCCTGGTGGTGGATTAATTAGATTAGGTACAGTTCCAGGTATCGACTCTAGTTTCTCTATCTTCTTTAATGGATTAGGTACAGCTTTAAGCAGCATTCTAGTGTATGGATGCATGGGCTTCTCGAATATTGCGAATACATCAGCTGATTCAACTATTTTTCCTGCATACATTATGTACACCCTATCAGCTACATCAGCAACAACACCTAAGTTATGAGTTATTAAGATAACACTCATATCGTACCTACTCTGTATTTCCTTAAGTAAATCGAGTATTTGAGCCTGAACTGTTACGTCGAGATTGGTTGTAGGTTCATCAGCTATTAATAGCTTAGGCTTGTTCGCTACAGCTGTTGCAATAACTACGCGCTGCCTCATACCGCCGCTTAACTCATGAGGATAGTTCTTCACTCTAACCTCGGGATGAGGTATTAGTACCTCCTTCAGTAATCTAATCGCCTCTTTTACTGCTTCACCTCTCTTTACCTTCTTGTTATGCGCTATTAACGTTTCGACAATATGGTAACCAGCAGTATAGAGTGGGTCTAAAGCTGATGATGGATCTTGAAATACGTAAGCAATCTCATTTCCTCTTATCTCTCTTAACACTTCATTCGGGACCTTTAATAAATCAACAACACTTCCGTTTTCCTTTTGAAGAGCACGGAACCTGCAACTATCCTACCTGGTGGGTCAATGAGCCTTGTTAAAGCTCTCGTAGTTACCGTCTTACCACAACCTGTCTCACCTACATTTGTAGTAGGATAAAAGTAATCCTTTTAATTTATTTAGAGCTCTTTATCAAGGAGTAGTGATGAGAGACCCCGGGTCTTTCCGATGTATGAGGAAGTGGTCCTTCGCTGATTTAAATTCACTATAAAGAGATTAAATAGGTTTCAATATGAACTTAAGTGATTAACATAATATCTAAGTATCGTAATATATCCCATAAAGTGAGTTTAAGTGAGTGCCTAACATTTTGAAGAAGCGCTTGACCTTGCCTCAAGGGATAAACAATGTTGAGGTAAATACAGTCTCGAAAGTATAGGTTCAGTACTAAACTTGTCTAAAGTCCGATAGATACGCATTTGAAGAAAGCATTAAAGAATATTGTTAATGAATTAATGAGGTCTAGGATCTATAAACCAATACTTTACATCTTAATACTTAGCTTGGCGTATTATACCACTAAAATTCTGTACACATTAGATGCTAGCTTGGATCTATTGGGGAGACTTTCCATGAGTAAGCAATACCTTAAGAAATTTAAGAGGGTAATGACAGCATTGGTTACACCTTTGACAAAAGATCTAAGTGAAAGCATGAAGTAATTAAGGAGTTAATTGATTTCCAAGTTAGGAATGGTATTAGGGGTTTCTTCGTATTAGGTACTTACGGTGAGGGAATAGTGCTGCACCACAATGAGGAAATTATTTACTGAAAAATTTCTTGAGTATGTCCCAAGCAACATACCTGTTATAGTTTGTGGCTAACGTTACAACACCATCAGTAGAGCTAACTCTAGAGTCAGCTTATCATGTGGTAGATGCCAGCGCTAACGCTATATCTCCATTACCACTACTATACCATAGAAGATGTGACTTGAGGGGTTTAATAATGTACTTCTCTCAATTATTCAAAGTCTATTTACTAAGTTACATCAGCTATAGCTATATTTGTGTATAACAACTCACCAAAGCAGGGGTACGAATATAAGCTTAGCAGTCTTTAAGAAGATCTTTGGTGAAGTAAACAATGTTATAGGTATTAAGGATTCTAGTGATGTACCTAAAGGATTCAACTTCTCCTTAGATACTTTATAGCTGTAACTAAGGACTCAATAGTTCTTCAGGCATTTCTCTTCAGTACCGACACATATATATGTGGTTTATTATCTGCGGATGTTTTCGGAACTAGCATAGCAATTTACAAGGCTGTAATTGATGGTAAGATCAAACTTGCAGTTAAGCTTCAATCATTACTAATAATGATTAGGGAAATCCTTAAGAGCTTTGGTCTTGAGAGTTCAGCTTTAGTTAAGGAGGTAATGAAGTTACGTGGAATAGATGTAGGTTATCCAGCACCACTAAATGGAACTCTTGACGAAAACGAATTGACTAAACTAAGGAGTAAATTAACGCCAATAATTAATAAAGTAGAGGATTTATTAAAGAAAACGTATGTGTTTATGGTGTACATGTTTGACATTGGACTTCATATCTATAGGAGAAGTTATGATTCAATTAAATCCCTTAACATCAGGACCTCTTAGATATGTTAAATACTATGAAGTTCACGTAGCGGGATCTGAAGCCAACATATTGGTAGGATTGACTAAGTTAGGTTTTAGAACAGGCCTAATAACTAGGGTGGGTGATGATGAATTTGGTAAATTAATTATTAACTTCTTAAGAGGTGAGGGAGTAGATACTTCAAGAGTTAAAATAGACAAGGAAGCACCAACAGGTGTTTACTTTATCCAAAGACATTACCCCGTACCAGGTAAGTCTACGGTCTTTTATTATAGGCATGGTTCAGCTGCAAGTAGACTTAATCCTGATGATGTTGATGAGGATTATGTGAAAAATTCTAAAGCAGTGATAATAACTGGAATAACTCCTGCCTTAAGTAACTCTTGCTTAGCTGCTGTAGGGAGAATTTATGATTTAGCTGTAAAGAATAATGTTGATCTAATATTAGATACCAACATAAGGTTAAAACTGTGGAGGAAAGCTGAAAGGGCTAGAGAAGTAATTTCTAAGTTCTTAAGAGCTAAGGTTATCTTCACTAATGTTGAGGATCTCAGCATATTAGTTCCTGGTTTAGGTGTTAATGATGCAGCAAGGAAGCTCTTAGATAAGGGTGCTGAATTAGTTGTGGTAAAACTAGGTGAGGAAGGTGCTATTGCTCTATCTAAAGATGGTAAGGTGTTTAAGTCAGAAGCATTTAGAGTACCGTTCATTGAGGATGTGATAGGTGCTGGTGACGCATTTGATGCTGCTTTCCTAGCATCAATATACCGTGGTTTAAGCATAGATGAAGCATTAATGTATGCTAATGCAGCTGGCGCCCTAGTAGTAACCGTAAGAGGTGATGTTGAGGCGCAACCCTCATGGGACGAACTTAAGACTTTCATAGAATCACGAAAGAAGGCCTTAATGCTTAGATAGTTAAGAAATAAGTAATAAAACAGATAGATAGTCAATATAAGTATAAGTAAGCACTTTGCTTCCTTCCCATAGATTATTAATTATGAACATCCCCAGACACTCGCAATTAGTAATTTTTGATGAATGTAGGTCGAGGAATGCAATACTTAGGTAAATGGTAGAAACGATAAATATAACGGTGAGGATGTGGTGTGAAGTAGTAGAGGCGAGAAATAATGCCAGCTAAACTTATAATTGTATCTAATCGCTTACCAGTACGTGTGGCAATGAAGAACGGAAAACTTAAGCTTGAGCCTAGTACTGGTGGTTTAGCTACTGGTTTATCAGCTATACACGCTAAAAGACCTAGTATTTGGGTTGGGTGGCCAGGTGTTCCATTAGATAGCATAAGCTGGAGTGAGAGGAGAATCATTGAGGAGTCACTTGCTACACGTAACCTTTATCCTGTCTTCTTATCACGTAGCGATATAGACGACTTCTATCATGGATTTTGCAACAGTACTATATGGCCTCTCTTTCACTATTTCCCTGAAAGAGCACATTATGAGGAGAAGTTCTGGGAAGCATATAAGAGAGTTAATGGGTTATACCTAAAAACCGTGCTTGAGGTTTATAGACCTGGAGACGTTATATGGGTGCATGATTATCACTTAATGTTATTACCGAGAATGTTACGTGAAGAACTAGGTGATGATGTCCCTATAGGCTTCTTCCTTCATATACCATTCCCCTCATCAGAAGTATTTAAACTCTTACCTTGGGGAAGGGATATACTACATGGGCTTCTAGGTGCAGATCTTATAGGTTTTCATACTTACAACTATGTTAGACACTTCCTTAGTGCTCTTCGCCGCTTATTGGGTATAGAGAATACACTTGGTAGAATATATGTTAATGGTAGAGTTGTGCTGGTTGATGCGTTCCCTATGGGTATAGACTTTGACCGCTTTACTAAGATGTTGGAGGAGAATAAGGTTAAGGAAAGGGTGGAGGAGTATCGAAAAACCTTCGGAAACCTACATACTATACTCTCGGTTGATAGACTTGATTACACGAAAGGTATACCACAACGACTTATGGCGTACGAGTTATTCCTTAAAAGATATCCTGAATACAGAGGTAAAGTAGTTCTTGTACTAGTTGTTTCACCATCTAGAACCGATGTTAAAGAATATTCAGAGCTAAAGAAACGAATTGATGAGCTTGTAGGTAGGATTAATGGTAAATACTCGACACTTGATTGGAGCCCTATAGTTTATATCTATAAGTTCATACCCTTTGAGGATTTACTGGCGTTATATCAGATTGCGGATATAGCATTGATAACACCATTATATGATGGTATGAACTTGGTATCGAAGGAGTATATAGCAGCTAAACCTAATGGAGAGGGTAATCTCATACTAAGCGAAGGAGCAGGTGCAGCTACAGAACTTGTTGAAGCGATAATTGTGAATCCAAATAATGTTGGTGAGGTTGCTGAAGCAATACGTAAAGCACTAGAAATGAATCAAGAGGAGAGAATTAGAAGGATGCGTGCTATGAGGGAGCGTATACGTAGATACAATGTTTACCGATGGGCTGAAGACTTCTTAGAAAGACTTCATGAGGTTAAAAGAGAGCAGATGAAATTGAAAGCTAGAGTCTTAACTAGTGAAGTTATAAAGAGCATTATACAAGATTTCTGTAAGGCAAAGAGTAAGCTCGTATTATTAGATTATGATGGGACGTTAGTACCCATACGGGATACGCCCGATAAAGCTAGGCCTGATAATGAGCTAATACAAATCTTATCGAAATTATCGTCAATATCTAACGTGGAGGTCGTAATCATCAGTGGTAGGGATAGAGGTACTCTTACTAAGTGGTTTGGAGGTCTTGATGTAAGTCTGGTAGCTGAGCATGGAGCCTGGATTAAGAGGAAGGGTGATAGTTGGAAGGTTATAGAACCTATACGTAGCGATTGGAAGAAGGAAATTAAGAGGATACTAGAGGTATATGTTGACCGTACTCCAGGCTCCTTTATAGAAGAGAAAGAGTATTCTATAGCTTGGCATTATAGAAGAGCTCAAGCAGAGCTTGGTGAGGTTAGAGCTAAGGAGTTGAAGGATATACTACTGAGTCTCTTAGCTAGCTATAACTTGGAAGTCATAGAAGGTGATAAAGTCATTGAGGTACGTAATGCAGGTATAGGGAAAGGCAAAGCAGTATTAAAATGGCTTCAACAGAGTACATGGGACTTTATACTAGCAATAGGTGATGATTGGACAGATGAAGAAATGTTTGCTGTATTACCGCAATGGGCTTACACAATCCGTGTGGGACTCACACCTTCTAGAGCACGCTTCAACGTCAGAGATTATCGAGAGGTTAGGAAACTCCTTCAAGACCTTATACAATCTTGTAGTAAGGGCTAGAAACTAAATATAACATAACTAACTAAGTGCGTATTGAAGGCGTATAATGTTATTTGACGGAATACCTCTTATTAAAGACTTATTAATTTATTAATCCAATAAAGTAGTTTTTGATGGTGAGAAGGAGTAGTAGGTTTTGGGAAATGATATTTCTGGTATCGTATTAAATTAAGTAGTAATACATATAGTTTTAATTAAATTATGATTGATCCTCACTACTTTATTAAGACTCAAATCCTTTTAGGGGATAGTTAAGTTATATCGGGTTAGTTTCCGTTAATTGGTATAGTTTATTAATGCGGTCTGTTCGCGGTAATGTCTTCACTACTCAGGTGGGGGCAAGTGTCTTCATCCCTACTATTTCTTACTACATAACTTAAAAATCAATCGATACCTATACCTTAGAAGGTGGTAGTGTGAGTGATAATGTAGAGGAGGTAATAACTAAGTGGCTCTTAGATGAGGGATTTGAGGTAAAGAGAATCGCAACAGGACTTCCTATTGAGAGTTCTTGGGGTTTGGATGTTAGAACGCCGCCCCCTACACGTATAGGGTTTAGGGTGTTTAAACCCAAAGCTAAACCTGATAGAACAATACTTACTCTAGGTGTCGCGATAGCTAAGGAACATTTAAGTGAGTTAAACAAAATGAGGAGAGAAGATAGGTTTAGGTTCATATCAAGGCTAGTCTTAGAATTACTTAAGGTATGTAACACATGTAATATATTAGTTGAACCATCACCTATAGACCCTAGAGGTATAACAATTACTTTAATATTGATTGATGATTACATAAGGAAATCAGGGAGACAGGAGTTTCTAAATAATGTATATAAACTACTTAACACTTACGTAGCTATAATATCGTATTTCAATGAAGCATTTCCTCACATACCAACATCAAAATTAAGAGGTGAGGATACGGTAAGGATTATGTAGTTACCACATTGAAATGATTAATAGTAAACTAAACACAGTTAGTCGCACTAATCATAATTACTAAGATGGAGGATATCACTTACAAGGGTAAAGGTCATGATGGCAATGAAGTTAGTAGTTATAGGGATAGTTCAAGGAGTAGGTTTTAGACCATTCATTCATAGACTAGCTTTAAAGACTAATGTTAAAGGGTATGTTAGAAATGTCGGCGGTTCTGAAGTAGAGATATTTATTGAGGGTGATGAGACTAATATAACTAAATTCATTAAATGTTTAATCATGGAGAAACCACGACCTGCTGTAATCGAGGAGATAGAGATCTTTGAAGTAAAACCTCAAGGATTTAAAGATTTCAGGATATTGAAGAGTTCATCAGCTAAGGTTAGGAAGTCAATGATACCTCCAGATATAGGCATATGTGATGAATGTTTAAGAGAGGTACTCAATGAATATAATAGAAGGTATAGATACGCCTTTAACTCATGTGCATGGTGCGGTCCTAGATTCTCCATGATGTACAGAGTACCTTATGACAGGGAGAATACCTCAATGAATAAGTATAGATTATGTGATGAGTGCTTAAGGGAGTATAGAGACATCAGTAACGTGAGGAGGTACCATGCTCAAGGTATTAGCTGTCCTAGAGATGGACCTAGGCTATGGTTAACTGATAGAAACGGTGTAAGGATAGATGTCAACGATCCAATAAAGGAAGCCGCTAAATTAATTGATGAAGGTTACATTGTAGGTATTAAAGGTCTTGGGGGTTACCACATAGCAGCATTAGCTAGTAGTGATGATGTTGTACTTAAACTTAGGAAAAGGAAGAAAAGACCCTATAAACCATTTGCTATAATGGCCCTGAATGTAGAGATAGCTAATAAGCTTGTCTACATAAGTGATGAAGCTTTAAGAATACTTACATCGCCACAAAAACCAATACTACTATTACCTAAACGTGAAGATACTCCAGCATCTAAATATGTGTCTCCAGGCTTAACACATGAGGGTGTATTCCTACCTTATACTGCACTTCACTATCTATTACTCATGGACACTAAGGATAAGTTCTTAATAATGACCAGTGGTAATGTTCATGGCAAACCTATGTGTATAGATGAAGCTTGTGCGTACAGTAAGCTTAAGGACATAGTTGATTATTTCTTAATACATGATAGAGAGATAGTTAACAGAGTTGATGACTCAGTAATTAGGTTCACTGATGGAGAACCAGTAATGCTTAGAAGAGGTAGGGGATACGCACCTGTATGGATAAGGATCGGTAAGAAGTTAAGAAGGAGCGTCATCGCGTTAGGTGCTGATTTACAGTCTGCTGGTGCTGTTGCCTTTGAGGATAAGGTAGTACTTACACAATACATAGGTGATGCGGATGATTACGACATATTATCAGATCTAGATAAATACCTTAAATACTTTATGAGAATATACGACATAGATCCAAGCAAATCCCTAATTGTAGTAGATAAGCATCCTAATTACTACTCAAGACTCTTAGGGTTAAAGTATGCCGAGACTTATGGTTGTGAGGTCGTTGAGGTTCAACATCATTACGCACACATACTCTCAGTACTTGGTGAATACAAAATCATAGGAGAAGATATCGTAGGCATAGCTATTGATGGTACTGGCTACGGCGATGATGGTAACATATGGGGAGGTGAGGTAATAATGGTTAAGGACAACCTGAACTACGTGAGACTTGCCCACTTAATGTACCAACCGTTAATAGGTGATGTAGCAGTTAAGTACCCACGTAAATTCTTAATTTCGATACTTCAGAAATTCCTTAATGCAAATGAGATAATTAGAGTAATTAAACTGAGGAATAATGAATTAGGTTATAGTGACTTACTCCGAGAGGTAAGGGTGGTAAAAGCATTAATTGATAAAGGTATGTACGTATGGACCTCATCTATGGGTAGAGTTCTTGATGCAGTTTCATCGCTACTTAATGTATGTAATGAACGGACGTATGAGGGTGAACCTGCAATAAGGCTCGAAGCTCATGCTAAAGATGGTAAGTTAATTGATGGTATTAAAGCACCATTAATCTTAAATGGTGACGTCTATGTCGTAGATACTGATGAGTTATTTAAGAGCATAGTAGAGTTCATAGACTATAGTAGTAGTGACATAGCTTATACAGTACAATTTACTCTCGGTGAGGCCCTAGGCAGTGCAGTAGTTAATGCATTGAAAGGCCGTAGAATAAGCATTAATAAGGTTCCTATAGCAGGCGGTGCATCAGTCAATGACATAATAGTTAAGGGCATAAAATCCGTACTAAAAACCCACGATTTAGAACTATTAATGCCTAAGAAGGTACCACCCAATGATGGAGGTATAGCCTTAGGTCAGGTAGTAGCCTCACTTAAGTATCAATAAATAAATTTATTACTCTACACTCACAGCTATTTGGGGAGTGAATTATTTAGACTAGGTTGCTGATTGATTAATATTGATTAATAAAGTATATACTTAGTTAACTTTACTTAAATGTGTATAAGTATGCTGTAGGAATCGTTTATCAATAGATATGAGGGGATTTATGCAGACTTATATTTGTATTGGAAAAGCTTAAATTTCATACCTTAAGACTACTTTGGAGATGGGCGTGAGTAGTAGAGAAAGGACTAGAAGGAGTGGTGGTAGGGTTAAGATAATTAGGTACTCACCCTGGCTTGTCCACTTTAATACTGGTGCTTGTAATGGTTGTGATATTGAGGTGTTAGCTGCTCTTACTCCTCATTATGATCCTGAAAGGTTCGGGATTAAGCTTGCTCCCTCTATAAGGCATGGTGATATATTAGTTGTTACAGGTGCTGTCACTAAGAAGGCTGGTGAGAGATTAAAGAGACTCTACGAACAAATGCCTAGCCCTAAGTTTGTTGTTGCTGTAGGTGCTTGTGCTATTAGTGGTGGTGTGTTTGCTGGGTCTTACTCAGTTATTGGTGGAGCTGATAAAGTGGTTCCTGTAGATATATACATACCTGGCTGTCCTCCAAGACCTGAAGCGATATTGCATGGTATTGTTGAGTTATTAGGAAAGCTGAAGTAAGGGTGATATGCTTGAGTGTGGAGTTAAAGAAACTAGGTCTTGATTTCCTTGAAAAATACGCTTTAAAAGTCTCACTAATGAGGAGTAATGATAGAATAGTTGTTGAGATTAAGCCTGAAGATCTACCTAACGTGATTAAATCGCTTATTGAGAAATTTGGTGAGAGAGGAGTTTTATTATCAACTATAGCTGGTGTTGATCTACCTGATGAGGATTCAATAATGATTAATTATTTCATTAATTTGATTAATCTTAAGAGGTACATTGTTTTAAGAACTAAGCTCAATAGGGATAACCCAAGAATAAAGTCATTACTATCTTTAGGTATTAACGGTGCTCTTTCAGGTGAGTGTGAGACTTACGATCTCCTAGGTATTGTTTTTGATGGTAATAAGTACTTAAAGAGGGGATTCTTCGTACCTATGGACGTTGCAGAGAAGGGTATATATCCATTAAGAAAGGAGTTTAAGGTGTGAACATGACAGAGACTAGAGCTGATAAAGTAGTAGAGTTTCCCATGCTCGTTGAAGTACCTATAGGTCCTCAGCATCCAGCTGTCCATGAGCCAATAATGCTTAAGGTTTATGTGGATGGTGAGGAAGTCGTTAAGGTTGAAATAAATACTGGATATAACCATAGGGGTGTAGAGAAGCTAGCTGAGAGGAATACATTCTACAAGAATATTTTCTTATGTGGTAGGGTTTGCGGTATATGTAACACTGTTCACGCTAATTGCTATGTGAGAGCTTTGGAGGCAATACTTAATGTTGATCCACCACCTAGAGCTAAATATTTGAGAGTACTAGCTATGGAACTTGAGAGGATACATAGCCACATGATAATAAACGCTATCATGGCTGAGATATTAGGCTTCGATACGCTATTCATGTACATAATGAGGGATAGAGAACTGGTCATGAAGGCTAAGGAGATATTAACAGGTGCTAGAGTCCTTGCCGACTACATGATGGTTGGTGGTGTAAGGAGAGATCTTAATGAGGTTAAAAGAGATAGAATTAAGGATATATTAAGGAAGTTAGAACCTCGAGTTAAGTACTATATGAAGGTATTTGAGGAAGATGCGACCATTAGGAAAAGGCTAGTTGACATAGGTACAATAACATCACGAGACGCCGTGAATCATGGATTACTCGGACCAACGTTAAGAGGTTCAGGTATAGCTTCAGATGCAAGGGATTACGACAGATATGATGCTTATGGGGAGGTACCATTTAGACTCATAGTTAGGAAGCATGGAGATTCACATGATAGGATGATGGTTAGATGGGAGGAGACCATTAACTCTATAGAGATGTGTAATTATGTTCTAGACCACCTACCCCAAGGTAATGCCGTACCTGATGAGAGGAGATTACCACGTAGATTCCCTGAAGGTGAGGCATACGCTACGGCCGAAGCTCCTAGAGGTGAGCTTACATACTATGTAATTAGCAAGGGCGGCGATAAACCATATAGAGTCAAGATTAGAACTCCATCATTCAATAACATAATTAATAGTGGATTCGTGTATTTAGGGCATACCTTAGCCGACGTACCGGTTATACTTGTTAGTTTTGATCCATGTATTTCCTGTATGGAAAGAGTTATAGTCACAGACCTAAGAAATGGTGTGAGGAGGAAGGTACCTATTAGGACATTAGCTAGGGGTGAGGTTAAATGAGTGCGATAATTAATGAGGTCCTTAAATGGTTCTTTAAGAAGCCAGTAACCATAGAGTATCCTAAGGAAGAAACTGAAGTAGAGAAGGATGCTAGGGGTAGACACTACTCAGATCTGAGCAAGTGCATAGGCTGTAGTCTATGCGCTATTGACTGCCCAACAGGAGCTATAACCATGAAGAAGATACCTGAGGGATACGAAGTACCTAAGAAGAATCCAAGAAGGTTATTCCCAGTAATTGATTATATGAAGTGTATATTCTGTTATAGGTGTGTAACTATATGTCCGGTAAGAGCATATGTTACGACCAATGAATATAGATTAGCCTCAACAATAAGACCTGAGACATCAGAGGAGCTTTCACTTAATACCTTAAGGAGGGTGGGAGAAGGTGGTAAGTGAGGAGCAAGTAATAACTTTCATAGCGATCATGATTCCAATTTACATGTTAGCCTTCGTACTATACACGATAAGGGCGTTTAAGGGACCAACGGTATCTGATACTGTACTAGCTATAGACGCATTAACTTACGATTTAGCGGCATTCTTAGTCATACTATCTATTTTCTTCAGGAGCCCCATACTGATCCCTATAGCTATAGTCTTAGCACTCTGGATCTATGCGCTCGATATCTATGTTTCAAAGTACTTAGAAGCTAAGAGGGAGTTGGGTGAGTAGCATGGTCTCAATAAATGATGTATTAATAATAATTGGTGAGATTGCTGTAGCTATCGGTGTAATTACTGATGTAATAGCTGCTATAGGTATGCTTAGGTTTCCGAACTTCTTTGTGAGGTTACATGCAGCAACAGTTGGTACTATAGGTGGTGCTGTAGTTCCAATTTTAGGTGCTGCTTTAATAGCTGCTGGTGCTGAATTCCTAGGACCTTATAGATGGTTCATGGCTGGAGGGTCAGTGGTTACAGCTATACTTATATTGATACTAGCACCAGCAGGATCACACGCACTTGCTAGGGCGACACATAGATCCAGAACAGCTAAGGTTGAGCCTAAAGTTGTTGATCATTTGGAGGAGGATAGGGGTGAAAGTTCATGAACTATGAGGTACTTACGTACGCTGTATTGGCTATACTAGGTTTGATATCTACTGTAGCTACATTATTAGCTATACTTGAGAAGGATTTAGTGAAGGCAGTGATATTCTCAGCTATTCAGAGTACTGTCTATGCTTTCATCTATTACATACTCATGGCTCCAGACATAGATCTCGTATACATACCTGTTGCTGTAGGTCTTTACCCCGGAGTTGTTTTATTCCTAATAAAGAAGACCGAGAGGTTTGAGGGTGATGAAGGCTAAGGAAATAGTAATAGTGGTCTCAGTCATATTATTCGTACTCCTAGTTGCCCTAGCTTTAAGTATAGGCGCTCTAGGTATGCTTCTACCACCACCTAGTGTTAGGGAGGTTGCTAAGTGGTTCCTTAAGACGACCTTCGACCCACACAATAGATTATTCAGTGCTATGGCTCCTGAGGCAGTAACAGCTATAGTCTGGGATTATAGAGGTCTCGACACGCTATTTGAGACAGCGGTATTCTTCCTAGCCATAATAGGTAGCGTAGCAATAATGAGAGGTATTAGTAGTAAGTTAGAGGTCGGTAGAGGCTTATCACTAATAGTTAAGACAGTAACCAAGATAACCTTAGTCATGATACTAGCTGTAGCAGCCTCAATAGCACTTCACGGCCATTTAACACCTGGTGGGGGATTCCAAGGAGGTGCTGCAGCGGCTGTTGTACCACTATTAGTGTTAGTGATATTCTCCATATACTTCCTTGAAGCTAAAGGTGTTACTAAGAACACTATGTTAGTATTGAGAAGTGCTGGGTTAATAGGTATAGGCTTAACTACGTTCCTAACGTTACTAATAGCCTTACCAACATTAACTAATGCATACATATTCCAGAATCAACCTAAGGCATACGCAAGTGTAGGTCTACCCTACGAGATTGGTGGTAGCCTCACAGGTGGTTCGTTACTACTATTCAACATATTTGAAATGTTCGCAGTAGCGGCAGGATTCACCCTTGTTTTCATCCTATTAGCCATACCTGAGACCGAAGTACTTAAGATGTTAAGGGGTGAGGAGGTTGGGCACTGAATTCCTAAACACATATCTATTTAATGTCTTAGTATTAACAATATTCGTAAACATAGCTATAAGTCTCTACGGGGTATTCGCTAGACCTAGCTTAATTAAGAAGATCATAGCGGTAACCATACTTAGTGATAGTGTTAACACACTTGCAATAATTGTTGGTTATAGAGGTTGGCCATCACCAACAACTCCACCTAAACCACCAGTACTTACTGTTCTAAAGCCAACAGCTAAGGATATAGAATTATTCGCGTCAACAGCGGTCGACCCACTACCTCAAGCACTAGTACTAACAGCTATAGTTATAGGCTTAGCAGTAACTTTATTCCTCGTCTTTCTTGCACTTCAGATCTACAGACTATATGGAACCACAGATGTAAGAAGGATAGCTAAATTGAAAGGGTGAAAGTATGGGTAGGTTAGCACGATCTGTAGCTACAGGTCTATTAGCATTCGTGACGTACATAATCTATACAGGCTCTATTAAACTTTATGACTTAGTTACTGGTGTGATAGTTGCATGTGTTGTTGGGCTATTAACAGCTAACATAACGTTGACGAACCCGTCTAAGGTATTTAACCCCAAAAGAGCTGCATGGTTAATAGCTTATGCTATTAAGTACTTCTTCTACTATGAGGTTAAGGCACATCTAGACGTCATGTATAGGATATTACACCCTAAGATGCCTATAAGGCCAGGTATTGTGAGGGTTTACTACGATGTTGAGAGTGATTACGCAATTACAGCCGTTGCTAACTCAATAACTAATACACCAGGAACCGTGGTTGTTGATCTTGATGAGAAAAAGAAGATATACTATGTACATTGGATTAACGTTAAGGGTATCGAACCTGAAGTAACGAAGGAAATAAGTAAGGGTTTTGAATTCTTCGCTAAAAAGGTGTTTGATTAGGTGGGATTATGAGTATGGAGTTAACTACTATAAATAATCTTGAACTCGGCTCCACTGTCAGCGTAGGTTTCATAGTACCCTTCATTATAACTACAGCATTCGCTTTACCAGTGTTCAGCGTATTCATTAAGAGAAAAGCATTCTATGACATATATGCTGTTATAGTTGCGTTCATAGCATTCATAGATACAATAATTAACTTAAAATTAGTAAGCGATTATGGAGCACCCATAATATACGTCTTCTCAGGATGGCCACCACCCTTAGGTATAATCTACGAAGTTGATTACTTCTCAGCAGTATTGGGATTATTAACATCATTTGTTATGCTACTAATAGTGATATATAGTGTTAAGTACATAAGGGATGCTGGGTACGTATGGTACTACACGTTACTCCTAGGGCTTGAGGCAGGATTGCTAGGATGTCTTTACACGGGTGATGTCTTCAACTTCTTCGTAATGCTTGAAGTACTATCGATATCTGCTTATGCTCTCGTAGCTTACTATAGGAGTAGGCATCAGGCTGTTGAAGCCGCGATGAAGTATGCGATATTCGGTGCTGTAGCAACCACTGTTTACTTCTTAGCTGTAATCTTCATTTATGCATCATACGGTACGTTAACTATGGCTGATATAGCGTTAAAGACGAGGTTAATGAAGAGCAACATATTTAGTAATGGACTCTTCGGTAATATAGTAGTTGCTAGTGCAACAGCTATAGCTTTAGCTCTATGGGCATTCACTTACAAAGCAGCACTATTTCCAAACCACTTCTGGCTACCTGACGCACACCCAGAAGCACCAACACCTGTATCAGCAGCTTTATCAGGTCTCGTGGTTAATGTTGGCGTCTACGCTGTTGTTAGATTTATGTATACGTTATTTAGTGGTCTTAAATTAATGAGTCCTATAAGGGATGCAATACTTATGGCGTTACTAATATTAGGCATTCTCTCCGGCTTCATTGCGGCACTACTGATGGTTGTTCAGAGAGATGTTAAGAGATTACTAGCGTATAGTACTGTCAGCCATATAGGCCTAATATTTATGGGTCTATCACTAGGATTCTCTTACTTAGACATTAGAGTAGTTAATGAAGGCTTAACAGCAGCACTCTATCACTTAATTAACCATAGTGTAGGTAAGGCATTACTCTTCCTTGGAGTTGGTGTCTTCATAGCTATGGCTGGTAGTAGAGACTTAGATAGATTGGCAGGTTTAGGCAAGATTAATAAGATAGCAATGATAGCTGTACTCATAGGATTCTTACAACTAATGGGTGTACCCCCACTAGGTGGTTTCTTCAGTAAGTTATTACTGTATACAGCATTCCTTGATGCTGGAATGCCCATACCAGCAGTAATGGTCGTAGTGATCTCAGCAATATCAGTACTTGGATACATAAAAGTTATTGATGCATTATGGTTCAAACCACTAATGAAGGAGAAAGTAGGAGGTTATTCAAAATTAATGACTTACATACCTTTCATCCTAGCACTAGTAGCTATAGCACTAGGTATTCTCAACCCGTACATGACTCAATGGTTAAGTAAAGTAATTAATTACTCATTAAGCCCTGAAGGTATTAATGCTTACATTAATGAGTTTATTAAAGTTAGTTCAAACTTAATTAAGTACTTGGGTGGTACATGATGAGGGCTATAATAATGGATCCTCAAATGCTAATAATAATTAGTAGTGCCTCAATGTTCTTCATAGCTCTAATAGCAGGTCTTATATACTTAGCTATGAGGAGTGGAAGACCAAGCACTACTCTAAGTGAGGAGGCTAGAGAGCTTTACGTATGTGGTGAACCACCATCTGTTGTGTCATCACCTACGGGCTCAACTGAAAGTATGTACTGGGGCTTCGTGAGGAGTATTGCTAGAACTCTTTACAGGTATTTCAGGGACTTAATGCATACTGGTAAGTTAAGTGATTGGGCTGGATACATGAGTGGGTGGTATGGGTTCCTAGTGGTTATCGCGTTGATAGCGATAATTTATTACTTAGCTTTAGTAGGGGGTGGTATGTAATGGATGTACCATTACTACTGTTCTCGCTACTCGTATTTCCAGGATTAGTGTTTATGGTTGCACTAGCGTTCTTTACTGAGTGGTTTATTAGGAAGTCAGTAGCTAGGATGCAGAGTAGAATGGGGCCTGCATATGTCGGTCCCTTCGGTATTTTACAGCCTTTTGCTGACTTTCTAAAACTCATTAGTGTTAAGGATGAAATTAAGCAGAAGTATGGAAGTCCTGATATAGCTAAGGTATTTGCACTATTAGGTATTGGAGCTATGGCTGCATCACTACTCCTATTACCTCTATCGCCTTACAGGCTAGTTGCACCCTATGACTTCCTGATATTCATATACCTATGTGGAGTCTGGGTACCGCTATCGATGTTCATACTAGCTATTTCAATGCCTAACCCATTCACATTCCTAGGAGCTTCTAGACTATTATCGATATTTGTACTAACCGAGCCAATATTCTTTACAGCAATGCTTATACCTGTAGTACTAACTACCCATGTATATAGCGAGTCATGTATAGCACCGTATTCCATAATGTTTACAGCAACTCATAGTATATGGTTATGGAGTAACCCATTAACGATAATACCCATGATATTAGGTCTCATAGCAGCCTTGGTATCTGTCCAAGCTAAATCAATGTTACAACCATTCAATATACCCGAAGCAGAACAAGAAATCATAGCAGGCTTCATGACTGAATTCAGCGGGCCCTTATTAGCTCTAAACAACTTACTACACGACTTAGATATAGCAGTAACAACATTATTCATAACATATCTATTCCTTGGCGGTCCATACCCATTCCCGCACCTATCATTACCTGGCGTAGTGACTCTAGTAATTAAGTACATAGTAGTACTCTACGTAATAACAGTAATTAAAGCCTCATTCGGTAGGTTCAGAATAGATCAAGGTCTAAAGACGATACTTAAGTATGGAGGTATACCTGCATTAATAGGAATAATACTGACTAGCTTAGTGATCGCTCTTACCTAAAACACTAAGTAATTTATTAACAAGTTCATCAGCTACTCTCTTAATTTCTGGACTCAATGATGTACCTATATCTAAAGACTTAACCCTAATACCTAATATTTTAACTTCCTTTAGACCACCTAACGACCTTATCAACTTTATCACTAATTTATGAGGTATAGAATGAGTACTAACCAGTATATCATCGCTTAATTCGTCAGGGTTAGCTAAAACTATAGTACCTGGCGGTAAATCCGTATAAAGACCATCAATGATTAATGCTTTCTCTAAGTTAATTAAATCCTCTATACAGTTCTCTAAACCATAACTGCACTTAATTACATTCTTAAAGTTAAGGCTTAGCATTTTATCACAGATATATAGGCCCACCCTATCATCAGACCTTAATTCCGTTCCTACACATACTATTTTAAAGCCTTGCCTTAGTAATTTACATAGTTCATTAGTTAATTCCTTATCTACGCTTTCAAATACGTTCACTGCTTTGACACCATGTCATAAGGTTATTTTCTTGACTATATCCTTTAGGTACTCCATAAATTTACATTTAATGAAGTCTTCTAGCTTACTTACGTAATTATCTAGATCCTTAATGTATGGTATTTTACCTAAGTACTTAATACTGTATTGATTACATAATGCTATGATTTTAGCACTCATGTCGTAACTCATGTTCTCTACAAGCCCTATAATTCTTACTTGAGAATCCTTGAGTAGTCTTATTAATCTCTCACAAGATTTAAGTGAGAGCGGGCTTGGTGTTGTAACAATTAGAACTTCGGGTCTGGCTAATCTTAATATTTCCAATACTTCATCGGAAAGACCTGGTGGAGTATCGACTATTAAGTAGTCCAGTATACCCCATATAGTTATTGCTAAGATCTCTCTAATTACATTAACTATCTCATGACCTCTTAAGGGTATTGCTTCATCCTTACTGTAATAGGCTATAGTCATAAACTTAATACCTGCTACTATAGGTGGGATTACACCCTTCTCTTCTTTAGGACTTAACTCATTGATGTTTATACCTAAGACTAGATGTGCTGTTGGATTAGTTATGTCGAGATCTAGTAGGCCTACATTAAGGTTACGTCTAGATAATATTAAAGCCAAGGCAGTTGATATTAATGTTTTACCGACACCACCCTTAGGACTTACTACAGCAATTACCTTCTTCACATCCTTAAGTCTCTCCTCAATGAGGAGTTCCCTCGGATCAAGACCCACGAAATACCACCTCCTTAATGGCGATACCCCTACCTTTAACTATTTCAAAGTCTCTAGAACCACACTTAGGACATTTAATAAATGTATGAACAACTTCAGGAACAAAGTGCACAGCCTCCCTTACATCTTCATTAAGTTCAGACACATCTAAACTCCACTCATAACTACATGTCCTACACCTTAATACGGCATCTTCATCCTCAAAAACTAAGCTCTCTATAATTAAGTCATTAATTTTAGCTAACTCCATAATCGAGAACTCAAGTACGTTCCTATCAATCGATTGCAGTATACCTAACTTAATAACTAATTTAGATATACGATTAACACCTCTCTCCTTACTCAGCTCTTTCACATACCTGATGAGGGCTTCAGCTAATGCCCACTCATGAACCAAAATTATTAACCCTTTAATCACTAGTGAGTAGAATTTAAATTTCAATATTAACTTCGATAATTTAAAGTAGACTCTAACTCCTTAAGTAATTCATCAATCTCTTTTACTTCATTCTCCTTTATCTTGGATATAGCCATACCAGCATGAACAATCACGTAATCACCCTCAATTACATCTTCATCAGTAACTAATATAACGTCCTTAATCGTACCTCCTAAATCAACCTTAGCATACCTTAATCCTCCTTCAACCCAAACTTTAACTATCTTTGCTGGAACACCTAAACACATAGTAACACCCTCAACAAATCCTAGGTAAGTTTACAGACTTAGGTTCCAGAATTATTTTCCCACCTATCTCCGTTATAGCTAATACTCTGCCTCTAAGTATTTCGCTATCAGGTTTTGTGACTTCACCAATTATTGTAGCATAATCCTCACCTCTAGATCTAAGCTCCTTAACGAACTCCTCAGCAACAACACCATCAACAGCTAATACAGCTGAACCTTCAGATGCCATAGAGAGCGGATCAATACCCATAGCTTCAAGGAATGCCTTCACATCCTCTCTTATAGGTACTTTATCTCTATGGATAGTTATTGAGAAATTACTGCTTCTAACCCATTCATTAAGTACTGCAGCAATACCCCCTCTTGTTGGGTCTCTAGCAGCATGGACATACTTTTTATACTTCTTAATCAGAGGTAGTAATGTCCTACTTAAGGGTCTAGAGTCACTTCTAAGGTTTTTAACCTCATCTAGGAGACCTAATTGAGCAGCAAGGATTGCTGCTCCATGTTCAGCTATAGGTGATGTGACTATGATCTTGTCACCAGGTTTTATGTCCTTATCTATAATGGGTTTATCTGTGATTCCTATACCAACACCTGTTATTACTACTTTATCAATACTACCCTTAGGCATTACTTTAAAGTCTCCACCAATAAGTGCTATACCTTCATTCTTTAATGCTTTAAGCATAGAATTAATAATGATTTCTAAATCACTTAATGGGAAGCCCTCCTCAACTATTATAGTGTCCATGAATGCCTTAGGTTCAGCACCCATAACTACTAAATCATTTATAGTACCGTTAACCGCTAAATGACCTATATTACCTCCAGGGAAGAATATCGGGTTAACAGTGTATGAATCGACACTAAGGACTAAGTACTCATTATCACTGATGGGTATGACGGCACCATCGTCAAGTACGTCAATACCTGCACCCCTAGGTAGCTTTCTTAGCTTAGTAGGTACCTTGCTGATTATGAGTGCCTCAATGATATTCCACATCTCCCTAGCGCCAGCGCCGTGATGCAGCATGATATATTTACTCATACTCATAAGCAGCCTCACCAGGTTAAAAACTAGATAATTTAATCTAAAACTCTAACTACTACCAGGAGTTTAACTATGAATGACTTAAGAATGAAGATTAAACAACTATATGAGAGGAACCCGAATGCTAAGAATGTAATTAATGAGATACATAGCCTAGCTAAGAGACTTCAGTCTGCAAGGAATGATAAAGTAGATATAATGAATTTCTGCGGCACCCATGAATGGACCATAACATACTACGGTATACGCACGGTAATGCCTGAATTAATAGACCTTATTGCTGGTCCTGGATGTCCTGTATGTGTGACTCCAGGTTACTATGTGGAGGTGCTTGCTAAGTTGAGTTTTGAGGGATATCACATACTAACGTACGGTGATGCGTATAAGTTACCGTCAACTATTAGGGCGAGGAAGGAGTATAGGAGTTTAGCTCACGCTAGATCGTTTGGCGGTAAAGTAACTATAGTTTATAGCTTCCTCGACGCAGTAAAACATGCTAGAGAATCACCTAGTGAGGACTTCATATTTTTTGCTATAGGTTTTGAGACGACTATGCCTTCAACAGCTGAGTTACTAATACATGAGTTAGTGCCTAAGAACCTACTAATACTTAGTGCCTACAGATTAACACCACCAATAATGGAGTATTTACTAAGTAGCGTTAAGGACGTTGAACTTGACGGGATTATAGCACCAGGTCACGTATCAGCAGTAATAGGTGCAAGATCCTGGGAATTCATACCTAGAAGATACGGCATACCCACGGTAGTCTCAGGATTTGAGCCTGTAGATGTACTTATTTCTATACTCATGATACTTAAGCAACTAGTCAACGGTAAAGCAGTATTAATGAATGAGTATGTAAGAGTTGTAAAACCTGAAGGTAGTCACCACGCTAAGAAGGTAATGAGCGAGGTCTATGATGTAATAGACTCATACTGGAGAGGCATAGGTAAGGTACCCATGAGTGGAGCAATACTGAAGAAGAGGTTTAGAGTCAACGATGCATCATACCAGTTAGGTATTAAGGAGGGAGGTATGGGTCTAGATGAGATGCCTGGATGTAGGTGCAGTGACGTAGTGTTGGGAAGAGCCAAACCCACAGACTGCCCTCTATTCCTTAAAGTTTGCACACCAGAGAAGCCATACGGACCATGCATGGTTAGTTCTGAAGGAACATGTAGGATATGGGCTGAAAACTACTTAATTCTAGACTATACTACTAAAAGAGCTACCAGGAGTAATTAGAAGTATAATTAGGTTAGAGGGGTCAGAGAGAGTTAGTTTACCTAGGGGAGAGTAAATAACCCATCCCTAAAGACATGCTGGCCTTACTTCATCAACATAGTTTACACATAGTCTTTAATGGCAATACTCATAACCCTAAGACTACGAATCTTATACTTGACTAGCTACGCCTCCCAACTTAGGTAATCCCCTATCCCCCTTAAGGTATTACTATCGTTGTATTAGTTCTTCTTAGACCTCTTTTCTTCAGTTTCTCATACTCTTTAGCGAGTATCTCAAATTCAGCAGTTGAGTAAAGAATTCTTCCTTCTTCTAGAGCATCAACTATTATTGGGTTTCCCCTTCTAAGCATTTCTAAGGCTTCACTAATGGTGTATGGATGTGGTTCTATGGGTAAGTGTATGTTCTTTAATATGTCTAATACCTTACTTATCCTATCAAGGTATCTCTCCTTAAAGTCAGCTATGATTAATAAGTCGTAATCACTCCAAGGCATCCAGCCCCCTCGAGCTCTCGAACCAAATAATATTACTGCCTTAACGTTAAGCTTCCTAGTGAGTAGCTTAACAGCTTCCATTAGAGTGCGGTCATCACTCATTAGATAAGACCCTCCTAACGAAATCGATCACTTTTTTAGCAGCTTCCAGTGCTCTCTTGGATGTCTCCTCGTCGTACGCCTCATGAGGAGTTCCTGCAGGATGTGCATTGGGGTATCTTGACGGTATGTAATGTCTATCAAGTTCTCTCGCATATGAGAGTAATTTATCATCCATCTCTATACCTACCTTACTAAAGTACCTCTCTAAAAGAACTCTAACACTGTGCCCCCATGGAGCTTCATTGACATAGTATAGTAATGCCTTAACAGCCTTCTCAGCCGCTTGATGAGCGTAAAATGCTGCTGCATTATATCTCCTCTCACGGTGAAGTATTAATGCTGTTTCGTAATCCCATAAGGCTTCGCTAAGCCATCGTAAAGTTTCATTCCTCATATGTGATGCCCAAGCATCTTATTAGTTAAAGACGGTAATATATTAGTATACCATAACTATAGCATGCTAGGATGCAGAGGTATAACTAGCTATTGTATTGCTTAATACATGTATGTATATTAAGCTATGTAGGGCTACATATTGTTGAGGTTACCTACTTGGTGCTGGACATAAGTGAGTTGAGTAAGTCTATATCGAGTATAGTTAGGAGGGTTTCAGGAAGTGTTGTAACAATATTTACTGAGATACCGAGTATTACTTCATTAATTACTCATAGGCCTATCAGGGGTATGGGGTCAGGCTTCATAATAAGTAATGATGGTGTTGTAGTAACAAATGCTCACGTTATTAGGGGTGCTGAAAACATTAAGGTCTTACTACCTAGCGGTGAGAGTGACTATGCTGAAGTGATAGCTGCTGATCCATACAGGGACTTGGCACTACTTAAGGTAGGTCTTACCGGTCTTAAGCCTTTAAAACTGGGTGACTCAGATAGTATCAGCATCGGTGAGTTAGTATTCGCTATAGGGTCACCTCTCGGCCTTCCAGGTCCTACAGTAACTATGGGTGTTGTAAGTGCTGTTGGCAGGACTATAGTTACTGAGAACGTGGTTCTTGAGGACCTAATACAGACTGATGCAGCCATAAACCCAGGCAATAGTGGTGGCCCACTAATAAACGTCGCTGGTGAAGTCATAGGTATAGCTACAGCTGTCATACCTTACGCTCAAGGCATAGGATTCGCCATACCTGTCAATACATTAAAGAGATTCATAGTTATTGTTAAAAAGTACGGTAGGCCCTTAAGGGCTTGGATAGGAGTTTACGTAACGCAGGTAACGCCTGATATGGCCTCAGCTTATAGCCTACCAATAAGCGAGGGTGTAATAGTAGTTAAGGTAGCTCCAGGAACGCCAGCACATAGGTATGGCTTAAGAGTTGGAGATATAATTGTTAGAGCTAACAAGAGAGATGTTAAGAGGGTAAGGGACCTTAAAGAGGAAATTGAGAACTCCATAGATAGAGGTTACGTAAGATTAAGCATAATTAGGGGTAATAGATACTTCGATATTGATGTACCATTAATTATTGAGGCTCTATAATAGGTAGGAAGTATAAGGTGAAGTAATTATAGAAAGTTTTAATTATTAACGTGATCCTTCTATCATTGGAATAAAAAGGTGTCTTGTTTGATAAGAGTAGTTGATCTCTACGTTAGGTATAGGTGGAGGCAGGAGCCTATATTAAAGGGTGTTAATGCTGAATTCGATAATAAGCACTTACTCCTAGGTCCCAATGGTTCCGGCAAGACAACACTCTTTAGAGCTATTGCTGGCTTAACACCTATCCTAAAGGGTAAGGTATTAATTGATGGTAGAGATGTTAATGAGATTTATGGTACCAAGGGTTTATTAGCATTAAATCTAAGTGAAGTCTTATCTCTCCTACGTATGAGTGCTTACGATAACTTGAGGCTATTTATGGATTTAACTGATGGTGATATGGACTTAGCTATTGAAATACTTAATGATTTAGGTATCGAAACCCAAATACTTAGGAAGAGAAAGCCATGGGAGTTATCAGCAGGTCAGCGTAAGGCTTACTCAACAGCTCTAGCATTAGCCAGTAAGGCCAGGAATGTCTTACTTGATGAGCCCTTTGAACAGCTTGACCCTGCTAGAAAATCTAGGTTAATAAAGTACTTAACCAGGTATGATGGGACGATAATACTCAATACACATGAGACATGGATACTTGCTGCACTTAAGGAATGGACTACATACTTAATGTTTGAAGGTGTAATCTACGGTCCAGTACATGCCTCTAAGCTCATGAAGGCTAACATAATTAGTGGCGAGGTAGGTAATGCCCTAGTAAGCTTCAGGATTAGCGGTAAGACTTACAGTATTGTTGAACGAGGTGCTGGTGAATCCGTATCTAAGCTAATAACACTCGACCGTATCTATGAATTATCTATTTAGGTGCTAACATGACTCTATACCTTAAACTTAAAGTTAAGAGTTTACTCACTGATCCTGAACTCATAGGGTGGAGCATCCTATTCATCGAGTTTTGGGTATTTATGTGGCTCTTCGTATTCTCGCCAGGAGTAAGTACTGAAGGTCCTTATGGTGAGTACATAGTTAAGGTTAATGCGACACTAGCCTATAGTTTTCTAGGACTTCTCTCGATGTCGTCAGCAGCTATAGGGCTAACATATAGTGTATATTACATGTCTAGACCATTAAGATTCATAACTAAATTCACTAAGATGACTCCCTTCAAATTCATTATTGAGGACTTTATTGGGGGTTTAGCTGTCTTAGTAATTAATGCATTAATCATTATGGCTTCAGTACTTGGTCTAACATATCTCAAATGGGGTGTTATCGCACTTCCTGACAACTTCTTAGGTGTCTTTGCCAGCTTATTACTCGGTGGTACAGCTCTATACTGGCTATCATACGTAGTAGCGTTAGCACTAATTGTTGCCAGAAGGACTAGAGGAATATCTATGGCTAGTTCCATACCGTTAATATTAGGGTTCGCTATATACTCACAGTTATGGATTGACCTAGGTAATGTCGCCTATGTGGTACCACTAGCAACACTACCAGCAATACTCCTCAACCAAGCAACAGGTCTAGTACCCTCCACGGGCTCGTACCTCGCTTGGTTAATCACTAAGGTAACACCCAACAGGATTAATCTATGGCTAGCACTAATCTCAGTACTTGTCTGGATAGCTATATTCATGTTACTGTCAGTAGCACTCATTAAGAAGAGCAGAGGTATAGCTCTAGAAGAGCTAAGGACGTAATAGCTACTCCCTAAAACGTTAATCTTGAGTCAATATTTTCACAATACTGAATGTGCCCTTATCCATGTAGATAGTAAGTTCCTTACCTGAATGTCGAGCTCTAAAACTTAATTTGAAGCATGTCCTTTCATAGACTTCATAATACCTATTATCAGGAACTACTTCAAACTCCCTAACATTAAGTAAGAACGCTCTAACAGGCTCGGAGGTCATGATGAGCTTCATGAATGAAGCCCATCCAAAACTATTACCGTATTTCGGGCACTCTACATTAAACTCGTGAAACTCCTTACCTAGCTCTTTAATTAAGTGAAGAGATACCTTGCGATGTTCTTTAGGAATTCGTGACCAGCATATCGGCATATACCTCTTTCAGCTAGGGACATGATGTATGCAGCATAACTGCGTGAGGATGTAATAACCTCATCAGTTGTTAATCCAAGCTCCCTCCAATTACTTGGGTGTAACGGTAAATTCAATTCAAATCCACATTGAGTACACTTCATACTTAACCGTTGATTTGATACATATACATTAAAACTGGATACCTTACCACAGAAAGGGCAAATTTCCTCAGTAATGTTTGTATGATTCATATCCTCAGCCTCGTACACTCCTTTAAGTTAATAGCTTATAAGAACTGACGTAGGTAATGTCATTACTTCGAAATCTGCGGGTTAGCGTTGAGTGGTCAAGATATAAATTAAACATTAAACCTGAATATGTAATGTTATTTAGATTTAATGTGTAATATTCTTCTCGGGTGGCTTGGTTTGGTTAAAGTACCTAGTATTAGTGTTAAGCTTCCACGTAGTATTGTTGAGAGGATTAAGAGGGATGCTAAGAGGGCTGGTTTAAGTCTTGAGGAGTACATTATCGAACTTATCTTTCAGAGTCTAGATCCTGACGAAAGGATTCTAGAGTATGTTGATGTTGCTAAGGATTTATTGGAGCAGGCAGTGGAGGAGTTATGGAAGGGTGATGTAGGGCAGGCTACTGAGAAGGTTTGGGTTGCAGCAGCACTAGCTGTAAAAGCCTATGCAGAATGGAAAGAAAGGAGAAGGCTAACTAGTCATGGTGAGTTATGGGAATATATGAGGAGGATGGTGAAGGAACCCGAACTTTGGGTTCGTGAAGTATAGATGTATGCTAATGGGATGCACACATGCTTCTATGAGGGGTGGTGTGACAGGGAGGATGTAGAGGAAGCGTTAGAAAGAGCTAAGAAATTAGTTATCGAAATTGAGAGGAAGGTTAAAAGTACAAAGTCGTGAAATCGATGATACATTTATTGTTTATACATATTATGAGTGGTGCTTAGTGATGGAATAAATTACTATGAATTAACAGGCATATTTCTAAATGTTATGTACATGATGAGTTAACTCAATCTCTGGTTTAAGTTAGGTTGTTTGCAGGTACTAGAGGCGTACTTAAATAAGTGAATAATCTTTGGGAGTTAGTTTTTATTTAAGTTGTTGTGTTTTAGGTTACAGTAGTGTTAATACGTATGTAATTAATTACGTGTAGGTTAGGTGGCTCTATTGAGGTACGTAATTTATGTTGAGGGTGTTGATAGGCCTGGCTTATTGAGGGATGTTAGCGATGTTATTAGTAGGTATGAGGGTAACATATTATATAGTGTAGGTTATGGTAGTAAAGGTATTGGGTATATACTTTTCATCATCGAATATGAAGGTTCACCTGAATACTTAGAGAGAGTTATAAGTGATGTTAGGGGTGTTCATAAAGTTAATATTGCTGAGCTAGGGCTTGATGCTGTAGACATAATATCCGGGTTTATTAAGGGAAACCCATCAGCAGCTTCAGGTATTGCACCATACATGCATCCTGAAGACTTCATAATGGTTTTAATAAGGCTTGACGATGATGTGAGGAGAAAGATATACAGTACGTTACCCACTAACGTCTTAAGCCTAATACTACCTGAACTACCTAAGGAATTACTTGAGGAGGTTAGTGAAGTTATACCATCTAAGACATTAGTTAATGCATTAATGAAGTTAGAACCTGACGACTTAGTTGACGTACTCCAAGATTTAAGTCCCTCAATTAGACGTGCAGTAATTAAGTTATTACCTAAGGAGAAGATTGAGGAGATAAGACCCCTACTAGCTTACCCACCAGAAACTGCTGGTGGATTAATGACCACATCAGTACCTAAGTATAGAGCTGATGCAACCATTGCTGAAGTTTTAAATGACCTAGGTAAGGGAAAATATGAAATATCTGACCTTATATACGTCGTTGATGGTGAAGGTAGATTATTAGGCTATGTGACTGTTCCATCACTATTTAAAGCATCACCGAACACTAAGTTAGAGAGGTTATTAAGAAGGGACTACGTTGCTGTTGAGCCCATGACTGATCAGGAGGAAGTCGCTAAGCTAATGATTAAGTTCGACATGACTAAGATACCAGTAGTTGATGCCGATGGTAAATTATTAGGTGTAGTTACAATTGATGACGTAACCGACGTACTTCTAGCGGAAGAGAGTGAAGATATGCTACTCTTTGGTGGTGTTATGAGGGTTGAACACTATTTAACAGCTAGGGTTAAAGACCTATTCAAGAAAAGGTTTGTGTGGCTCATATTCCTATACCTAGTAGAGAACATAACTGCTAGAATAGTTTCTAGTTATTCAGACATAATATCAAAGGTGGCTATCTTAGCAGCATTCATACCTATGATACTTGATACTGGAGGTAATGCTGGTAGTCAATCAGCAGTCTTAGTTACCAGAGCTTTAGCTCTAGGTGAGCTCACGATTAGGGATGTGTTGAGAGTATTAAGTAAGGAATTACTGACGTCACTATTACTATCGATTACTATAGCACCAATAGCCTTCCTCTTCGCATACGGTGTTAGTTTTAACGTAACCGTATCCATAGCTGTGGCATTAGCCGTATTATTAGTCATTATGTCATGTAGTGTTATAGGAGGGTTACTACCACTCTTTGCATCAGCTCTAAAGATAGATCCTGCAGTTATATCAGCACCTCTACTCACAACGATAGCAGACATAATAGGACTTTCAATTTATTTCGTAACGTTATCAATAGTCCTAAAAATTATTTAAAACTAAGCATAATCTAGGATACTTTCTCTTCACTGCGTTGCTGATAACCACTCTTCTCTTCCTCCTTTCTTGAAGTAATTATAATTAATATTAAACCTATAGCGAGTAATAAAGACCCAGCGATAACCTTGTTAAACCCTACTAAGACATCCCATGTGTATCTTAGTATATCCACTAATGTAGGCCAGATATTCGATAACACCATTACTGCACCTATAATGACTAGTATCACTCCTATAAACACACCTAAACCTTTAGCACCCTCGGTTAAACCCTTACGTAAGTCCTTGATTAATTCCTCAGCTTTACGTTCTAACTTCTCCCCACCTGATATAGTAGCCTCCTTGGGCATTATTATACATGCAGCAATATAGAGAAGTGCTACTAACCTGGATTGATGACAAATAAGGCAATAGCTAATAACCTTATAATGACTGGATCAACATCTAAGTACTTAGCTAACCCACCACATACACCACATAGGAGCTTATCAGTACTACTTCGATATAATTGCCTCATTATCTAACCTTCCATACCTATGGGTAGTTATGAAGACATCACCATTCTTCCGCTTCAGCACTTTTTCTAACAACATTTACTGGATCGTCGTTCAATCGCCATAATCCCTTCTTTAAATCAAGCAGAATTATTCCAAACATGCTAGCTACATAATCACTTAGTAGTACTTCGTGAACGTGCGGATTCACTATAACATTAACTAACTCCTTCTTAGACTCTCTATCAGATAAGACCAGCTCAAGCTCTACAGCTGACTCATAGTAAGGTGTACTTACTTCACCACCACCTGTATCAAGTACTGCAAACGATATTTCTTTCGGTGGCCATAAATTAAGTCTCTTAGCTACCTCGACAGGTATAACTATGTCTGGAGCGTAGGTTTCGAAGCCACTATTAACCAACGCTGAGGTCTCAACAACCCTCCCATCACGTCTAAGCTTAACCTTAACTCTACATGCCATGAAGTACCCCTCAACTTACTTCTTTAATACATAAAGCTTCCTCATGTACCCTAACTTCCTCTTAGGTTTGGAGAGCTTCCTAAGCATACGCAAAACACGTAGTTCTTCATCACTAAGTATTCTACCCAAAGTAGTCACCCATCTACATATACTAACATCATCACCTATATACTCGCTCATCTACGAAACATCAAGAATACATGCTGAGTGACTTTAACATTCAATTTAACAAGCATGTTAAGTCCTTCATACATAGCTATCCTACCTGTACTTAATTTACTATTAGGGGTGTGTATGGAGAGGGTTATGGAGCTTAGGTGGGATCCAATACTTCAGGAATGGGTTATGGTATCTAATGTTAGGGAGGAGAGGCCGTGGAGACCTGAGGGTTTTTGTCCGTTCTGTCCAGGTATGTCTGAGACTGGTTATGGCTGGGATGTAGTACTAGTTGAGAATAGGTATCCAATGCTCACCCCTAAGCCCCCTAATAAGGGTGTGAGTAGGTGGCCCTACATTAAAGCACCAGCTTATGGTAAGTGCTTAATACTTGTTGAAACGCCAAAACACGATTTAGACGATATTAGTGATTTAGGCTTGAGAGATATAGTTAAGGTCATTAAGAAGGTTGTAAATGTGGTATTAGATGCTGAAAGGAGTAGATTTAACTATGTCTTATGGTTTAGGAATAAAGGTAAGGAAGTTGGTGTATCATTAACTCACCCCCACAGTCAAATATACGTACTACCATTCATACCATCAAAAATTGCTAGGGAGCTCAAAAGCTCAAGAGAATGGTTTAAAGCGAGGGGCAACTGTTTATTCTGTACAATAATTAATGAGGAAATTAAGGCCAAGAGCAGAGTAGTTTATAAAAATGATTGCTTCATAGCATTCGTACCGTTCTGGGCTCATTGGCCTTTTGAAGTACATATTTACTCATTAAGACATGTTGGTAAGGTATCTGAGCTAGATAATAATGAGATTTACTTCCTATCTGATGCGCTGAAGAAAGTGCTTCAAGGACTTAAGAAGGTGTTTAATAAGCCTATGCCTTATGTTATGGTTATGCATCAATCACCATTAAGAGGTGATTACCCTTACTACCACCTACACATAGAGATCTACGGAATGTATAGGGTTAGTGGGATGTTAAAGTATGCTGCTGGAATGGAGTTAGGTGGAGGTAACTTTACATACGATACAACACCTGAGCATGTAGCTTCAATACTTAGGGAGGCTATAGGTAAGGTGGGCATTAATGATAAGTGAATTATTACTAGGAATTAGGGAGAAATTTAAGAATTTATATGGTGAAGACCCTGACATCATAGCATCAGCACCAGGTAGGATTGACTTACTTAACACTCATCAAGATTACAAAGGTTTACCCGTAGTTGGCGCTGCTATAAATCTTAGATGTTATGCGGCTTCATCCTTAAGTAGCAATGATTACGTACATGCATTCTCAGATAATGTACCAGAAGGTGAAAGTGAATGTGTATTTCACGTTAATGAAGCGGTCTCAGCAGATATTAGAGGTAAAGGCTTCTGCAATTATGTTAAAGCTATTTATAAAGTTCTATACAATGAGATTGGCTTATCTAAAGGTTTAAACATATACATTAAAAGTCACGTACCTATAGGTGCTGGCTTAGGTAGTAGTGCAGCTCTTGAAGTAGCATTAATTAAAGCCATTACGTCATTATTTAACATAAGCCTATCAACTAAAAACATAGCTGAACTAGCTTATAGAGCTGAGCATGACGTTATGGGTATCCCTTGCGGAAGACTTGATCAGTACTCTTCAGCTTATGGTGGTATGTTATTGATAAGTACTAAGCCACCCTATAGAGTTGAAGAGATACCCTTCAATGAAGGTATCTTCGTTATCCTTGACTCAGGTATTAGGCATAAAACAGCAGAAATTCATCCAGTAAGGCAGAAGGAAATTGATAAAGCTCTTAGTGTGCTTCTATCAATGAATGACTTACCCAACAATCTAAGGGTAAAACTTGGTAGACATTATTGGGAACCTGCTTGGGAGCTCTTACTAGAGAATGAGTTAATACTGTACATTAACAGGTTGGATGATATATCAAGGAAGAGAATTCTATTTACCCTTAAAATGCATAGGTCAACAATGGCAGCTCTCTCGATATTGAAGGGTAATGTGCTTAGCATCGATGAGGTTATGAAGTCCTTAGGTATATCTAAAGCTGATGCTTCAAGACTTATACCTAAGAGGAGTAAAAGCATAAGTAAGAAGTTATTGATTCTAGGCCTGATCATGAATTACCAACATGAATTACTGAGGGATCTTTATGACGTTAGCTTACCTAGTATTGAAAAGATTAGAAATGCTATACTTGATGCTGGAGCTTTAGGTTGTAAATTGAGTGGTGCTGGCTTAGGTGGTTCGGTGGTTGCTTTAGTAAGTAATTATGAGGATGCTTGGATAGTTCTTAGAGAGGGTCTTAAAGCTGGCGCTATTAATGGCTGGATTACGCAACTTGATCAAGGTGTTAGAAGAGAGTTTTAATTGAATTTAAGTTTTTATCAGTAAGTATCATTAAGTACTAGGTGTAATACTTGTTTATATCAAGTAAGGCAGAGATAAGCCCTAAGTCATTAATTTCTGATACAGCCATAATCTTAGGGCCTACAAAAATAGGGGATGACTCTATAATTGATTTAAACGTCATTATCGGATATCCGTGTAGGTCATCATTAAGAAAAGTTGTAGAGTCAAGAGAGATCTTTAAATTTTCTCTAATAAGAATGCTTGATGAGTCTAGTTCAGGCTCAGTGATAGGTAAGAGGTGTCACTTAAGACCAGGTACTGTGATTTATGAGGGAGTTAGACTAGGTAATAATGTTGAAACAGGACATAATGTTATGATTCGTGAGAACACAGAGATAGGTGATAATGTTATTGTGGGTACGCTATCTGTTATCGAAGGACATGTAAGAATAGGTAGCAATGTTAGGATTGAGTCAGGAGTCTTTATACCTATAGGTAGTATTATAGGTAATAATGTATTTCTAGGTCCTTACGTAGTCATAACAAACGATAAATACCCGCCATCGAGAAAACTAGCTGGTGTAGAGATAGGTGATGGTGCTATTATAGGCGCTAATGCGGTGCTTATAGCAGGTATTAAGATTGGTGAGGAAGCTGTGATTGCTGCGGGCTCCGTAGTAACTAAGGATGTACGGCCTAGAACTCTTGTCGCTGGAGTACCTGCTAGACCTATAGGTAGTAGAGAGGACTTCGAGAGGAAAAAGAGGATTTGGGAAAGTGTTAAAGAGTTTAAGTAGAGAAAAAACTATTTGTTTAACTAATTATTATTCCTAAACTCCTTAACTTCTCCAGTAATTTATAGTACGCTATCGCTCTAGCCATATTCTTACTACCTGGTGGGCCTGGCCTCTTCATGAAGTATGCATTCACCTCATACATCGTGCCTTTAATTCCTCTCTTCAGTAATGCTATGCCTATCCTTGCGACATCAACTATTAGACCAGCAAGTGCTGGGCTATCGTTTATCCTCATGTTTATTATTAATTCATCCTCTAAACCGTTGAAGGTCTTCCACCATATGTGCATAGATACGAACTTCTTATCTCCTAGAGGTTCTAAATACCCTGTAGGTTTAATGAAGTGTGGTACATCGTAACCCAATATGTCTTCAACGATACTACTCTTAGTTACCTCCTTCATTAAGTTTCTTTGAGGCTCACTTAACGCTAGAAAGTCTGTGTTACCACCTATGTTAAATTGAGCTATCGATAATACCTTCCTACCTCTCTGTGCTAGATGTTCAAGAAGATCGGCTGTTAATGGTGTAGCTCCCGTGGCTCCATCATCGCCAAAGACCAAGCCTCCCAATCCCTCATAGAGCTTAACTATTGCTTCATCATTAGCTATAGGTGATGGTATAAAGTTAGCAAATACTATACCCTTCTTCCTTAAGTACTCACTAAGTATGTATGCATATGCTTGACTAGCCGATATCTTACCCTCTCTAAACGCTTTAGATAGCTCATCCTTAGAGCTAAAGGGTGTCGCATTTTCTGTAGTTATTACGTTCACTACAACATCAGGCTTTAAGTCATCTATAACTTCAAGGAACTTTTGGGCGCCACCCTCAATGCCATGATACTCCTCAAGACCTTTAGCCTTAAACGGTAATCCCGAGAGACTACCAAAGTGAAGGCCTCTGAATACCTGTATATCAGCTAATGATTTAGGTATTGGTAATATGTCGCCTAGAGTTCTTAAAGCTAACTCATACATTGTCTTACCAACTTTTGACTCATCAACATCAAAGAATCCAACAATATCTAAATTTTCTATGGGTACTTCTAATTTGTATTTAGCTAGAGGTACTCCATAAGGTTCTAACTCACCGCTCTTAATCCTTTCAAGACCTACAGCGAAGTGTGTACCAACTAGTCCAGCACCTAACACAACTATTCTTACAGTCATATCGAACCCCCATAAACTAGGAAGGTATAGTGACTTCCAGGTATAAGGAACTCTTGAGTCACCAGGTCTGGGGTATATTTTACGATACGCGAATAAAAATTTTAATTAGGTACTACGTAATCAGTTTCTACATAGTTAACGCACATAATATAATAATGCACTATTAAACCTTAATATTTACTAGCGGACACTAACCTTGGTGATTACACTGTCTTTAGATATAACAACCATAACTAGGACCTTAGAAGTTCTTGTTAAAATTCCTCTTTACGCAATACTTGGTGAAACCCAAGGTAGGATTGCATTCATAAGTACTAAGGAGGGTATCACTAGCTTATGGTCTATGAACTATGATGGAAGCGATATTAAGAGGTTAACTAAGGAACCCATAGCTTCAGTAACTCCCGTAAAACCTGAATTACCCTACATTGTATTCACTAAAGATGTGACTAGAGGTAGGGAGTTACACAGGATTTTCTATGTCGACATCAGAGGGGGTAAGGAAAAGTTAATTGCTGAGTCAGAGCCCATGAGAATATTCAGCTTGTCTTACGACTCAAAGAAAGTAGTATTCACGGGAGCTACTATGAAGGGGCTAGGAATGTATCAAGCAAGATTTACAGGTAGTTGGGAGAAGCTCTTAGACCTCAAAGTAGCTGCATTCGTAACCGACGTTAACGATGACTATGTAGTTGGATTCGGTAATTTAAGAGGAGACCCTAGAACTTATGAACTATTCATCTATAGCTTTAAAACTAATGAAGTCAAAGTCTATACTCCAAAAGCTGGTTCCATAAATAAATCACCGATACTACTAAAGAATGGGGAAGTACTATTTGAGAGTAATTTTGAGGGTAAGAATAAGTTATATGTCTATAACGTAGAGAGCAATGAAATCAGAGAATTAAGATTCAGTGGTGAAGACTATTACAAGTACTCACCTACGGAGCATTGCATATATGGAGAATTACCTGATGGTAGAGTGTGGGTTGTCGCTAAAAAGAATGGTAGGAAGAGATTATTCATTAACGGATATGAAGTACCGACACCGGAAGGAGTAATTCATGGTTTACCAGCTTTTGGTAATGATTATATATTTATAGCTACTTCAAACCTTGTAACACCACCTAGAGTCTTAAGGATTAACTTAAAGACTAGGGAAATCACCACGTTAATTGATAATAGAGTACCTGATGATATAGCTAAAACCTTCGGTAATAGGTTCTTCGTTAAGTATAAATCATTTGATGGACTTGAGATACCTATGTACGTAATAACATCTAATAAAGCCCCTAAGCCAGGTCCTACTATAGTATTTGTGCATGGAGGTCCATGGTCTGAAGTCGCTGATGCTTGGAGAGCCATGATTATATCCTTAGTAGCCACTGGGTATCACGTCTTAGCACCTAACTTTAGAGGATCAACAGGTTATGGTGAGAAATTCAGAACTCTAGATGTAGGTGATCCAGGTGGTGGTGACTTAGAGGATGTAGTTTATGCAGCTAGGTGGGGTATTGAGAACGGTATTGCTGATAAGAATAGGATCGCTATTATGGGTTATAGTTATGGTGGCTACATGACCTATCTAGCATTAGGTAAGTATCCAGACATATGGAAATGTGGAGTAGCTGGTGCAGGTATAGTTGATTGGGAAGAAATGTATGAATTAAGTGACGCCATATTCAAGAAGTTCATGGAGATACTATTCGCTGGCAGGAGGGAACTATTTAGAGATAGATCACCAATAAAATATGTTGAGAACGTTAAAGCACCACTATGTATAATACATCCACAAAACGATACGAGAACACCGCTAATTCCAGTGATAAAGTACATGACTAAGCTATTAGCTCTAGGAAGAACATTTGAAGCGCATATAATTCCTGACATGGGCCACATAATAAGTAGAGTAGAGGATGCTGTAAAGATTTTACTTCCAGCAATAGTGTTCCTGAGGAAGTATCTCTAATCACGCAGACAATCTTTTTACTCCTAGAGTTCTCTAATCCTGAAAATTATGTGTAAATGTTCTGAATACATACAACATATCCGTACTAATGTAATAATGTCATTGCATAACAACTATTAAACCTGGATTCTCTTATATACCTCACTTACTAGCCTCTCTACCCTCTTTAATGCTTTCTCTACATCCTCCTTACTACACCAGCCCTCATAAAAACATACATGCATCTCAGTAGCATTAGCCCAAGCATCATGAACCCACCCTCCTAGTTCTTTCTCCATTTTCCTTTTGTAGCTCCATAACTCACCATGACTAATGAGTCTCTTACCTTCCTTCCAATCAGCATATGCCTTAACTGCTAAGGCAGCAGCACCCCATACCTTCTCAGTTGCTTGACGTACATTACCCTTTTCTAATTCCCCATAAGCTTGTTTTAAGAGATCCTTAGCAACCTCGATATACTCTTTTGCTCTTTCATGAGGGTCAAGATCTTGGGTAATAAGTTCGAGAATGTATCCTTCAATACTTAAGCCAGCTCTCTCAGCTTCTTTTCTAAGTCTCTCTACTGTAGTGCGAGGTAACCTAATGCTAAGTACTGTAGTCAATACTATACCCATGATATATTGTTAATGAGGTTTAATAAGGATCAGTTCATATCGTTTCCTATACGGGAAGTATAAGTAGATTGTAGCAGTAAAGGCAATAGTGATATAGCTAGACACATTCTATTAGAAGCGAAATTAACTCGTAAGAGAAGTAGCCTTCTATTAAGTTGATAATCTCATGAGTTTATGTTTATAATTGACTAGAGTGTTAATTGCAATTCTCTTCATTAGCTGTTAGATATCAATATATTTGTAGATTTCAGCAGGTGTTACATACATGTTTAATTCCATCCATTCTTTCCTCTTCATGTCTATGTATGTCTCTATGAGTTCCTTAGGGAATATCGGCCTTAAGAATTCATTATCTGATTCTAGCTCCTCTATAGCTTCCTTAAGACTTCCTGGTAACTCCTTAATACCTAATGCTGTTCTCCTCTCTGGACTCATCTTATATACATCCTCATCTATGGGGTCTCCAGGATCTATCCTCCTCCTAATGCCGTCTAAACCTGCGGCTAGTATTGCCGAGAATGCTAGGTACGGATTACTTGAGGGATCTGGAGATCTAAACTCTACCCTCTTATTCTTATCACCTCTATGATATACTGGAACCCTAACGCATGCGCTCCTATTAGCTCTACTCCAAACTATATACACTGGTGCTTCATAACCTGGTACTAACCTCTTATAACTATTAACTGTTGGTGCTACTATCGCTGCTAAAGCTCTAGCATGATCTAGTAGCCCGCCAATAAAGTACCTACCTAACTGACTTAACTCAGCATACTCATCATTCGGATCGTAAAATAAATTCTCACCCTTACTCGTACTAAAGAGACTTATATTAGTATGTAAGCCACTACCATTATCTCCGTATAATGGTTTAGGCATGAAGGTAGCTATCATACCATACTTAGCGGCTACACTCTTAACTACGTACTTTAACGTCATGACTGCATCAGCTGCTCTTACTATGTCATTAAACATTATGTTAATCTCTGATTGACCTGCAGTAGCTACTTCATGATGATGTGAGTCAATAGGTATGTTGAAGTAATCCTCAAGGATTCTAGCGGCTTCCTGCCTAATCTTAAGTACTCTATCATGCGGTGATGCAGGGTAGTAACCTTCCTTAAATCTTAACACAGGCGCCTTACCATTCCATGGGGCTTCACACGATATAATCTTATAACTAGAGCTGAAGTAGGGCCTACTCATATCAACACTAACGTGATCAAATATGAAGAACTCAACTTCAGGCCCAAAGTAAGGTATGTAACCCTCGTTTTTAGCTAGACTGAGTGCTCTCTCAGCAATATATCTTGGGTCCTTAATGAATCTACCGCCACCATAAGTATCATAGATTTTAGATATGAACCTAGCAGTTGTACCACCATCATAGCTCCATGGTAGGATAGCGAAGGTCTCAGGTATTGGTACTAGTACTAAATCACTCTCCTCAATACTCTTAAACCCCTTAACACTACTACCATCAAGCTTACCAAAGCCCCTACTAAAGGACTCAGTACTTAACCTCTTAGCAGGTAGTATGACAGATCTTAACCTACCCTCTAAGTCAGTAAACTGAAGCTCAATCCACCTAACATCCCTCTCTCTAACAGTCCTTAACACCTCCTCAATACTCAACAACAACACCTAGTTAAAATAGGTAATAAAACACTATATTAAACTGCTCCTAAAGAATATAAAACATATACTAAATACGGCACAATCGCATACAATGAGCTTACATTATATCGTATCAAATAAATGTTTAGAATACGCTACGTAGCTTTAAGGTACTCCTCTATGAGTATTACCTATTTATAACTGCTCACTTTGAACAATCTTGGCATTAGAAGCATTAAAGATACTGCTAACTCATTGATTATTTCCATGTAGAGAAGAGAGGCGTGTTACCCTAGTGAAGAGATCACTTCAAAAATAAATCCTTAGCTTCTAGACCTAGCATACCATATAGTTGGGTTTCTTGACTGTAGGTATATTCTACCAGTACCTCTTAATGTAAAGACGAAGCCTTCACCACCGAATAGAAGTGTCTTTAAACTACCGAATCTTCTAATATCATACTCTAGGGTATCATCCATAGCTACTAAGTGTACGTTATCTATAATTAATTTCTCATCAGGTCCTACTTCACGCTCTATTATGCTTCCATAAGCATTAACCCATACACCACCAACACCTGAGAAGTGAAGCCACATTAAGCCTCCACCACCAAAGACCCCTCTAAGGCCCCTCCAAACTATCCTATGCTTTACATCACCATGACTTGCTAGATAGCACTTATCATTTACTATGACGCCCTTACTACCATCAAGCTCTATATACATGATATCACCAGGAATTGGTGGCGCCAACCATAGTGATGCAGGTAAGTCTTTAGCTCTGTAAATATTAACGAATAAGGATTCACTAGTAGTTAACGCCCTAAGGAGCCCTTTACCCCTTGTTTTCACTTCAACATCGCCTTCAATCATCATTAAAGCTCCCGCCTCAGCCTCAATAGACTCACCAGGATCTAACTCCACCTTAAGTACTGAGTATGAAGGTCTATAGAGGATTTCATACCTCAAGTTAACACCTAGACTAATGACATCACATAATATTATAAAGGTTTCACTTAATTAGGAATACTTACCACTCAAGTTATGAAATTAATAATATAATGCCAATCTCTCCATAAGCAATAATTAATATATTTTTAAAGTTAAATCAAATCAGAATAACTAGAGTATTAGTAATCCATGGTTAGAATAACTCTAATGTTTTGTGGGGAATTAATTAAAAGCTTAAGTCTTACTTACTAATTTACTTAAGTCCTTTGGTGTGACCACGATTCCGTTAACTTGATATCCATGACTCTTCAGGAAGTCTATGAATTCGTAATCTATAGTTAATAAAGGCATACCCTCAGTCTTTGCTGAGGTGTAGTGTAATGCATCTATATAATCTCGATGACCCTCACGATATATTGTTATGGCTTGGCTTAAGTAAGTAGTAAGTACTTCTTATTGCATGTAATCCCATTCTTACATGGTTAAGTTTACCAGTAGGTACTAACTTTATGATCTTCCACATAGCTTCTAAGATGCTTACTTCAAGGTAGTAAACATTGAACTTACGGAAGAGCGGGATTATGCTCATAGCTTCTTCTTCAACCTCAATCCCTAAAGCGGGTAGTATGAAGGTGGTATCTACTAATATTTTAGGTTTAACTAATGTACTTCTTCTGAATCTCAATACTCTCTGCCTCCAAATCCTTAAGGCTCACCTTACCTAACTTATCACCACGTAGTGATAATTGAATAGCGTCAGGTATGGGCTCTAAAATTATCTTACCATTCTCAACGGTAAGCTTTAGCTTGGAACCCTCATCGATACCCAAAGCTTCAGCAACAGCTTTCGGTATGACAATAGTCCTCCTCCTACCAACACGTATCTCAACAGTCAGACTCACAATTCTCAGCCGCAGCTAATTACGTTTCAGGTAGAATTAAGAATTCAGGCTAATTATTTATAAAGCTAATCATTGAATCATTCAATAACACTAATGACTAAACTTAAGTACCTACATAAAATGTGACGCTACTCTCAATCTAGTATCTTTCATCGAGATATGGTGATACCGCATTGTTAGATATTTCTAAGTAATGTGTAATGAAGCCGTAGTTAAACTATTAAAACATCATTAATCAAGTTAACATTACTACCATATAATAAATATCTAAATATCTAATGCTGGTACAGACCCTACTACTTTCAATGGTGAAGTTAGTTATTATATGCACTCGCATTAAGGTACCTGGAGTATTTCTAACTGGACGTCTTAGTAGTAAGAAATGAGTCTTTGAAACTATTTTAGGTGTGAAGTATTACTTGGGTAAAGTTTAATAATATTTCTTAGGTATCTTCCTGAGAAATAGCCTTTAGAGGAGTATGGGATGAGGTATAGAAGTAGAGGGGTTATGGAGTTAAGGGAGAGGATACTGACCGGCTCAGTAGTTAAAACTATCTTTTGGTTAGCTTGGCCTATAATACTTGCTAACTTAGTCAATATTTCTTATAACTTAGTTGATGCTTTCTGGCTCGGTAAGCTTGGTAGGCAGGCATTTGGTGCTCCAACTGTTAGTTGGCCCTTAATCATGTTCTTCTATTCGTTAGGTATGGGTTTCGCTATGGCTGGTATATCGTTAATATCTCAGTATGTTGGTGCTGGTGACTTAAGGATGGCTAGTAGGTCTGCAGGTAATTTAATGACACTTATGGGCTTAATGGCTGTAATGATAAGTGCTCTAGGATATGTATCAGCACCATACGTACTTCACCTAATGGGTGTACCCCCTGATGTCTATCCTCTAGCTGTTAGCTACATAAGAGTTATCTTTATCGGTATACCTTTCGCATTCATAGGTTTCGCATTCATAACTATAGCTAACAGCTTAGGAGATACTAGAACACCGACATTAATAAGCATCATTTCATCCATACTTAACATGATTCTAGACCCAATACTCATATTCGGGTGGTTTGGGATACCTAGGATGGGAGTTATTGGTGCTGCACTAGCTACGATACTATCCAGGACGTTAATATCGGTGGTTGGTTCCTACATGTTATTCCATGGCTATAAAGGCATTAGGATAGGTATTCATGACCTAGGTATTGATGGTTGGTGGGTACGTAAGGTAGTATCTGTAGGGACACCACTAGCTATTCAGCAATCATCTAATGCGTTGGGGTTTACAGTAATGATGGGTATAGTGTCAAGGTTTGGTTCAGTAGCTATTGCAGCTTACGGTGTAGCTATCAGGATTATAGATGTTATTACAGCGTTTACGTGGGGTATTAATAGAGCGACATCAATAATGGTTGGACAGAATGTAGGTGCTGAGCTCTATGAGAGAGCTAAAGACATAGTTAAGAAGTCATTAGTGCTTGTAACAGCTATATTAGCTACAGGTTCATTAGCTATATACCTAATTAGGGACTGGGCAGTAGCCGTATTCATTAATGAACCTAACGTAGTTATCGAGGGTAGTAAATTACTAGGTATATTCACGTTATCAATACCATTTTTCGGGTTATTCTCAGTAAGTGGTGGTGTTGCTGCTGGCTCCGGTCATACAAGGTTCTTCGCTATAGTATCAATACTTAGGTTATGGGCTCTAAGAATAGGGCTCAGCATTCTTCTAGGTTTAACGTTAGGTATGGGAACCATGGGTGTATGGATAGCCATGACATTAAGTAATGTTGGAGCAGGACTCCTAGCATTAGCATGGGTGCTTAGAGCTACATGGGCCAAGAGAATCATAGAGGAGGTCAAGGTTGGGAAAGTAGGAACGCCCATTACAGTACGTAATAGCAGTAAGGAGAGACCTCAACATTAATAAGACTTCTCATTCTAACTTAATAATATGTTCAAGTAAGTTTATAGTTACGAATTTCTCTGTACGTACATGTCCAATACACTATAATGTCTCCATAGGTTTATTGGTATCAAAGTGTATCCATTCCTCTTTCAAGAGATTCCTCAACTAGCTTAACCGCATTAACTCTCTTAGGACCTCCGAGAATCCTATCAACAATTGTTGATAGCCTTTTCAAAGCATCAGAACTTCTAATAGGTTCTAAGACTATCCTACCTTCAACTACCTTAACAAGTAATCTATCACCTACCCTTTATTCCCAGAGCTTCTTTAGCCTCCTTAGGGATGGTAACCCGGAATTTACTAGTAACAATAACCTCCACTATAATCCTCTCCATAGCATTACAGTGGTACCGTAAGATTTAAGACTTACCTAAAGCAATATTTACTCAAATGCTCATGAATTTCTGAAACAATCCATGTTGAAGTAAAATTCTAAATTTCCACATAGTATACTTCTACTTGACTACGATGGTGTATACTATGAGCGTAGTCTTTAGTGTTAGAATTCCTAAAAGACTTAAGAAGTTAATGGATAGGTTTAAGAATGTTGATTGAGTTGGAGAGGTTAGAGCATTCATTAATAGGAGGGTTAGGAAGTTAGGAAAATGAGTTAGTGATTCATGGTATGCTGGACATAGCATGCATACATGCTTCTATGAGGCTTGGTGTACTCAAGAAGACGTAGAGGAAGCATTAGAAAGAGTGAGAAAGCTAGTAGAGGAAATCAAGAAGAAGATCCAAGCTGAAAACAACTTAAGAGGGAATCAATCCTAAATTCCTCATCCACAGAACTACATATTAATAGTAATAAATTAAATTACCTCATACCCTGCAAGCTAAGTCGTCTTACCTCCCAATCACATAGCTATAGGGTAACATATTTGAGGGATACCGTACTAAGGATACGTAGTGATTAACTTAGATTATGGGCCTAAGTAAGTGTTAATTAAGATTGTATGAAAACTAAAAGAAGTACCTTGTAAGGTGAAGGTTAAGTAATGTAGCAGAGGCAGGACTGAATACGACATTAAGGTTGAAATAAATGATAGCTTATAAAATTTGCTGAACATGGAGGTCGGGAAACATTCTTCGCTTTTTACCATAACGAAGGCAGTCACTATATAATTAGGTGTGGGTAGTTTTGAATAGCGATAACTATACATATTTATTACTCACAGATAACGACGAAGAAAGCAGTAAATGCGCGGATAAGTCACAAACAACTCTGGAATATATGAGGTTAATCAACACACAAACAAGAGACGAAATTAGAAACTTCGTAATTGACGAACTAATATATAGGTTAAAGGACATGTATCCAAGCATAAGCGATGAAACAATAAGCATCATAGCAGACGAAGTAGTGGCAGCAATAGACAACATAGTAAGTGAAGCAAGTAACTTCAAAAACATAGACGAACTAATCAAAAACGATAAAACATACAACACACTAGCAATAACAACACTAATGATAATAAGAAATAGAGAAATAAACAATGTAGAAGTAAGTGAAGTAGACCTAACACAAACAATGAAAACAATAATAAAAAACACACTTAAACTATATAGTCAAGAAACCTAAAGAGCGAAATCATCACCTTCTATCTCATCACCAAGGGGTTGAATAATGCCAATCAAAGCCAATGCTGTTATCACCGCTAAAGTGAGAGGCATTAATGACTTAACTGTCCTTAGGGTCTTAATTAATCTATATGTTGTAACAGGGCTTAACCTCATAACGACACCGGTACAGAATATAGAGAGTAAATATTGTAAATTAGCGAACAATCGGGCACGAATTTATGAACCTTAAAGAAATATAGTTATTTGGAGAGTGATAAGGTTATATGAGAATTGATACAGAACTTATTAGGGCCTTATATAATGCTAGAGTTGTTGGTAGGTATGCTATTGCTAAGCACATTGCTGATTCACTACACGTTACTGTTAGATTCGCACTTAAAAAGTTACGCACTCTAGATAAAGTTAAGGACTTAAATTTGAGTGTCGAGTATCCATTGAGAGCTTTTCGACTAAAGAGAGTAGCGGTTTTTATCCAGAATGAAGATCAGGTTAAAGAATTCATTGAAAAAATAAAGGATAGCAAGTATTATCCATTTGTAAGATCAATAATACTTTTGATACCTACGGGTATTGGCGTAGTATATCATGTACCTAGTAATATTGATAAAGATAGTATACCTGCTCCTAAGGGTGCCTTCAAAATAGAATATGATGAATTTCTAAGAAATATGACTGATTTTAGAGTTTATGGCGAGGATTCCTTGACTAAGGTTGAAGTTGCGACATCATGGAGTAATTTTTTCCTATTAGCTAAAAGACTAAGTGAATTACATATAAGTGAGGATCTTCACTTGTATGTCCATAAGTTAAAGGAGATGAATAATAAGTATGATTGGGCTGATTTAGCTATTATTAAGGAATTAGAGAAGAATCCCTTACTTAGTCTTGAGGACCTAAGTAAAACATTAGGTATGAATCTTCATAGAATTAGAAAACACATCTACAATCACATAATTCCGATTATTCGCGGTATTAGAATAAGACGTACTCCCGTTACCAAAGAGCTTAAAACTTTTGTACTTATTGTTGGTCAAGGATCTAATCTTGAAGCTGTTTATGCTGCATGTATGGAGTTTGTTAAGCACCCATTAATTATTGGTGCAACCATTAACTTACGTACTGCTGAGTTTATACTCCAAGTTTATGTTTCATCTAGTATCGCTAGAGATGTCATCGATTTCTTCAGAACGCTATTTCAGGAACTTAACTTTAAGTTCATTACTGCCTTCATGGGTGTTATTGCTAAAACATTCTCTTTGCCCTATGCTAAGTTTAGGGAGTATATTCCTAAGATTAAGTGGGTTTGGGAAAGAAGAGGTGAAGAAAAGATTGAAAAGCGGGGCTTGGGTAATTAGTTGTTGCGGTAGTGTGCATAAGTATTTAGTCTCTTAATTAGTGTTAGTTTGGGATGTGTTTGTGCCTCCTAGATGGCTGTATGTGTTAGCGCTTACATCTCTGGTGATGCTTGTTTTAGGCTCTACGTTATGTTTTGCTAGTAGTTACGTATTGTACATTCTTGGTGATCCTTCATGTCCTGCTTGCACTCATCTTAAGGAGTTTCTTGACTCGCACGGTCTGAACTATGTCTTCTGCCCCATCTATGGTAATGAGACATGCACTAAGGCATCGTTAATACTACTTAAGAAGTATGGATTACCACCCTACATACCTACCACGTTAGTTATCTCGGATGGCTACGTTAAGGCAGTAGTTATTGGTGCCGTCGCTGATAAGTCATTCTGGTTAAACTTAGCGTTTAGTCCTCCTCATGATTACGTTCCGGTGTTCATGGGTGAGGAGTTGGGTATTAAGCTTAATGTTAGTCCTAAGCAATTACTTAAGGAATTACTACCGAATCTAGCACCAAGTACCACTACTACAGCAATACCTAAACAAAGTACTATAGCGCCAATACTCCTTGCAACACTAGTTAGTCTTGCATTAAGTGATGCTGTTAACCCATGCGCTACATACATATACATATTACTCCTAACAGCATCAGCTTTAGTTGCTGTTAGGTCTGGTAGGAAGTTCGTGATCGTGGGTACTAGTGCAGCATTTATATCTGCGGTCTTCATAGGTTACTACTTACTAGGTATTGGATTGTTAAGGATTATGGGCTATGTACCTACATGGGTATTAGCATTAATAGCTATAGGCTTCGGTCTTTGGGTCATTATTAGTGGTTTAAGGAGGACTTCAAGAGTTATTGCTAAGGCATCAATGCTTAACCTCATTAGGAAGGCTAAAGCATCCATAGCTATGTCTGCAGTACTAGGGTTCATAGTGACGTTCACGCTACTACCATGCTCGTCAGGACCTTACGTTGTATTTACTGGCCTACTCTCAAGATACCCATTAACTACTTCATTAGCGCTCCTAGCGCTCTATAACTTAATTTTCGTAACACCATTGATCATAATTACAGCATTAATATCAAGTATTGCTAGAGTTAAGAGGGTTCAAGAGTTTATCGTGAGCCATGATAGGGAATTATCTGTCATTGCGGGTATATTGTTGGTACTTATAGGTATTTATATACTCTTAATGCATTAACTTAAACCTAAGGTTAAGATGCTGAAATCGCTAGTAAAGCCTTCCTAACAGCCTCTACTGCTGACTCACCTAATACGTAAATTACTGGCTCAAGACCTACACCACCTAGATCAACCACTACGTCAGGTACCTTACTCGCACCTTCAATACTATGTCTTAAATCCTTGAAGAATTCCTCACTACTCTTATGTGGTCCTGAAAACACTAGTCTAAGCCCTAAACCCTCAAAACGTCTTATGAAACCTTCATCATACCTAATAACAACTACGGCATTAATACTTGACCACTTCTCCCTAATTGTTAAGAGTACCGTAGCTGTATGCTTACTACCACCATAGGTTGGCTCACCAACAGCTACTAACTTCGATGAGACCTTAATGATTCTACCAGTAAAACCCACAACGTCCTCAGGTTTTGAAGCATTTGGTGAAGCTCTAACTATGTTCATACCAACCTCAGGTACTAGAGCATAAGCCCTACTAATGGACTGCAAGAGCTTGAATGCCGCCTTAACATCCTCAATATATGGATCAGTTACATGCGGGAATAGTATTGAGCATAGATTACAGTCTTTAGGTATACTAGGGTCTATACTTCTATGGAAGTCACATAGTAATGACCTACTAAGTATTGAGTTAATTATTTGTGAGAAGACCCTATATAGGTCATACCTACCACTCCTTAATGCTGTATTAGCTAACACCTTAGCTATAGCCTCAATTTCATCCTCAGGTATACCTACCTCCTTAAGTTTAGTTACGAAGTACTTCCTACCGCTACTTAAGTACTTCCTAACCATTGGCTGTGTTATACCTAGTAGTTTAGATATAGCTACCTGACTAATACCCTCCTCAATAAGTTGTGAAGCGACAAGACCTCTTAAGTAGGGTACGACATACTTACTGACTAGCTCGTGCGGTATCACCTGCCCTACCCACTTAACCCACTATTACCTGGTTATTAAAATATTTAAAACCCAGTTTTAGTTAGTGATACGGTGTGAAGTAATGGCTGAGGAATATGGCTATAGGTTAGAACCTGTACCAATGAATAAGAGAATCTACAGCTTCTGGCATA
>CAZQFL010000010.1:0-64685 GCA_964592745.1 uncultured Desulfurococcaceae archaeon
CCGGCCTGGAGAGCCGGTGGGCGTACGCCCGCGCGGGTTCAAATCCCGCCCCCGGCGCCACAAAATACGATTCTCTCGACATTACTAATTGAATGATACAGAAGATGTTGCATGGTACGTAATGTTAATGTTATATGATGTAGGTGTTACCACGGCTTGCGAAAATTACAGTGACTAAAATATTAACTATCACTGAACTTAATCCTGATAATTACATAAGTATGGAAATTTTCCATCTATTTCTAGTGAAGGGAGTGAATACACTAAATGAATACACTAAACTACTGTATTACTTTCACTGTTTTATTCACGTAACGAGTGTTCGAGTAGTTAGAAAGTGATATATGAAGACTTGGGCTTTTAAGTATTAATGGTGCTACTTTCCTTGAGGTAATTACATGAGGTTAATCTTAATTTCTATGACTATGTTGATGGTAATACTCATGTTTAACTGTATAGTAATCAATGTTTGTTTTGATCTCCTTGATAAGCACTCCATTGAAATTATACTTAATAAACTAGGCATTACTTACAATCTAAGTATATTTGAGAAGTTAGCTGTTAAAGGACTTATAGCTGAGATAAGGCCTAATTTTGGAGCTAATGTAGCTTATAAATACAGATCACACATTGATAATAGGATAATTATAGTTGTGACTTTACGGCCTGTCCCAATAGCTAGCGACAATAACTCATGGGATACGTACTACTTAACTATTAAGGTTGAACCTAAAGTTGAGCAGCTTAAGCCCTATACTCAACACATACTTTACTATAGAGGTAAGGTCTTAGTACAAATAAATACAGCTACTAAGGATGTAGCTAAGGTAATTAACATGTTAAGAGGTTATGTATGGGAGGTAAACTATGAGTTTACTGATAAAGCCCTCTCTATAGGGATACATTTACTTAAGAAGAAAAATAATTATAAATTCTTTATTACTATAGATATGGATGTAAATAATACTAATGTAGAAAGTGCTTTACTTTGGGTAAACATAGCTTTATCAACCAATGAAGCTAGCATTAATTTCAAGGATGATGCTAAAATTAAGGAACTCGTAACTAAGCTCGGAATACTTAATGATGTACTGGAAGTACTGGAGTTGCTCGGAGTGAGAAGTACTATTAAGCATTGATGAATTTAAGTATAGTTTACTCTTAGGTGATCACCTATACATACTTAAGGTTAGTCCCCAACTTATTAAGGAACCCCTCATATATGAACTAGTATGGCTGAGATCGCTAGGAGTAATAAACATAACTAACGAGGATATTGAGGAATTAGGTAGAGTAACTAGCTTGGGCTACGTCGGATGGAATAACAGATTAGTGTATGCTGAGGGTAAAGGCCGGATATCACACTTTAATCTTGAGGGATGCGAATTAATAAGAGGTATAGGTTGTGAAGTTAAGTTTAACCATACCGAAATACCCGTAGTACCCTCATTAATTGTCGTAACTACTACAATGGCTAAGACCAAAATCATGGGTGAAACAACAAGTACACTATTTACAATTACTACAACACTTCTAAACACCACTACGACAATTGCGATAGAGTACACAAGAATGATTATCCTTGAACCCGTTAGCTTAGCTTTAGGCTTAGTAATGGGTGCTACACTATCTGTAGCACTCATGAAGGGCCTACGTAGAAGGTTATGTAAATAGATATAATTATTACATTAAAGACATGTCAAACATAATAGTATTAGGCAAATTACGAAGAAGATAAAAGCGTCGCTTTAGGTTCTTATAGTGATTTTGCGAGTCTTTATCTTCAAGGTCTATATCCTACTTGTGAATAGTCTAGATATTCCTATTTATTGAAGCCCAAGTACCCACTACTGCCAGCGTCATTGCTGTGCTTATCGTGCTTATCTCTTGAAGCATTATGGGAATCTCAGTAGGGCTCTTCATTGCTGTCAGGAACGGAGGCCATGGCACTAATTCACCATGCCATATATGCTCTATAACCAGTAATATCACGCCTTTCCAAAGCATAGCATTCAATATATTTAACTTTAACTTACTAGCTAAACCTCTCGCTATATGCTTAACTACCGTCACGATTATAGCTAGTATCATAGGCATTATGAAACACGCCATGGATCATCCCCAGAGACTCTAAGGGTGCACTATATGTGGCTGATAGTGATAGCATTTGCAGCAGTAATTACTATAGCGTTATGGTATTCAAGGGCTGAGAGTGACGTATACATGCTTAAGTTGTTAAGCTTAATATTATGGGGTGCTACCATTATGGTATTCATAGATCATCTAGCAAGTTATTTGGTAGAGGGCGGTGAGTTCCTTGAAATGAGTTCTAACGCTTTAGTTCTAGGTTTTGTAATGCTCTTAGAAGCATTAATGCTGTAGGAACTGGTGTTAATAATTAAAGACCCTAAAGGAGTTTTACATAAAAGAAGGATCAAAACGTAATTTTTAATGGTGTATTTGTTATTCAACAGCTAATAGTAACGGTCTTGTAATTTCGACGCCTTTAACCGTACTTAACTTACCTATTAGGTATTTGATCTTCTCGGCATCACCTCTAACAGCTATTGCTAACATGCATTTTTCTTTGCTTAAGTGTACATGAAGTGTTGAGACTATTATGTCTAGGAAGTCATGTTGAATATTTGTAAGCTCTTCATCAACACCGCTAATCTCATGATTATATATAACACCGATAATTCCTACAGCCTCCTTAGCTACCTTCCACCTATGTTCAATTATGTATAGCCTTAATGCCTCCCTAACCAATGCAGATTTACTGCTAATACCTAATGTATTCATAATTCTTTCTAAATCATCGGCAAGTTCTTTAGGAATATAGACTCCAAACTTACTCCCCACTTCTGATTTACGCAAATTAAGCACCATAATATACTTTAGGTATCCACAAAATAAAGTAGAGATTAAGTTACATAATCAAACTAATGCTTAAGGAATTCACTTAATGTTAAAGTGACTATCACCATGTATTTAGTAATGCTACATTCGCTATCTCCTTAATTTTAGACACATCCTCATAAAGCTTAATTATATCTACACGTATACTTGGGACGATGAAACTTTCTGAGATACCCTTAACTATTAGTTCAAAATTTTCTCTAATGTAACAAAACATGGTTGCTGCAATAATACTCCTACTTGTCTCAACAATTACTGTCTAATCCCCTGATGAACATCCTGGACCCACCATTACTGAGTACCTTTGACTATCTCCTTAATCTCCACTTACATGCTTTATTCTTAAGTTCTTGGGTAATTCCTTAATCACTTTAGTGGGGTAAAACCTCTATAAATTAATGAGAATTGAGTATTGCTTTGAGCTCATCATCCTAAATCATAAAAGTTGAATGTCTTAGTTTGTTTGAGTAAGCCGTATGTCTAAGTGAAGGTGTTTTAAAACCGCTACATCTTTGATATTCTAACTAATTCTAGATAATCCATCCTGTTAAGATATGAATTTGCGTTTCCGGAAAACCTAAGCTTGACTATATGTCTGATGGGCAACCCATATTAACGAGTACCTTACTATTATACTAAATCGCCTAAGCAAGGTACTTAACTCAATTACTCTCTCAAAATTTATTAAGAAGTATGTCATGATAGGCTTACCAACCTTAACCTTAGTGATTAGTATAGGCCTAATTATATAATTCGTAAGTTCACAATAATGTCGAGGAGTAACCTAGTAATGATTTATTTGAAACAACTAAAATATTTTAGATGAGGACGTAATTATGTCCTTAACTAATATACAAAATACTTACCCCGATGATGTCAGGGCACATACGGCTTTACACGTGCTAAAAGGTGCTATTGTTAAGGTACTTGGCAAGGCTGCTATGTGGACTGCTAGTACATACGTTAGCGGTAAGCACGGTAGGTTAACAGTTAAGTTCAATCGAAAACCATCAAATGATGAAATTAAGGCTATTGAGGAGCTTGCCAATAAGAAGATCAAGGAGGATTTAAGAGTCGAGGTTAAGATAGTGCCCAGGGATGAAGCTGAAAGGACCTATGGAAACATAATATACGACTTATTCCCAGTACCTAAAGAGGTTAAGGAGCTAAGCATAGTTATAGTGTATGACAGTGATGGCGGTATATGGAACATAAATGCGTGTAATAAAGAGCATTGCGAAACGATAAGCTGTGTAGGTGAGATAGATATAAAGAGGGTAAGGTTTAGGAAGAGTAAGCAATTGCTTGAGATCTCGTTCGATATTAAGCCTTAATTATATGTTTAAATCGTTAAGAATGGGGTGATGTACTTGAGATGTGATTGCTTTCTTGATGTCTTATTAACTAGGTGTAGCATTCGTAGGTTTAAACCTGACCCATTACCTGATGAAGTTATATTAAAAATAATTGAGGCAGGTATTAGAGCTCCAACAGCTGGTGGTGGTGAACAATGGTTTTTCATAATTGTTAAAGATGCAGAAAAGCGTAAGAAAATCCATGAACTATTGTTTAGGGCACATAAGAAGTATGCTCTTGAAGTACTGAGAAATACCCTGCCTCCACATAAGGTTGAGAAATGGATGAAACGTATTATTGAGGGCATGTACTTAGCACCGGTGTATATAGCTGCGTACATAGACCTTAGAAAGAGGTTATACAAGGATGAATTCTTCGAGTTTGAAAGAATTTCTGCAATACAAAGTCTAGCTGCAGCCATTGAGAATATGTTATTGGCAGCGCACTCCATGGGTTTAGGCGGAGTCTGGCTAGGGGTTCCTCTATTAATGAGAGAAGAATTCGATAGTGTTCTTGAACCTCCCGAAAAATGCGAGTTACAGGGATTGATAGCCTTAGGATATCCTGCTGAAAAGAGGAAATACGCAATTAGGTCAAAGAAAGTAGAGGATGTCATTAAAATTATTTAACGGCCCCCTCTACACTCAACGAAGTTTTTTAAGGCCTCTTTCTATCCTATCCATAGCTTCAATAAGTTTTTCGTAAGATGTAGCACAGGATATTCTAACATAACCTTCACCATACTTACCAAAGGCATTACCGGGTATCACAGCCACTTTAGCCTCATATAGCAGGTATTCAGATATCTCACTCGATTTACCGTAACTCGATATGTTAGGAAATATATAGAATGTACCCTTAGGTTTAACAACACTTACACCAGGTATCTCCTTAAGTCTCTTATATACTGTCTCAATTCTTTTTCTATATTCATTAACCATACGCTTAACACAGTCTTGAGGACCCTTAAGTGCAGCTATACCAGCTCTCTGAACAAATGTTACGGGACACGTTACCAGGTACATGTTCAATTTAACCATCTTATTGATTAAATCCTTACGAGCAACTACATACCCTAACCTCCATCCAGTCATGGCGTATGTCTTTGAAAAAGAGAATACACTTATAACTCTATCCTTCATACCGTTAAGTGATGCTATACTGACGTGTTCACCCTCAAATACTATTTTCTCATAAGCCTCATCAGAGATTATGATGAGGTTATACTCAACAGCTAAGTCAGCTATCTCCTCAAGTACTTTCCTAGGATAGACTGCTCCCGTAGGGTTACAAGGTGTATTAATTATTAGAACTCTTGTTCTTTTTGAAATGTACTTCTTTATGTCATCAGTTATAGGTATAAATTCGTTTTCTTCCTTAACAGGTACCTCAATAGGTATTCCTCCCGCCATCATTACAAGCGGTTTATATGACACAAACGATGGCGAAAGTATTAAGACTTCATCACCCCTTCTAACCGTTGTGAATATAGCGTTAACAAGTGCCTGCTCACCACCAACAGTAACTAAAACCTCATCAACTGATACATCAATATTATTTTCCTTCCTTAATTTCTCAACTAATGCCTCCCTAAGTTCTAATAAACCCGCGTTGGGAGTATAGTGCGTATATCCCTCCTTTAACGCATTAATGGCCGCTTCCTTAATATGTTCAGGTGTATCAAAGTCAGGCTCTCCTATACCTAAATTAATTACATCCGCCATTCTGGATGCAAGTTCAAATAGCCTCCTTATTCCTGAAATAGGTATTTGATCAAGAATCTCCGATATGCCCAACTCAAACCCTCTACATCATTACACAGCGAATTTTAAATTGTACGTACTTAAGACACTTACTTAAGCGACTTCAGAATAGTTTACATATACACGTACCTGCTTTAACTCTGTATACTTTTCATAACATATGAACAATATAAGGGTTAATTTAGTATTCCCTGTGAGGAGATAAGTTGGAAGAAATTAGATTACATGGTAGAGGTGGTCAAGGGGTAGTTTTATGTTCTGAATTGATTGCCCTAGCAGCTTTATATGATGGAAAATTTGCTAGAGCATTCCCGTGGTTCGGGATAGCAAGACGTGGAGCACCTGTTACATCATTTATAATGATAGGTAAGCCAAATGAGATTACTAGAAGTATGATATATAGTCCTAAGTACGTAATGGTATTAGATCCGCACTTACATAAGGTAATGCCCTCAATAACCGACGGTATTAAGGATGGCGGAATATACATACAGAATACTGTAAAGGAACCTAATGAGTTAATTAATGAGTTAAATCTTAAGGTTAAATTGAGTATAGTAGCATCAGTTGACGCAACAGGTTTAGCCATGAAATATATGGGTGTAGCAATACCGAATATAGCTATGTTAGGAGCATTCGCACGAGTTACAGGACTAATAACGTTAGATTCAGCTAAGAAAGCAATTAAGGCTAAATTCCCGGAAAGGGTCTGGGATAGCTACATAAAATGCTTAGAGGCAGGATATAAGGAAGTACGTATTAAGGTGATGTAGCATGAAGGAAAATTCTGAATATCCTGAAATCCCCTTAATACTTACTAATGAAATAGGCTCTGAACCTGTATCTCATTGGAGAGTCCTAAAGCCTGTCATTAACTATGACCTATGTAGGAAATGCTGGCTATGTATTATGTACTGTCCTGAGGGAGTAATAAGTAAGGGGGATAGAGGTCCTGTGATTGATTACAGATTCTGTAAGGGATGCGGTATTTGCGCGAATGAATGCCCTACGAAGGCTATAAGTATGATTAGAGAGGTGTAACTTATGGGTAGGATAGATCTTCTCTCAGGTAATAAGGCTGTGGCTTACGGTGTTAAACTATCTAGAGTTCAAGTGGTTTCTGCCTATCCCATTACACCTCAAACACCTATAGTTGAATATATTGCTGAATTCATAGCTAAGGGAGAATTGAATGCTGAGTACATACACCCAGAAGGTGAGCACTCAGCTATAGCTGCTGCTTTAGCAGCAAGTATCGCAGGTGCTAGAGCATTTACGGCTACATGCTCCCAAGGACTTGGTTACGGTTTTGAGGTTATTGCTCAAGCACCTGCGTATAGAGCTCCATTACTTATGGCAATAGCTAATAGAACCTTAGGTTGGTATTGGAGTGTAGCTTCAGATTACTCAGATTCCATGACAACTAGGGACTTAGGTTGGATTCAATTCTATGCGGAAAGTTGTCAAGAATGTCTTGATGGTGTAATTCAGCTATATAAGATCCTGGAAGACGAGAGAGTCCTATTACCTGGTATGTTGTGTCTTGATGGATTTCATCTATCACACTCATCCGAACCTGTCGATATACCCGATCAACATGAAGTTGATGACTACCTACCGCCGAGAAGAATTTATAGGCATACAGTAGATCCCACGGAGTCTGATGGTTACATTTTCCCAGTATTGCCTCCAAGTCTACATACGAAGTATAGAAGAATATTTGAGGATATCATGAAGAGAGCGAAGGATGTAATACGTGAGGTAAGTAGAGAATATAGTGAGAAGTTTAAGAGAGATGTGTATGGTCTTGTAGAGAAGTACAGAGTAGATAATGCAGATATACTCCTCATAACTATGGGGTCTATGTCGACAGCTGCTAAAAGATGTATCGATATGATGAGAAGTAAAGGAATTAAGGTAGGACTTTTAAGAGTGAGGTTCTTTAGACCATTCCCACAAGAAGAGATAGTAAATACTATATTAAGAAATGACGTTAAGGCTTTAGGAATAGTTGATAGAGCTGTAATCCATGGTACTTCATTAGGGCCTTTAGGAGCTGATGTGATATCTTCGGTCTACACCTTAAAGAATAAACCCAACATAATTAACTTCATAGCCGGTATGGGAGGTGACGATGTTTCAGTAAAGGATTTTGAATTTATGATAGCTAAACTAATAGGGACACTAAATAAAGAAAACATGAAGGAAACCATATTTATAGAACGTAATGTGAAGATAAAGAAACCATCAATAGTCTTCAAGAATGTTACATACTGCCCAGGATCACAGCTATGCTCTGGCTGTGGTGCTTCATTAACTATTAGACACATACTAAGGATACTGGGTAAGAATGCTGTTGCTGTATTTCCACCTAACTGCGTATCTGCCGCTATTGCTATGCACTTTCCAAGTAATTGGATTGGAATACCATGCATACTAGCAAATTATGCAGCAGCCGCAGGTTATGCGAGGGGGTTATACAGGGCATATAGGTATAAAGGTAAGAAGGTATATGTAACTGTCATAGCTGGTGATGGGTGTACTGCCGATATAGGACTTCAGTCACTTTCATCAGCAGTTGAGTGTGGTGAATCTATAATATGGATAAACTATGATAATGAAGCATACATGAATACGGGAATACAAAGAAGTGGTACAACACCTATGATGGCATGGACTACAACAACACCTGTAGGACCTAAGTGGAGGGGTAAAAGGGAATTACCTAAAGATATGATATCTATAATGATAGCTCACAAAACACCATACATAGCTACAGCATCTCCCGCGTTTATACGTGACTTAGAAGCCAAAATGAGAAAGGCTATGAAGATTGTTGAGAGAAATGAAGGATTAGCTTACATTCATATACAGTCACCATGTCCAACGGGTTGGAGATTCCCCGAGAGCAAAACAGTTGAAGTTGCTAGACTAGCTGTATTAACAGGTATGTGGCCGCTCATAGAAATAGATCACGGCCTATTTAGATTAACATTTAAACCTGCAAAATTAAGACCGATTAGTGATTACTTAAGGATTCAAGGTAGGTTTAGACACTTAAGCAATTCTGAGATAGCAGAAATACAAAGAATTGTAGAAAATAACTGGAAGAAATTGCTTGAACTAGATGGAAAGAGGTTATGGTGACTAACCATGTTCCTCGAAACAATAATACTTCATAGCTTTTTTCACTGATATCTTACCCTCACTTATATCCTTTAAAATTAGTTCTCTATCCCTTGTACAAGGATCACCGTAACCTCCACCACCTGGAGTATTAATTACTACAATGTCTCCTTTATTAAGTATTGTCTTATCCTTACTACCTAATCTCTCTACCTTGCTATTACTTCTAATTACGTAATGTTCTGAAGGTGATGCCTCTTTACCGCCGGCTATACCCCAAGGCCTTATAAGACTACGTTCTGAAAATATTGTTAATATGACGTTATCTTCTAATACTTTAAAAGCTCTAGTTATACCTAGACCTCCCCTATACTTTCCTGGGCCTTCACTATCTCTACGTAATTCATACCTTATGAACAATATAGGATAATTCTGCTCTATGACCTCTATAGGCGTATTTAACGTGTTTGTCATGTTTGTGTGGACGCCATCAACTCCATCGGATGATGGTCTGCCACCACTACCACAAGCTATAGTTTCATAGAAGACCCAATTCTTACCGCCAATCATGACATTAGTCATGGTGCCGCAACTAGCTGCTGGTACACGATCAGGTAATGCCTTTGATAATGCCTTAAATATGACATCAACTATCCTTTGTGATGTCTCCACATTACCTCCACCAACAGGTGCAGGGGGTTCTGGATTAACTAAAGAACCTTTAGGCGCTTGAATTCTAACTATTCTATAAAATCCAGAATTCATAGGCATTTGAGGATCTATGACTGCTTTTAATGCAAATGTTGTCGCTGCAACAGTTACCCCATAGACAGCATTAACTGGTTCATTAACTTGAGGATCGGTACCGCTGAAGTCAACATGTATACTTTCACTATTGATGGATACGGAAACTTTTATTTTAACTAAAGAATTATCAGAAAGCTCCATATATTCACTGGCTTCATATGTACCTACTAAGTCGTAGGTCTTTACTAGTTCATTAATTTTACTCCTAGTAAACTTTTCAGTATACGCTAATATTTCATTCCATGACTCTGAAATCACGTCATATCCATAACGATTAATTAATTCTAAAATTCTTTTCTCACCCACATTTAAGGATGCTATTTGAGCCATCAAATCACCTTTAAAGTACTTAGGAACTCTAACATTGCTCTGTAATACCTTGATAATGTCCTCCCTAAGTCTATTACGCTCAACTATCTTAATAGGAGGTATGATTAAACCTTCCTCAATAAGTGATTTAGCGTCAACAGATATGCTACCGGGACTTGAACCACCGACATCTACATGATGTGCCTTATTAACTAAGTAACCCAGAATTTTACCCTCAACGTATATAGGCTTCAAAAGCATTACATCATTTAAATGAGTCCCAGCTATGTATGGATCATTAGTTATGATTATGTCTCCTTGATCTAAATTAATACCCTCCTTACTCAAGTATTCAAGTACGTTCTTTATACCAACAAAGAGGCTGCCTAAGTGCATAGGTATGTGCTCTGCTTGAGCTACTATTTCACCGCTAGCTGTTGCTATAGCACATGAATGGTCATGTCTATCCTTTATATTGGGGCTAAAGGCTGTGTTTCTAAGTATTATACCCATCTCCTCAGCAATAAATATTGTAGCATATTTGATTACTTCAATGGTAATGGGATCCACTTCTCTTCACCTCAATAACAATGAAGTTATGGCAATCTACGTAAGCTTTAAGTCCTGGTGGAATTAATATAGTACTATCATTAGACTCTATAATCGCTGGTCCCTCGATCCGCGCTCCAGCCTTAAGTGATTCTCTATGGTATATTGAAGTCTTTACCCACTCACCGAAGTACACTTCTCTATGACCTATAGGTTTAGGTTCGTAACTTTTACAAATAGTTTCACGTAATATATTAGGCTTATCAACTAAACCTATTGCTGTGACCCTCAAGGTCGTGACTTCAATTACCTCACCAGGTATTGTAAATCCATACCTTAATAGATGGTTTCTAAGGAATTCATTGATAGCATTATGAAGTGAGTCCCTATAAGGTATTGTTATGGTATACTCCTGACCTCTGTACCTCATATCTAAAAATCTCATTATTCTTATCCGGTTCTTGGGTATGCCTTCACTTATTAGCATTGATGTTAACTTATCCTCCAGCTTACTGGCAAGTACTTCAATTGATTCTTCTCTTAACTCATCAACAGGCTTTAGTATGCTAATTAGAGCCTCATGCCTATAATCTGCAAGTAATAATCCAAGAGCTGAGAAAACGCCCGGATATGGCGGTATGATAACCTTCGATATACCTAGTTCCATAGCTATTTCAGCAGCATGTAAGGGACCTGCACCACCAAACGCAAATAGAGTAAACTTTCGTGGGTCAAGACCGCGCTCTATGGTGACCAATCTAATAGCTTTAGACATTAATGTATTAGCTATCCTTATTATAGCATAGGCGGTTTCATACAAGTCTAAACCTAAACTTTCCCCTAACTTCCTTAATGCTCTAGTCGCTAAATCTCTCTTCAAGATTATCTTGCCGCCAGCAAGGGTGTTGGGTAATCTATTAAGTACGAAGTTAGCATCAGTTATCGTAGCTTGAGTACCTCCCCTACCGTAGCATGCAGGTCCAGGATCCGCACCCGCACTCATAGGTCCCACTCTAAGCGCACCACCAGCATCAACCCATGCTATAGTACCTCCACCAGCGCTCACCTCAACCAAGTCAATGAAGGGATACCTAACTACGTAGCCCGAACCACGTATCAATCTACCCATATGCGTTTGACTCCCAACCTCAAATTCAGGTATGATTAACGGTTCACCATCAAGAATGGCGGCAACCTTGGCTGTCGTACCTCCCATATCAAAGCTCAATGCATAACTTATGTTTAAAGCCTTCGAAGTATAGGCTGTAGCTATGACACCTGCTGCTGGCCCACTCTCAATAAAGGCTGCAGGAACTTCAATAGCTTTATCACTACTTACTATGCCACCATTACTTTGCATAATTAATAACTTACCTTTAAAACCTCTCTTTAATAGCTCATTCTTAAGTATGGTTAGGTACTTAGAGAGTATAGGTTTAAGTATTGCATTAACAACGGCAGTGCTCATGCGTTCATATTCCTTGGGTTGAGGATCTACTTCCGAACTTAGGACGATCTCAGCGCTAGGACATACCTCCTTAATCACCTCCTTAGCCTTAATCTCGTGTTTAGGATTTCTGTAGCTATGAAGGAAGACAACTACAAAAACATCAGTCTTATCGCACCACTCACTTGCTAATTTCTTAACGCTTTCAGTATCTAATGGTTCCAATTCAGTTCCATCAGCACTTATCCTACCCTTAATACCGAATCTACGTGATCGTGGTATCAATGGTTTTGGCTTCTTAAAGAATAGATTGTAGAGTTCAGGTCTATTCTGTCGACCTATCTCTAAAATATCTACAAATCCTTCATTAGTCAGTAATGTTACGTTAGGTATTTCGAGTCCAACTTGACCAAGAAGTAGGTTTGAACCTAATGTTGTTGCATGAACTATTATATGAACATTACTGAGTTGTGTGCCTGAAACCTCTATACCTCTGATAAAGCTAATCCACGGTTCTTTAGGATTGGTTAAAACCTTAAAGGTCTTAAAGCTTCCATCATCTCTTAATACCACTATGTCGGTAAAGGTACCACCAATATCTATGCCTATCTTAATATTATGCATTCTACTTCTACCTAAGGATAAGTATTAACGTAGTTAAACTTAGCTATTTAATTAATAGACCTCTGAATTAATCCCTTATTAGCTCTAAAGTCAAGCATCTAGGTCCACCACCAGCTTTACAGAATTCAGATAACTCTACATCGATAACATCTATGCCTTCCTGACGTAACTTCCTTATAGTCTCATTATTACCCGCAGGTATAATTACCTTGCCTGGTGCTAATGGTAAGACATTAGCTGCACATTTTCTTAACTCTTCCTCAGGTATTTCTATTAAGTTTATATCTTTACTTTTTAGGAATAGTATTGTATCGTAATCAACTCCTGCTGGATATATTACGGCTAACGATTCATCAACCATGCCGAATGTCATATCTAAATGAAATATCCCCGATATGCCACCAACTTGCGTTGGTCTAGTCTCAAGATATCCGGGTAGATGGGCTATATGTATTTCCTCAACTCCCACACTCCTTAAGATGTAAGCTACCTGCTTAACTCCCTCAATATTAGTTCTAAGTCCTGTAGCTATTATTGCGGTCCTTTCATCTATGAACCACAGATTACTTGCTTCAAAAACACCATTACCGTGAACAGTATAAAGTATCGGGCAACCTAGCTCTATGAGTTTCTTAGCTATGAACACCTCTAACCCCTTCTTATACGCCATGGCGGGCCTCTCAATTATAGCCCCGCCTTTAACTACAACTGCTTCATGCATAAAGCATGCAGATCTTAAAGGTATGCCATAAGTACCTACTAATGGCTCCTTAGGATTTAAGTAAATAACATCAACCCCTTCACTTCTTAAGACCTCTACTAAGTTATCATGCTCACGTTGCATCTCCTCTAGATTAGGCAATCCTTCAGGTAAGTTAAAGAAAGCAGGATCTGCGGCAATTAAGGGTGATTTATTCTCATCACCAGGCCTATGTACAAGAACTTTCCTGAGCCTACCAACAGCTGATTGTGCACCCCATTCCTCACCCCACGTAGCTTTTAACTCATCTAGGAAGGATCTATCAAGAATTGGTTTAGGGGGTTTCCCCGGCTCATAACCAGGTATCCTCTTCAAGATCTCTAAGCCCAAGATTCTCACCAAGTCATGATTATAGACCTTGCTATTAAACTTATCAGAACCCCTACCCTTCATCAACAATCAGGACGCCGTTTAGCTCATCATTAAGTTTAATTCTTCAATTAAGTTTATAACTCACTACTTATTAGTGTCACGTTAGTGACTGTACATATTGTTATTAACTTGTGAAGACACAGTAATTTAAGGAAGATATGAGGACCATTAGAACTAGGGTAATCAAGGTTGATCCTGTAAATCCTGATGTCGGATTACTACGTAGTGTAGCAGAGGTTATTAGAAGTGGAGGTTTAGTAGTGTTCCCTACGGAAACAGTCTATGGTTTAGGTGCTAATGCTTATGACGCTAAAGCAGTAATTAAGATATTTAAAGCGAAGGAAAGACCTATTGACAACCCGCTCATAGTGCATATAAACAGTATCAATCAATTAGTTAATCTAACTAGTGAGCAACCTGAAGAGATGTTTATTATTGCTAAGAAATTCTGGCCTGGCCCCATAACTGTGGTATTACCTAAGTCCAAGAGGGTACCTAAGGAGGTAACTGCAGGTCTTCCAACTATTGCCGTACGCATGCCTGCACATCCTGTAGCTTTAAAACTCATAGAGTTAAGTGGGGTACCTATAGCGGCACCAAGCGCGAATTTGTCAGGTAAGCCTTCCCCCACAACATCAGAGCACGTAATTAGAGATATGTACGGCAGGGTTGACATCATAATAGATGCTGGTGAAACATTATTCGGTGTTGAATCAACAATAATAGACCTTACGCATAGACCTCCAGTACTATTAAGACCTGGTGCTATACCTGTAGAGGAAATAGAGAAAGTTCTTAATATAGAGATTAAAATACCAGCATTTGCTAGAGGATTAATAGAGGCAGAGAAAGCATTAGCTCCAGGTCTTAAATATAAACATTACGCCCCAGAGAAAGCATTAATACTCATTGAGTCTAGTAACTACAGTAATTATGAAGAATATGCACGTAAGGTTATGAACATAACCCAAGATTATATTAAGAAAGGTTTAAGAGTAGTGATCCTTGCATCAAAAGAGACAAGTGGGTATTATATGTCTAAAGGATTTAAGGTAATAACACTAGGGTCTAGGAGGAATATTTTTGAAGTAGCTAAAAACTTATTCAAAATTTTAAGAATTATAGATGAAATGAATGTAGATATGGCTATATGTGAAGGATTCGAGGAGAAAGGTCTTGGTCTAGCTATTATGAACAGGTTAAGAAAGGCTAGTGGTTATAACATAATTAAGGTCTAAGTAAGTATCCATGTTAATTCATAAAGAAGCCAGCCACTTAATACGCTTACTGTATTGAACGGTATACTTAATTTCGTGAACTCAATGAAGCTAGTCTGAAACCCCTTCTTCTCAAGAAGCCTTACAGCAACAACATTTGCTGATGCACCTATGAAGGTTAAGTTACCACCTAAAGTAGCACCTAGTAGTAAGGCCCAAGCAAGAACTATGGGATCTACATTTAGTATCCTCTGAAGACCTTCAATGACTGGAAGCATTGTTGCGATGTATGGTACATTATCTATGAATGCTGAAGCCAGTACTGAAATCCATACCAAGGTTGAAGTTATTAAAAATAAGTTGTTACCACCAATGAAATGTATCAGTTTAGCCAAATCATTAGCTAGGCCTTGTTCACTGAAGGAGCCGGCAATAGTGAAGACACCTATTAGGAACATCGCAACTCTCCACTCAAACCCACCTTTTAATGCGTTGATAACGCTTTTCACATCTCTATGGAGTGTTAACCTAGTAATGGATAACCCAGTAATAGCTATAAATGCAGCAAATGATAAGGGTATACCTAACTCATTCCTAAACGTTAATAAGATTATCTTTACTGAGAGAAATAACACTGTCTCGAGTATATATGTCTTATCAACTTCCCTCTTAACTTCGCTCATGGTATCTGTTCGTATATTCTCACTATGATTACTTTTAAGGTACTTTGTACGAGCCATAAAGGCTAGACTTAAGCAGGCTAAAATTAGGGCAGCTAATGTGAAGAAAAACATCGATGGCTTACCTCCATACACTATGAAATCACCGAATGCTAACCTAAAGTATCCTGCAGTTATTATTGCTTGAGGATCGCCAATCATTGTTGCAGAGCCAGAAAGATTTGAGGCCAAGGCTATACCTATGATCATCACTTTAGGATCAATCTTAAGTTTAGATGCCAAAGCAAACGCTATTGGGGCCATAATTAAGACAACGCTAACGTTTTCTAATGCTATACTTATAATTCCAGCAGTTAAACTTAGCGATAAGATTATTAACGATGGTTTACGAACATACTTACTAATGGTTAAGGCTAAAAATTCGGCTAGACCTGAAAGTTCTATAAATACAGTCATTATCGACATTCCTATAATTAAACCTATTACATCTACATCAACATAGTTAAGAACTTTATTTAGAGGTAATAACCCTAGGGATATTGAAACGATAGCTACACCTAATGCTACATAATGTCTGTAATTAGCTATCTTACGAATACTTGAGGTCAACACTATCACAGATAGTAACATAAGTACTAGCAGTCTATTCAGCATGAACTTAAACACACCGTATACATAATTTTAGACTTGCTGTTTAAAAGTGAAGATTCAATATTAGTAGGTAACCACGTTTAATTTTTAGTATTAATTTAAATTACATGTAAAGGGTGCGGAGATGAAGGATTTAATACTCAAAGTCTTATGGATATATGCCTTATCATTAACTCCAGGACTTGAAGGTCGTTATGCTCTAATTGTAGGTAGGTTTATAGGTTTAAATTTAGGTACTTCATTCCTTATTGCATCTCTAGGCGTCATTACATTGTCACTCACTTTACCTACACTACTTCCGCTTATTGATAAATTAATGCTTAAGTTAGCTAGGAGGGGTAGTTTATTAAGTAATTTTGCATTACTTTACTTAAAGTACTTAGAAGATGTTAGGAGAAGGTCAAGTAAGTATATTGAGAGGTGGGGTATCCCAGGTCTTATAATATTTGTCTCAATACCACTACCGGCAACAGGTATTTGGACAGGATCTCTTGCAGCATATATTTTAGGGATGAAAAGAAAGGAGACGATAGTTTCGTTATTTGTTGGTGGTATGATATCTAACTTAATAACGTTGATACCATCCGTAATAATATAAATAAAACTTAATGATGAAGGGTTGTAATTACCTATGCTTTCTTATTGGTAAGAGAGTCTTTAAATGTTCGTATGTTCCTAACTATTCATAACCTCTATCTAAAACTACGTAATATGTAGTTGCACCTACTGAGTACTTCATGATTAGTCCGTAGAGCTCAAGTATATTAAGTATCCTTTTACATCTATCCGTAGGTATGTGTGCTTTCAGGCAAATTCTAGTTATTTTACTTTCACTCTCACTTATAGCTCTAAGTATGGATTCTATGATGTCATGATAGCATCTTACTTCCTCATATGTTCAATTTGTGAGTTCCGCTTATATAGACATTAACACTGTATTTTACGGTGTTGATTTGCAAGAAGTTGAGGGAATTAAGGTTGGTGGTTCAATAAGTATTGACGGTGATGCTGAAGGTATTGAACTCTCACTAAGTGGGTCAGGTTCCGTAGGTGGCAACTTAACGTGTGAAAAGATAAGTATTTCAGGCTCATTTAAAGTAGCTGGCAGCATTAAGTGTGTAGAGTTTGAAGCTTCAGGTTCTATTAGTATAGGAAATAACGTTAGTTGTAACAATATGGAGATTCCTGATGGTTTAAAAACTAAAAATATAGAGTGTGATAAGATTGAAGTTCATGGAGCATTAAAATGCGGGGAATTATATGCGCGTGAAGTACGTATAGGTAAGAAGTCTAAAATATTATGCAACATCATCGGTAAAAGCATATTCATAGGCAACGAAGCAGAAGTTAAGAGTATTATTGGTGAGAGAGTTCATGTAGAGAAGAGAGCAGAGGTAGATGAAATAAGGTACGTTAATAAGGCTGGCATGAATGAAGATAGTGAGATAGGAAAGTTAGTAAAGATCGATAGACTATCCAAGCACATTAATGGTCCCGGAAAATCCTTGGGTAAATAGCAATGTATAAGAAAGGATTGGTCTTTATAGTATTCGTGATTGCGATCTTAATCTTGGCCTACATATACATAGGCTACTTAATAGGTACAGGATACACATTAGAGGTAAGATTCTTCATAAGTTCAAGGCCTTCTAAACTTTCAATAAGTAATTTCTCATCACCTGAGATTCACCCAGCAATGTTAATCTCAGGTTTAGCGTATGATAGAGTCAAGATTAATGCATCGAGTGTTATGAGATTTTATAGTCCTCCACATGTTGAAGGTAATGTCACTTGCAGAATAGTCGCAGGTGAGAATTACTATGAGTGTACGGGTGAGGGTTATGTTTATGTTTTTAAGGGTAGGGAACTCGAAATAGTAACAAATAACAATGTCTCTAGATATTATTATGGAGGTCCCGCTTTAGGCACTTCAGGTACTTACGTAATATTATATGGCTATGGATTTGCTGATGCCATTTCAAAGTATTTTACACCTCTATTCTCAGCTGTAGTAGCTTATCTAATATTAAGGTATTTACCGAGAGTAGTTAAGAGGGAGCACGTAAAATTTACCTATGTACTGATAGCCTTAATCTCTATGATTTTGATGTATGTAGGCTTAATTGAGGGATTCAACCAAATTCCTCAGGAGATATCCATCCTAAAGATCTATCTATTAAATGCCTACATTATCTCATGCATGCTACTAAGCATAGTATTTGCAGTACTATATATCATTGTCAATGTAATATTTGCTAGACGTTCTACTCACGAATTACTTATGCATTAGTATGTATGAGTCCTTGAGTATATCATAACATAGCATCAATTCTGATGGAGGCCTCAATCTAGCAAAGTTTGTTGCTGATATTTTAAGACATGCCTTACCAAGGTATGTTTGAGCTTCAAGTAATAATATTATGTCGTATATGTTGAATAGTTCAGGATGTTCGTTGTAAGTACTTTTATGATAATTGTAAAATGCGGTAATTCCTAATTTCTTTCTTAGCCATATATTATTCACATGCTCCCTAGCAACATCAGTGAATTTAGCAGGTATTAATTCAAAGGAATCAGCAACAAGAAAATCTTCTCTAACCTTTAAGTCCATAGCTCTATTCTCTGAGGATATAGTAAATAAGTCTTTCGATGTGAGACTATGAGACATTATATGCTTTATGTAATTTTTAGGCCTCCTTCTAACATCTTCATTAAGCATAACATTTTCAAGCACGTAGCACTTACTTAATAATATATCAACCTCATTAGGGGATAACGTATATGCTCGAATAAGAAGTTTACCACCATATTTCATAGCTAGTGACTTAGCTAGACATAGACTAAATATAAAGCCTATCTTAGGTATGTTAGAAACTACAGCAACTTGAGCTCCCTTCCTTATACCGCCTCCCAATAGATTATTTATCCTGTCATTATCAAACGTATAAAGTTCCTCACTTAATGGTGGAATTTCCTCTATACGTATTGGCACGTGGAGTCTTATTACTTCGTTGGGTGTTATATCAAATATTAATGACTCTTGAGGAACTATATCTACACCTCTAAATTTAGTTATTTTTAGTTTTCTAATCATAAAGTCGTGATATTCTACTACATCTAAGTGGATTATACCATCAATCAATGATAGGTCTATTAAACTAGTTAGTTCGTTCGGACTCTTACAATTAGCTATTAGTAATGTTATAGAGTCTCTGCTCTTAGCTAAGTTAGCTAGTAGAGTCCTTATTGACTCCTTAACAGTCCTCTCATCTCCCAGCATCTTTAATGATGTAAGAGAATCAATAGTAATTCTTGAATGTTCAAACTTGCTCAATATATTACTGATTCTATTTACTGCTTCATCAACGCTACGGTACTCAAGCATCTCTTCATAATGTATTAACCCTCTTCTTTCAAGATCATGAAAATTCATACCCAACTTCATCATATAATCGTAGAATTTCTCCTTACTCTCATTAAAGCTTATATAGATACCTTTTTCTCTATATCTTAATGCGCCTTCATATAAGAACTTAGCTCCAAATATAGTCTTACCACTTCCTGACTCTCCTGTTACAAGTATTATTGACCCCCCCGGTACGCCTCCACCTAAAATGCTGTCTAATTCATTAATCCCTAGAAGCCTCTTTTCATGTGTGCTCATACTATCATTACTCACTCTCAGATTTTATTTCTTAAATATTTCTGAATTTAGTTTTCTAAAAATAATTGTAGTTAAAAATTCTTTAATTAGTTATCTTGTGATTACTTCGATTCCTTCTTTTCTACACTAATACTTAGTGGTGTAGTACTTGATAATGTATCACTTACAGGGCAGTGTTTTTCAACGAATTTAAAGAATTTTCTTAACTCATCAATACTGTTAGGTGAGTTAACGATGATCTTAGCCTCTATCTTATGCATACCAGCCTTTACATCTTTGCCTTCAAATCCTGCAGTATCGTACTCTGCCTCAACGATGACTTTAAGTGACTTTATATCTATATTGAAGTTCTTGGCATGATGTCTGGCAACTATGCCTATGCATCCGATTAATGAAGCAAGCATAAGATCTACGGGGGTAGGACCTAAGTTCTTACCAAGTGGTGATGGTAGATCCATAATGATTTTATGACCCTTAGCTTTAGCTTCAACAACATATCCTTCGCGGAGTTCACCTTCAACTCTAGCGCGTTTAAGCATTTTTCAGACCCACATAAATATCATGATTAAGTATAAATATTTACATACATTATAAACTACTTCCCAGTGATATCGTAATAGGTCAATACTTATGCTATAAATTAGCAATACTGCTATAAATTTCTTTAATTATTTTCCTTCTCTGCTTATTAACAGTGTCCATTATTTGATTTCTCAAGTTATTACCTTTACTATCTATTGTTACGATTAAAGGTCCTAATTCTTTAACTTTTAAGACCCATAATGCTTCAGGTATCCCCAATTCTAGCCAATAAACACCTAATACCTCCTCAATGTTAAATGACGTTATTGCTCCACATCCACCCGGATATAATGTGACAATGGCTTTGAAATCTCTACAAGCTTTTGCAGTCCTATTCCCCATAAACCCCTTACCAATTATTAACTTAACTCCGGTCCTCTCTATAAATTCGTATTCGTAAGGCTCCATTCTATAGCTTGTTGTGGGACCTATTGATACGATAAACCACTTATTATCATGTCTCTTAACGATAGGACCAGCATGAAATATTGCAAGACCATTAAGATCTATAGGGCAATTCCTACCCTCCTTAACTACTAATCTATGTACTAAATCCCTAGCTGTCACAACTACCCCATCTAAGAACAATATGTCACCAATAGCTATGTTGACAATATCTTCATCATTTATAGGAGTCCTTAATTTATGTACCTTCAAGCCAAACACCGTGCGAACTTACATACGCTCTACCTTCAGGATACAAAGTAAGTATACCTCTCCTAAGAGCCCAACAACTCAACGATAGAGCTATAGCATACGTTGCTGGATGTCTGTAAGAATATTCTATATGTACGTCGAGCACGAAAGTCTTACCGAAAAGACCTTGAGGTCCTATGCCTATGCCATTTAATTTACTAAGCAATAGGGTCTCAAGTTTAGCTACTTTAGGGTTCGGATTTCTGGCACCTACTGGTTTTAATAATGCTCTTTTAGAGAGTGTAGCTGCTATTTCCAGTGTTGCACCAATACCTATACCAATAATGAGTGGAGGGCACGCATTGATACCGTAGGTAGGAACTATATCAAACACTAACTTAACTAGCTCATTAAGTCCATCGGTTGGTCTTACCACTAACGCTCTTGCAGGTAAGCTGCTACCACCACCAGCTACATAAAGAGTTACTTCAGTAATATCGCTATCATCGGCTATATCCCATTCAATCCAAGGTATGTATTTACCAGTATTATCACCAGTATTGACATTTGTGAATGGATCAATAGAGTTAGGTCTCAATAAACCTTCTTTGGTCAATTCTTTAACAGCTTTAACAATAACTTTCTTTAAAACATTAAGGTACGGGGCTTTACTGCCAGCTTTAATGAAGAACATTAAAGTTCCTGTGTCTTGACAAAGAGGTTTTTGAGTTCTTGAAGCAAGATATACATTCTTAAGCATATAATTGCATACGTGCTTGGTAATTCCTTCCTCACTTTCACATACACTCCTTAAGGCATTCACTACATCATTAGGTAGAGAAGTTACAACTACTTTTATGAATTCCTTCATAATGTTTAGTAAATTAATAAACGTCACCTCCTAATAAAATCAGTTAATGACTTCTGCCTCTTTTTACTCTCTTCATATATTTTATCAGCCGCCTTAAGCTTAATTATTATATCCTTAGGGGGTTGGGGTTCTTTACCCTCGATTATGTTTACGAGGAAAGTATCCCTTATAGGTTCATAGACTAATTTATAAAACCTCCTAGGATCTCTTAAGACCCATTCAGGGTATTGCTTCACATAGTTAACCGCTATTTCCCATAACTTATTATCGTCGATAAATCTTCTTAGCTTTGCTATCACCTGGTAATCGAAATCCTCGGGTTGCTGTTCCTTATCGCCTATTTTGTAATAACCCTTAGTACTCACCTGAATGCATTCGCCAAGTACCTCCTTAAAACCTTCAGGACATTTTGTCTTCTTAACCTCATCCTTAATGCCTCTTCTCAATAACTCCTCAATTTTTATTCTATACCATCCCTCCCTTGCTGGTCCATAATACTTCGCCCAAGCATAAAAAATTGCTCTATTAATCCCGAACGATTTAGCTTTCTCTAGGTCACCTAGTAAAACGTAATACCTAGCAGCTTGCAGTAATGCCATAACCTGAAATCTACCTATACCGTAAGCTCTTAACTTATCCTTACTCAAACTCTCTACCAGGCTATTCCTTACTTACAACTACCTAAAGCACTGCTGATTCAATAACCTTAAATTGATGACTACTATACGTGCATTCACCATTAAGCTACAACATCTAAAGTTTAAATACTCTGTGAAGTAAGGTTGGTAGGTACGAGGTGGCTAAGACCGTGAGTACTCAGGGATTCAGACATATAGTTAGGATAGCAGGTGTGGATATAGAGGGGGACCTACTCCTACCTTACGGTCTAGCTAAGATTAAGGGTATAGGATACAACTTTGCTTTAGCATTAATTAGGGTTTTAGGTTATGATCCAAGATTACGTGTAGGATTTCTTACAGATGAGGATGTAAAGAGAATTGAGGATGCTATTAATAACCCATCAAAATACGGTATACCATCATGGTATTTTAATAGAAGAAAGGACTATGTAACAGGTGAAGATAAGCATTTGATAGGTGCTGACTTAATATTTGCAGCAAGACAAGATATTGAACGTGAAATTAAGATTAAGTCATGGAGAGGTATAAGACACGCCCTAGGACTTAAGGTTAGGGGTCAGAGAACTCACACAACTGGTAGAATTGGACCTACAGTGGGTGTTAGTAAGAGGAGGTGATAGTTGTGGGCGATCCTAAGAAACCTAGAAAGAAGTGGGAACGTCCAGGACATCCATGGATTAAACAAAGACTCATCGAAGAAATGGAACTCGTAGGTACTTATGGCCTCAGAAATAAGAGGGAGTTATGGAAGGCTCAAACATTACTTAGGAAGATTAGACAGAGAGCAAAAGCACTATTATCATTACCACCTGAAGTAAGAAAAGTGAGGGAGAAGGAGCTAATTAGGAAGTTATATAAAATGGGCTTATTAGAGAGTGAAAATGCAACATTAGATGAGGTATTAGGACTAAATGTGTCCTCAATACTGGAGCGTAGATTACAGACTATTGTTTATAGGAAGGGTTTAGCCAAGACAATACATCAAGCTAGGCAACTAATAGTTCATGGACACATAGCTATAGGTGGTAGAAGAGTTAGATCTCCAGGTTACTTAGTATCCAGGGATGAGGAGGATCTAATAGATTATGCACCAACATCTCCATTTAGGGATGAACGTAAGAGAGCTTTATTATTTGGTGTACAACAGGTACAACTACAGCAACAGAGCTCATCAGGAGGTGGTAAGTAATGGCGTATACTGCTCGAGAGCTTAAGTGGGGTGTGGCTCATATCTTCTCCTCATTTAACAACACAATAGTTCATATAACAGACCTAAGTGGTGCTGAAACTGTATCTAGATGGTCCGGAGGTATGGTTGTTAGGGCTGACAGAGAGAAACCATCACCTTATGTAGCTATGATGATAGCTTATAGAGCTGCTCAGGAAGCCATGGAGAAGGGGATTATGGCTATACATATAAAGGTTAGGGGTCCTGGGGGTCATGGACCCAAGATTCCTGGTCCAGGTGCTCAAGCAGCTATCAGAGCATTAGCAAGGGCAGGTTTCATTATAGGTAGGATAGAGGATGTGACGCCAATACCTCATGATACAACAAGACGTCCTGGAGGCAGACGTGGTAGGAGAGTGTAATCAGGGTGGAACGGAGTGTCTAGTAAGGGAGGTAATGTTGAAGTTAATGTAATTGAGAGGGATGATAAACACGTTAAGCTGCTATTAAAGAATGTGCCATTAGCCGTAGTTAATGCTATACGTAGAGCAGCTCTTGAGGAAGTACCTACTATGGCTATAGATTATGTGATATTTAGAACTAATACTACGGTTTTGCATGACGAAGTAATAGCGCACCGTTTAGCAATGATACCGCTGAACTCTGAAGAGGCGCTAAGAAAGTATAGAGCACCCGAAGAGTGTTCTGATGGTGAGGAAGCACTTTATAAGGAGGGATGTTACGCGACATTATACCTGGAAGCTGAAACCGGGGATAATGAAGTAAAGACTATATATTCCAAAGATTTAAAGCCTATTGACGACCCATACGTAAAGCCTGTCTATGATAATATTCCAATAATAGTTATGGGGCCTAACCAGAGAATTGCCTTAGAAGCTAAGGCAAGACTTGGTAGAGGAAAAGAGCATATTAAATGGTCACCAGCAACGATATCGGTATCAACTTACGTACCTAAAATAATCATCGATAGGAAGAGATGCACAAATTGTGGTGAGTGTACTAAGGTATGTCCCAAGGGAGCTTTAAAAATTGAGAAAGGTAAATTGATAGCTAACGAGAAGCTATGTATACTTTGTAGACAATGCATTAAGGTATGTCCTTATGATGCGTTATCTCTTGAGTGGTACAATGACATGTATTACTTAGTAATAGAGTCTTCAGGCGCTCTAAAGCCTGAAACAATAGTTGTTGAGTCAGTGAAAGAGGTGATCAAGAAAATAGATGAACTCTTAAGCAAACTTGAGGAGTTAAGAAAGAGTAGGAGGTGAAATTCATGAGAAGAACAGGACCAACAAACATAGTTATTAGGAAATTGATAAGAGAGTTAAGAAAATACGCAAATAAGTATAAAGCACCCATATGGGATTATGTTGCTGAGTTACTTGAGAGACCTAGTAGAAGGAGAGTTGTCGTAAATGTTAGTAAGATAAATAGGTACGCCAAAGATAATGAAGTAGTTGTCGTACCTGGTAAAGTATTAGGTGCAGGAGTGCTAACAAAGAAGGTAACTGTAGCTGCCATAGCTTTCTCTGAATCAGCGTTAAGGAAGATAGTCAATGCTGGTGGTAGGGTATTATTTATAGGTGACTTAATTAAGGAGAATCCCAGAGGTAGTGGGGTGAGGATAATAATATGAGCTCTAAAAGTAAACCTGCTTTAGATAGGGTAATAGTGATTGATGCTGAGGGTGCTATACTTGGTAGGTTAGCTAGCTACGTAGCTAAGCTGCTTCAGGAAGGATTTAAGGTGCATGTAGTTAATGCAGAAAAGGCTGTGCTTAGTGGTGACCCACTAATGGTTATTAAGTCTTACCAGATATGGCTAAAAATAAGAACCTTAAAGAACCCCCAAAAACATGCTCCGAGACGTCCACGATCACCTGAAATGATAATTAAGAAAGCAGTTAAAGGCATGTTACCTAAGGATAATTGGAAAGGATTTATAGCATTAAGAAATCTTAAAGTTCATGTTGGAATCCCTAAGGAGTTAGCAAATAAGGAAAGAATTAAGATAGCTGATGCTGATGTATCAAGACTTGCTAGAAAATTCATTACTGTAGCTGAGGTAGCTAAAGCTATGGGGTGGAAAGGGTATGAGTACCTCTCAAAGTAAAATTATTATTGCTACAGGTAAGAGAAAAACAGCCATAGCTAGAGCAGTAATTAGGCCTGGCAAAGGTAGGGTATGGATTAACGGAATACCGCTGGAGATATATCCCATAGAGATGGCTAGGTTAAAGATGATGGAACCGCTATTACTTGCTGGAGAGAAGATATGGAAATCCGTAGATATTAAGATTAACGTGAAGGGTGGTGGAGTGATGGCTCAAGCAGATGCTGTAAGAACAGCTATAGCTCGAGGACTGGTAGCTTACACCGGTAGTGAATTACTGAAAAAGATATACAAAGAGTACAGTAGGCCAATGCTAGCGGGAGATCCCAGACAAACTGAGCCTGAGAAGTGGATGAGGTATAGTGCTAGGAGATGGAGGCAAAAGTCCTATAGGTGACTCGCAATGGTAGTCTTTCCCGTGAGATGTTTCACATGTGGTGCAGTAATAGGTGATAAGTGGGAGGTATTTATTGAGAGAGTAAAGAAGGGTGAAGACCCAGGGAAAGTTCTCGACTCCTTAGGCATTAAAAGGTACTGTTGCAGAAGGATGTTTATATCGCATGTTAATTTAATTGAGGAAATGATTTACTACTCTAGGAAGGTGTGATCATGTCATCAGGATCTAGTGAGAAAGCCTCAATAGAGCTTCTAGTCCCCTTGAACGTATATTTAGAGGCTGGTGTACATATAGGAACCTACATATGCACTAAACATATGAAGAAGTTTGTTTACAGGCAAAGACCTGACGGCCCATACATACTTGATGTCAGGAAAGTTGATGAGAGAATAAGGATTGCCGCTAAATTTATAGCGCGTTTCAAACCTGAGTCAGTACTTGCAGTATCGGCTAGACAGTACGGCTTTACACCAGTAAAGAAGTTTGCTGAATATACTGGTGCTAAATATATTATTGGTAGGTTCATACCGGGTACATTAACAAATCCGTGGCTTGACACTTATGTGGAACCTGATGTATTAATAGTTACTGATCCTAGAGTTGATCAGCAAGCTATAAATGAAGCATCAAGAATAGGCATACCTGTAGTAGCTATTGCTAGTACTGATGCTAAGTTAAGTCATGTTGACATAGTAATTCCGGGAAATAACAAAGGTAGGAGATCCTTAGCAGTCATTTACTGGTTATTGACCAGGCAAGTACTTAGGGAGAGAGGTGTTATACCACCTGATGGTGAGCTTCAGGAAGGTCCAGATGCGTTCGAGACAAAGTTAACTCAAAGGACTTAATACATATAGACTCCTCACAATTTGTTATGAAGTAACAGTGATGAGTAGTGATTCCAGACAAGGGAGTTAAGATAACATCTGTTCTACTACCTCATAGTAAATGTCCTGAATGCTTGAATGTATGGGATAAAGCACTTACAATCTTAAAGGGTAGCAATGTTCGTAATTTCATAGTTTTAGTTACAGGCAAGAGTAATATAGATGGGATCTTTCTATACTTACCTAAACTCAACACTCTAAATGAGTGCATAGGTAATAGATTAAGAGGTCTTTATCCTTTAATACGTAAGGTGAATTATGATGTTGTAGCTAAAGATGAAGTGTTAAGGGATTTACTATCTAAGCTTATGAAATTACTTGATTGTAGATTAATAATTACGATAATTATAAGCTTAAGATCAAGAGAAGTGTGTAAGGGGATAGCAAACGCTATAAATTCATTAGTTTCACTCCTTCATGAAGACTTTACCATTATTACATTAGCAAACCTGGGTATTTCATTAAGTGAAGAGGATGCACATAACATGCTTAACGAAATCATTGACAATATAAAGAAACTTGATATAATTGAAGAATTCGAGTTCAATCCATATATAGATGTACCATCATTATTGACCCTACTTTTATACTTAAGGTTAGTAAAGAGTTACCACATAGATATTGAAGTATTAAGTAAGGGATCTTCTAAGTTATGTATAAATAGCACATGTATATACTTAAATTATGCTGGACTCATCTTTACTTAGAAACCACTTAAATAGGGATTAAGGTTAATATTGATATTTTAATGTTGTAAAATCTTGTTATGGGTTGGAGATAGTTGTGGCTAGAATAGTTAATGAATACATACCCTTACTCCACATACCTATACCGAAAAGGCATAACCCTTTAGTTATAGTACCTACAAGGAATGTTGTTGAAGTATCAATTGAGAGAGGTAATGAGGATCTCATTATAGAAGGTGAAATACCTGATGAAGTATTCAACCCCATAGTCATATTCACTCAACTACTAATGAAGAAATTAAGGTGTGAAAGAAAATTTAAGGGTTTCAAAATAAGATTTAAGGGAGGTTATACAAACACACTCTATCTATATGCATTGCTAACTAACCTTATCGTTGAACAGTTAATAGGAAGTATAGATAGCGAAATTATTAGAAGCTTATACCATATCGATAGAGAAATAGGATTTGAGGACTCAATTCATGCGTTAAGACTTGCATTAATAATTAAAAAACCTTTCATATGGAGACTAGGTGAGGACGCTATAAGTCTAGACAAAATGATATACGTTGAAGTGATTTCAAGAAAGCTCCATACTGATATGAGATTAATACATGAAATTCCTTTAATTGACCTAATCACTCATGTAGCAGGTTTAAGCATAATTGAAGGTTTTAAGCGTATTAGTGAAGGACGAAGCTTACGGGGTGTCTTAAGGGTGATGAACTCACTATGGCATATACTCTATGGAGTACGCGTGGATGAGGACATGGAGATGAGTGAGGGAGATTACAAAGTTTTTGTGAAAGAAATTAATGGATGTAGCTTGATAACGTTTAGGATAGTAAGCGGTGATAATATATGAAAATAGTGAAGATTGGTGGCTCAGCTATTTCGGATAAAGGGAAGCCATTCTCTATAAAGTTTAATGTACTATCTACAATCATTGACGATATAGCTGAATACGTTAAAAGCGTATCGACTAATTTGGTAATAATCCATGGAGGTGGGAGCTTTGGTCATCCCATAGTATACGAATGTGTTAAAAGTACGGGTATAGATTCAAGGTGTTTCTCAATTACCTCTGAAGCAATGATTTCACTCAACCTGATAATTATATCAGAATTACTAAGCAGAGGTGTTAATGCTGTCTCGATACCGCCGCATACTATATGTAAAGCAATTAATGACGAATTTAAATGTGACATGAGTATAGTTAAGGATTACTTAAGTAGGGGTATCATACCCGTTCTCTATGGTGACGTAGTATTAAGTGAATCTAATCTCGGATTTAAAGTAATATCAGGTGATGTGATTTCATGGATTTTAACGAAGGAACTGAATGCTTCAACGCTAATATTTGTGACGGATGTAGAAGGACTATATACGAAGGATCCTAAGAAATACCCTGATGCCTCACTTATAAGTAGATTAAGTAAAAATGAACTTACTAACATAACACTAAGTACCAGCGATAATGTTGATGTAACGGGAGGTATGTTAAGTAAATTACTTTTAGGTATTAAATTAAATGTAAGCAACGTTAAGGTAATAATAATGAATGCTGATAGAAAGGGAAAGCTATTTAATGCTTTGACTGGTCATGAGATTAGAGGAACAATAGTATGGTACTAGGGAAGAACTTTCAAAGAAAACTTGAACATATAGATATAGTGCTTAAGGAAGATGTTGAAGGGCCTTTAACGACATTTTTCGAGTACGTATTCATACCTCACTATGCATCCTCGGAAATTTATGTTGACGACGTTAATTTACGTATGAAGTTTTTAGGTAAGATTATTGAAGCCCCCATAATTATTTCAGGTATGACAGGTGGTGCACCGGGTACAGAAAGAATTAATGAGTTACTAGCTTCAATTGCTGAAGAATTAAGGATAGCGATAGGTGTCGGTAGTGAAAGAGCAGCTATCGAAGATAGCTCACTTGAATATACATTTAGAGTAGTTAGGAAGGTGGCAAAGACCATACCAGTAATAGCTAATATAGGTGCGGCTGAGTTTGTGAGGTATGATGTAAGAAGTATAGAAAGAGCTATTGAGATTGTTGAGGCAGACGCATTAGCTATTCACTTAAACCTTCCACAGGAATACACGCAACCAGAAGGTAAAGCCTCCTTTAAGGGATTCAAAGAGAAGTTAGTAATGGTTAAGGATTACCTTTCAGTTCCAATAATAATCAAGGAGGTTGGTTTTGGTCTCTCATATGAAGTAGCTAAGGAGCTTAACGCACTAGGTATAGAGTATTTCGATGTAGCGGGAGCAGGAGGCACTAATTGGGTTAAGGTTGAAAGTTTTAGAGCCATGAGGAGAGGCGATAATGTAAAGGTAATGATTGCGCAGAACATTCTTGAATGGGGAATACCAACAGCTGCATCAATAATTGAAGTTAGAAATGCTGCACCTAGCGCATTCATAATAGGTAGTGGTGGAATTAGGTCAGCATATGATGCTATTAAAGCATTAAGGATAGGTGCTGATATGATTGGAATCGCTAGGCCTGTTTTAAGAATGTTAATTGAAGGTAAGTTGAAGGATTACATGAGAGCTTTCATTCTCTCAATGAAGGCATTAATAGCTATGACTAACTCTAGAAGTATTAGTGAATTAAGATTAAAACCTGTAATAGTAACAGGCTTACTTAAGGAGTGGATTGAAGGTAGGAGATTAAGGATTTAGAGATGAACTTGATTACCTCACGGTTTAAGTGGAAAAGAACTTTATCTATGTAGTCCAGATAGTAGTTGTGGGTATGATAATATGGAGTTTAATGACCTCTTAAACTATGCCAGAAATGTGGCAAGACGCGTCAATGAGGTAATATTTGAAATTGTTAAAGGTGAACCTAAGATACTTTATGATGCAGCTCTTCACTTAATCAAGGCTGGAGGTAAGAGGTTAAGACCTTTACTATTGGTACTCTCTGGTAAACTCTACGGTCTAAGTGAGGATATAGGCATTAAAGCTGGTGCCTCTGTTGAAATACTTCACAACTTCACATTAATTCACGATGACATAATGGACCATGATACAACACGTAGAGGTGTACCTACAGTTCACGTTCTTTGGGGAGAGGATATGGCTATACTAGCAGGTGATTTACTCTTCTCTCTCTCATATAAGGCATTAACTAATCTAATGAACTACAGTATTAGTCCTGAGAGATTGGTTAAAGCTATAGACGTATTGACTTGGGCATCAAAGACTGTAGCTGAAGGCCAGGCATTAGATATGGAGTTATCTAGGAAGGATAATGCGACATTAGAAGATTACATAAATATGGTCTACAGAAAGACAGCTGCATTATTTGAGGCAAGTTCAGCTATAGGTGCTATATTAGCTGGAGCACCTAATGAGGAGGTACGTAAGATTAGGGAATATGCATCATGTATAGGTATAGCATTCCAAATACGTGATGATGAGTTAGGTCTTGTCGCTGATGAAAAGAAATTAGGTAAGCCTAAATACAGTGATTTAAGAGAAGGTAAGAGAACTATATTAGTTATTCATGCACTTAATAACTTAAGCGAAGACAAAAAGAATAAGTTATTGTCGATACTAGGTAGGAGAGATGCTTCAAGAAATGAATTAGAGTACGCTGCTAAACTGATAATGGACTCAGGTGCTTTAGAGTTCAGCAACAAGTTAGCTCAGGAATATCTTGAAAAGGGCATTAAAGCCCTCGATTCCACCAACTATAAAGACCATAAGGCCAAGGAACTACTGTTAAAGCTTGCATACTTCTTTGCGAGGAGGCAATATTAATGAAAGGAAAAGCAACAAAGAAAGTACTTGATGAATTAAAAAGATTACAGCATGCATATAAGCCAACAAAGTGCTACTTAATATCCGATGAATCTAAGGAGGAAGTAAATTGTGTTGAACTTGCTAATAAGCTCTATCATAAAGTATTAAATAAGGACTTCTTGATATGTAATGAGCGTCTAAGTAGATGCTACCGTATTAGTAAAGATTCTAAGCTAGAATGTATTGAGGTTATGGGACATGATGTCTATATGTTGAAGGATGAATTAGAGGATGTAGATGTTAATGAAAGAATAAGCTATATCGTAACAAATAAAGGTGAAGTAAGAAGTATTAGATCTCCATATAAGGGTAAAATACTGCTCATACATGAAGTCCTTGGTGAGAAATATAGTCATTATAGGATATTCATAGAGGTGAAAGATCGTGAGCAATGAGGAACTAAGTAAGGAGTTAAAAGATGAAATATATGGATTAGCGTTAAAGAATGCTGTAGAACATGGTGGTAAAGCCTTACCAGGCCCTGTAATTAGTAAGTTCTTTGGTAGACATCCTGAATTAAGATCTAAAGCTAAGCTAATAGTTCAGGTAGTAAGAAATATTGTGAGTGAAGTAAATAAGCTAAGTCTTGATGATCAAATCAAGCTGTTAAAGGAAAAGTTCCCTGAGTTAATGGAAGAGAAATTACCTAAAGAGGAGAGAAGAGGATTACCACCTTTACCTAATGTGAGCAAGTATAAGGTCATAGTTACAAGGTTTGCACCAAACCCTGACTTTCTAATACACCTTGGCAACGCTAGACCAGCAATTCTTAGTCATGAGTACGCACGCATGTACAAAGGTAAGATGATATTAAGATTTGAGGATACTGATCCAAAGAATAAAGCACCATTACCTGAAGCATATGAGATGATTAAAGAGGATTTAGCATGGTTAGGAATTAAATGGGATGAAGAATACATTCAATCACTTAGATTAAATCTATTCTATGATATCGCTAAAGAAATAATTAAGCGAGGTGGTGCTTACGTTGATTTATGTACTCAGAATGAATTTAGGAAGTATAAGTTAGAGAGGAAACCATGTCCTCACAGGAATCAAGACATAAATAAGAACTTGGAGTTGTTTGATAAAATGATTGAGGGATACTTTAGTGAAGGTGAGGCAGTTCTTAGGATTAAGACTGATATAAACTATCCCGATCCCTCCGTAGTAGATTGGGTTGCATTTAGAATAATTGACACGGATAAGCACCCACATCCAATAGTTGGGAGTAAGTACATAGTATGGCCTACATACAATTTTGCGGCAGCAGTTGATGACCACTTAATGGGTGTAACACACATACTTAGAGGTAAGGAACATGCAGTTAATACGGTAAAGCAGAAGTTCCTATATGAGCACCTAGGTTGGGAGTATCCTGAAGTCGTTAATCTAGGCAGACTAAAGCTTGAAGGATTCATATTAAGTAAGTCTAAGATTAAGGAATTACTAAGTAAGTATAGTAGTAAGTTTAAGGGGCCTGATGACCCTCGATTTGGTACAATAGCATCACTAAGGAGTAGAGGTATAGAGCCCGAAGCCATTAGGCAATTAATTATGGAGATAGGGGTCAAGGAAGTAGATGCTAGTATTAGCTGGGATAATCTTTCAGCCATAAATAGGAAGATAATAGACCCTAAAGTTAAGAGAGTTATGGTGATTAGAGAACCTGTCAAACTCATAGTAGAGAATTATAGAGGACCGGATGAATTATCTTTACCGTATCATCCTGATAATAAAGTTCTAGGTTATAGGGAGATAAAAATTAACAAGGTGGGCGCACGTGCCGAATTCTATATAGAGAAAGAAGATATTAAGCACTTACGTGAAAGGGGTGGTGTTAGACTTATGGAATGCTGTAACGTAAGATTACTCTCGATAAATGAAGCTAAAAATGAAGTTAAAGCTGAATATATAGGTAAAGACTTAACTCAAGCTAAGGATTTAAGATTTAAGATAATTCATTGGCTACCCACATCAGAATACGTTAACGTTAACATAATAGTACCTGAAGGCTTAAAATTAAAACGTGTTAAAGCACTAGGTGAGATAAGCCTAAGAAATAGCGTAATAGGTGAGAGATATCAATTTATTAGGTATGGCTTCTTTAAAGTAGAGAGAGTGCGTGAGAGAGATATTGTCGCCTTATTCATTCATGAATAATTTAGATTTAAGCTTATAAAGTGTAAGTCCGATTTTTAGCGGGCGACGACGGAGGTGGATGAGAATGAGCAAACCTCCATATGTTAGGTTTGAAGTCCCACCTGAAATAGCTGAGAAGGCATATGAAGCCTTAAGAAAGGCTAGAGAGACTGGCGGAAAGATTAAGAAGGGAACCAATGAGACCACAAAAGCAGTTGAAAGAGGTCTGGCTAAGTTAGTGCTGATAGCCGAAGATGTAGATCCACCAGAGGTCGTTATGCACCTACCGCTTCTATGTGAGGAGAAGAAAGTACCGTATCTTTACGTACCTAGTAAGAAGAGATTGGGCGAAGCGGCAGGTATAGAAGTTGCAGCAGCCAGTGCAGCAATACTTGACCCTGGTGGTGCTAAGGATCTACTCGAGGAATTAATTAGGGCTTATCAAGAACTTAAATCTAAGGCAGGTAAGTGAGGTATCAGCTAACTTACTAGCTTTTTTACCTCCTAGCTGTAAGCTTTCTAGCTTCTCTTTCAGTTTCCCTTAGAATAACTATATCACCTATTCTTACTGGTCCCTTAATATTACGTGTTATTATCCTACCTTTATCTCTACCTTCAAGAACTCTAACTCTGACTTGTGTTATCTCACCAGTGACCCCTGTTCTACCAACTATTTGAATAACTTCAGCAGGGAATCCGAATTCCTCGATAATATTTACCGGTTTGTCACTTACATCTACCTTCCTCTCCTTCTCCTCACTCACTAATGCACACCGATGTAGTATGTAGTATTTGGGATTTATAAGGATTGTTAAAACTTTTAAGTGTCTTCCACTCAAAATCTGTGGTGTGAATTTAATGCCAAGGATAAGGAAATGCTCTTTCTGCGGTGCGGACATACCGCCGGGTACTGGCATGATGTACGTTAAAAATGATGGTACAATACTCTGGTTCTGCTCTAGTAAATGCTTTAAGAGTTTTAAAATGGGTAGGGATCCTAAGAGATTACCCTGGACTACATACTATCTTGGGAAAGGTAGGAGGTCGAAGACGTAGTGGAGCAGATAACATTATTAATAATAAAACCTGATGGTGTACGAAGAGGTTTAATAGGTGAGGTAATAAGGAGGATAGAAGCCAAGGGATTAAAGATTCTCAACATTAGAATGGTGAAATTGAAAAGAGCTTGTGCTGAGAAGCTATATGATATTCATAGAGGTAAGGACTTCTTTAAGCCTTTGATAGAATTTATGACTTCAGGTCCCATAGTTGCGATGATAATTAAAGGTGATGAAGCTGTAGATGTTGTTAGAACATTAATAGGGCCTACTGATGGTAGAAAAGCACCGCCAGGAACCATTAGGGGTGATTTTTCATTATCAGTGAGAGAAAACATAGTCCATGCAGCAGATAGTGAGGAGAGAGCCAAGTACGAGATATCAATAGTGTTTGATCCTGAATGTGATGAAGGTAGGTTAATGTATGAATGACATAGTTAGTTATAGTTACTAACCTTTCATTTCGGCCTCAAGCTTCCTAAGTTTCATTAATATTGAAAGTCCGAAACTCCTAGAGCTTCTCTGCTTTATCTTAATTATTTCCTTTAAGCATTCAACCATATCGGTGGTTAGTTGATCCTTAAACTTACTTATTACTTTTTCCATGTCGTTCTCTGATGGGTCCGTATACAGAATATCACCTTCATCGAAATGTCTTCCAACAAGGACATTACCTTTAATTGATATCGCAACTTCGGAACCTTTCTTTGCCTCAGGTAATTGCCTACCCTTACTTTGAATCTGAAGTATATTTCCTAATTTCTTTCCATCATCCCTCATTAGGGGATAGCCGGGTCTTATAACGCCAGCTAAGACTTCCACTCCAACAATAGCTGGATTGCTTCTCCTAAATATGAAGCCAGGTAATACTCTTATCTTAGCTGGAAATACCGTCCTTAACATTTCATAGTACATTTCTTTCTCCTTCTCCTTCTTCACCCATTCTTCGTAGCTCTCAATTAGTCTATAGATTATGTTATCATAGAATATCTTAACTCCTTCCTTTCTAGCGAGTTCCTCGGCATCAGGAAGGGATTTAACATTAAACAATAGTATGACCCCTAAGTATCTATTCGATTTAGAAACTATCGATGCTTCGATTACTTCACGCTTAGTTAGTGGTCCAACATCAGCTAACCTAACAGGATAGCCTTTCTTCTCAAGTGTTGATACTAATGCTTCTAAAGTACCTAAAGTATCAGCTTTAACAACTAATCCATCTATGTCTCTCTTAAACCTTAACTGAGTCAATTCCTCAGCAACCTTCCTTGCATACTCGTCAGGACTTAAACCTTCAGGTACAACATATAGTGGAGCACCAGCAATTGCCTCATCAAGTCCTGGTGCAGATATTCTTACTCCAGCAGCTGCCACTACTTCATCCACATTTCTAAATCCGGTAGTAGCAACTCTCATTTCCTCTAATGGTCTAGGCATGAGTAGTGACCTGACCTTAGTGATTATTGGTCCGTTAATACCTCCAACAACTATTAAATCACCCTTCTTAATTACGCCATCATATATGACTACGTCAATACATGTACCTAAGCCCTGAATTTCCTTAACTTCTAAAATGACACCTTTAGCGGGGCCTTCAGTAAACATTATTCTCTTAGTAAGGTATTTCTGAACTAAACCTGCAAGTACGGCTAGTAATTCAGGTATCCCTTCACCGGTCTTTGCTGAGATGGGCACTATTGCTATGGCTTTAGTGAAATCCCTAATACGATCAAATCTCTCAGCAGGTATTCCTAAATTACCAAGCTCACCTATCAGCATGTATAGTCTATGTTCAAGCTCCTCTATAGTCCTCATGTTCTGCTTCTTAATAGTGAATAAGAATGGCTCATCAGGATGAGGTCTCCAACCATAAATTCTATCGATTTTATTAGCGGCAACTAAAAATGGTACTTTCCTACTTAGCAATATCTCTATACTTTCAACAGTTTGTCTTTTAACACCCTCCATGATGTCCACAACAAGGATGGCAAAATCAGCAACACTACCGCCTCTCCTACGTAAATTACTAAATATTTCGTGTCCAGGAGTATCTATGAATAATAGACCAGGTATCTTGAGTTTTATCGGAAAGAGTGCTTTAAGAGGCTCAGTTATTTTCTTTATTACTGACAAAGGAACTAACGATGCTCCCACATGTTGAGTCATTTCACCAGGTTCCTTCTTAACTACTGCCGTACCCCTTATCTTATCAAGTAAAGTTGTCTTACCGTGGTCGACATGACCCAGCACTACAACTATGGGAGATCTCAGCTTCTCCTTACCCATACACATCCCCTACTACATCATACTAAGCCAATTAATTAGTGTAAGTGACTGGCATTACAAGCCTCATTGAGCTAATTCTTAAAATAGAGAAGATATAATACAGTTACATTGGTGATTAGTAAATACAGTAGAAGACAATTTAAGGTTATACCATTAAGCTATCACTGGGTATGAGTTTTGGTGTTTAAACACTCGTTTTACTCACTATCCGGTATTGTTGCTTCGGAACACCCCTTAGCTTCATTATTGGGATCACAGGTACTTGAAAAAGGTAATGCTGTTGATGCTGCTATTGTAACTAGTTTAACATTAGCTGTAACATTACCTCATCTCGGGGGTTTAGGTGGGAATTTCTTTGCCTTAATAATGGATCCTAACGGTAAAGTTCACTTCATTGATGGAAGTGGTTATGCTCCATCGAGATTAACACTAGGTTTACTGTACACCTTAGGTTGTAAATCAATGCCGCTACACGGACCTTTATCAATTAATGTACCGGGCATGATTGATGGTTTAAGAGTTATGTGGGAGAAGTGAGGTATATTAGAGTGGAGAGAATTAGTTAAGAAGGTAATTGAATCAGTTAGAAAGGGTATTATAGTAACCCATAGTCTTGCTATAAGTCTTAAAGAATTATATAATGAACTATCGCTAGACCCTGGATCTAAGAGTACATACTATAGTAATGGTATACCGTGTGAGGGTGATGTCGTGACATTCAAGGGATTAATTAATGCCTTAGAATTAATAAGTGATGACCCTAGAAATTTCTATGATGGAGAAATAGCTGAAAGTATTATTAAGTAATTAAGTATATTAAGGAGAGAGGTGGTGTTTTAGAGCTTAATGACCTGAAGGGCTATAAAGCAAGTATAGGTAAAGCAATCAACATTAAGTATAGGGGAAGAGTAATATATGAGATGCACATATGTAGTGTCGTTATGCCTTGCGTACTTGGTGTAATGCTTTTAGAGGAATATAATCTTAAAACATTAAGCCTTACCTCACCTAAACCTAAGAGGGTAAAGCTTTTACTCGATGTAGCGGAGATTGCGTATAAAGTTGGGGACCTGTACATAACAGATCTTAGGTATATGAGGGTTAACGTGGAATATTTGTTAAAGAAAGAATTTATAAGGAAGGTGAAACACAACACGAAGGATGTTAGTTCAAGAGGATTAGGATACCAGGTAAGTGGAGGAGATACAACGTTTTTTGCTATAGTTGATAGGGAGGGCTGGATCATAGCTGGAATTCAAAGTCTCTTTTACCCCCTTCGGTTCATATGTCACTGAACCAAAATCTAATATAACGCTAAATTCACGTGCATCATCTTTCAGTCTTGATAAAAAACACGTAAATAAACTTGAGCCATTGAAGAAAACATTACATACGTTATCCGCAATGATAATAGTTGATTATGGTAGAGTAATAGCTCTAGAGTTGTCTGGAGGTCACTTTAGACCATTACTTCATGCGCAATTGGTCACTAACATATTAGATTATGGATTAAATATTCAGGAAGCAATAGAATACCCTAGATTCGTATGGCATTTATGGTCTAAGAAAGTAGATTACAAAGAAGGATTAAATGTGGAAGGTATTAGTAATTATGAATTCTCGAAAAACATTATCCATCAAGATTAGGTGTTGCTGCGGCAGTTGAAGTTAAGGGTAAAGTAAAAGCCGGTTATGCAGACGTACGTGGTGATGGTGTAGCCATAGGGTTACCTTAAAAGAAGTCTACTTGATATCTAAGTACAGCTACAATACCTCCAAATGTCTTCTTTATCCATGCATACTCAGGTACTTTATCATCTATTACGTAGACATCAGCATTACTTCTCTTAGCTTTCTCTCTAAACTCCTCGATACGTGGATGATCATGAGTTATTATCAAATATTTAACAGCTCCTATATTTAATGCCTTTTCTATTGCCCTTTCGCCGTATAATGCTAAGCCATCGTCTTTAGCTAAGTGGTAATTAAACTCCTCAAATGCTTTACGTAGCCTAATGTATGCGTGATCCTTTATCATCTTCTCAGCTTTAAGTACTAACTCCTTAAGCCCAGGCTCGCCTTGATCACTTACATCAATGAGTGAGGGTAGTATTAATTTTTGTAATCTGTAATCAAGTAGTTTAGAATTAAAGAAGTCAACCTTAGTGAAGCCTGGACCACCAATAATTATGCCTCTCAATTTACCCTGCTCTAGTAATGGTATGAAGTAATTATTAGCCTTCTCAGCAACTCTCTTGAAGAACTCCTTAGTTAGCTCCTCAATTATTCTTTCGAAACGTCGTTGTGACCATCCACCCTTACTGTGCTTGCCTGGTACATACCCTTCTATTTCATCTAGTACTTGCAGTGTCGTACCCTTCAATAGACCTATAGTTGCTTCATCTCTTTCAATTATTATTAGACCATAAACATCCTTCTCTTCAATCATCTCTTCGAGGAATTCCGTATGGAACCACTTATCAGTCCTATAGAAGTAAACCTTTATGGGTTCAGGTGGTGAGAACACTAAGGCTATAAACTCTCCTGTCTCATCATTTTCGCCAGCAAATATTACGAGGCCATTATCAGGTACTTTAGGTATCTTAAGTAACCTATCAATTGCTGCTGAAAGTGCTGCTTGAACTTTGGATCTTGTTCTCTTCAATTTAATATTTTCAGTTATTGCTAGCTCCTGCCTTAACATGTTAACAACGTCAGCTATAGGTCTACCTGGTGGTATATAAAGGCTAAGCAATGTTGTTGCATGAGCTTTCCATTTCTTTAATTCCTTAATTATCCTTCTAAGCTCATCCTTGGATATTAAGTATGCATTATCCTTGCTAAATATTATTCACCCTCAACATTAAGACTTTACCGGGTTTTTAAGTGTGATAGCACTTCATTGGTTTCACGCCTTATAAATCATCCATTAGTCAGTAATGCTAACAGGGGTCGTGAATGAGAAAAAGATTAGTTATATATGTAGGCTACGATGAGGAGAGCGCCAGAATTCTTAGAAAGGTGATGAACTTTAAGAGCTTATTTGATGACATCACGGTAGTATACGTACCTGAAAGTAAGAAAGAAGTACTGAGCTTATTATCCATACCTTCAGTGGTTATAGAGGAGGTATAAGGTAGGTGATGACATATACCCTTAGCCCCTACCTGTAGTACCGAGTTTTAGTCCTAATTTCCTATAAGGACATTCACTCCAATATTGTGAGCATAGATTGACTTCATACCTAGTTAAGTACCTGTTGAGTACTTTACATGCTGTGACGTAGGTGTTTCCTTCATATTTCTCAATAATAAAGAACTCACATAAACATCGGGGAGGCTTATTTAGAGAGTGAATCAGTAATAAGGGCTTACCATACTTACCACTAAATTCCTTAGGCTCTTTACCTGTTGGCTCAACATAATACCTACACCTACCGTAAATCTCTCTACTACTAGAGCATATCGATGGTATAACAGGATCTCTGGAAGGCTCATTAAGTAATGGTGATGTACATACACCCTCCTTATACCAAGGACAGGGCAAATATTTCCCCAACAATTATCTACGTCCTGGGTAAACTTATAAGCTATTAATACAGTAACCCCCTGGGGGATTTGAGAGTGGGTAGGGAGAGTAACGACAACATAGATCCAACAAAAAGATTAGGTTTAGAAGTAGTTTACGAGGATTCTGAGGTCGTTGTCGTAAGAGCCCCAACAGAGGATCAATTGATTAATATTATAACAAGCTTATTGAGAGATAAACCTATGACGGTAAAAGAGCTACATTCAATACTTTCCGGTTTAGCAAGCGAGGATAAAATAAGGAAGGCATTAATAAGGTTAGTTAACGATGGTAGAGTCTACGTCTTAGAGGATGGAAGATTCACTGTCGTCGGTCTTTAGTCAAATTGTAGGTTAAGAACTTAGGAATAGTAATTGTCTCCTACTATTTTTAACTCCTCCTTAGTGGACAGTCTAATAAAATTTTTAATTAACAATACTTAAAATTAAGATTTAATAGCCTTAAAAATCTCATAATAATAGATGCAATAAGTATTAATTAAGTTAGGCATAATCATAGTTTGGGTGATAGGTATGAATTCGAGAATAAGTGAGGAGGAATTAAAGAAGGTCTTAGCGACGGCAGCTCCATCTGTAGAGAGGAAAGACCCTAAAAGAGCATGGGTTGAGAGAATGCTTCGTTCAGCTAAGATATATCATAAGATCTGCCCATACTTTGATAAGAAGACTGGAGGATGCTTTATAAAGCAATTAAAGACCCTTAGGAAAGCTAAGTGTGATAGGGATGGCAGATTTGAAGGTTGCTCGGTCTTCGTTCAATTTCTGGAGGAGGTATACGATAAGATTAAGGCACAAGGTGGAGTCTTACCCATGGACTTTAGAGATATACCAATGGTGTTTTAACTTCTGCATCTAAAAATAATTTTTGATATGATATGGAATCCTTAGTCACTAAATAGTTAGTTAAATACTTAAGCTTAATCAAGCATAAGCAATAAAGGAGGTAAACTAAAGAATGAATACCCAGATTAGAGATCCCTTTACTTACTTGAAAAATCTAGTAGCTGATGTTATACATTCATGTATTAGAGAATTGGATGTTAATGCCGCTAAAATATGCAGTAAGGATATAATTAGGACATTCATTGAAATACCTCCAAGGGAGGAGTTTGGTGATTTAGCCTTACCCATACCAAGAATATACAAAGTATGTAAGCTTAATGATGGAAGACTTATAGATTGCATAATTGAGAGGCTGTCAAGTTTAGATCTTATCAAGAGTTGTGAAAAGATTTCTGCATACATTAATATGAGAGTAGATGAGATAGCATATGGTAAGTTAGTATCATCCCTACTTAGACTCTTAGGGGATGATTACGGCTTTGTGAGAGTTAGTAAGCCTTTGAGGATAGTAGTGGAATTTGTTTCAGCAAATCCCATACATCCGTTACATATAGGTTCAGGTAGAAATGCAGCATTAGGTAACTTCATAGCTAACATACTTGAAGCTGTTGGTCACATGGTTGAGAGGAGGTACTACATAGATGATGTAGGTCTTCAAGTGGCTCATTTAGCTTACGGCTATAAATTATTAGGTAAGCCAAAACCACCTAAGAATATGAAGGTAGATCATTTCTTAGGGATAATATACTCAGCAACATCAATATTAGTGGAAATAAGGGATTTAAAGGAGAAAGCAGAAAAAGCAAAGGCTGAAGGTAACTATGAGGAATATTCTAAGATTATGGCAGAGATCTCTAGATTAATTACTGATTTACAGTCATTAAGAGATAAGGGAGATTACGTATCTAAGTTAATTGATAAACTTATAGATGAAGTAATGAAGAGGGATAATCCGAAAGCAGAAATTAATGAACTGATGAGAAAATATGAGCTAGGTGATGAGGATGTATCAAATCTCGTTAAGGAGGTTACATCGCTTGTGATGGAGGGTATAAAGGAGACGCTTAAACTGATTGAGGTAAAGATGGATGTCTGGGATTGGGAGAGCGACTTAATTAGAGAAGGCTTAGTTAAGAAAGTCTTAGATCAAGCATCAAGAAGTCCGTACTTCACCATACATAAAGGTGCGCCAGCACTAGATTTTAAGGAATTACTGAAAAGTGATGAGATAAAGGATAAGTTAAGAATACCTAGAGGACTTGAAATACCACCGCTAATTTTAGCTAGAAGTGATGGGACTACACTATATACTACGAGGGATATAGCCTATACTATTAAGAAATTCAGAGAGTTTAACGCAGATAAGGTTATTAATGTAATAGCTATCGAGCAAACACTAGCTCAGGCACAACTAAGATTAGCACTCTATGCTTTAGGGTTTAAGAGAGAAGCAGAGAATCTAATACACTATGCCTACGAAATGGTCAACTTACCAGGAATTTCAATGAGTTCAAGAAGAGGTAGATATGTAACTATTGACGACCTAATTCATAACCTTAAGTTAAGAGTTTTGAACCTCATGAAGAAGAGGGGAAGTAATGTTTCTGAGGAAGTTGCTTTAAAAATAGCTAGATCAGCATTTAAGTACATGATGTTATCAACATCACCTAATAAGACTATAACATTTGATGTAGAGAAAGCCCTAGACATCAATAGGAATTCAGCACCATATGTACAATATACATATGCAAGGGCTAGATCCATACTTAATAAGTATGGGAAACCTATAGATTGGGATAATATAGATTACAGCTCACTAGGTATAGGGTTAAGAAGGAAGTTATTAATGCTTATCGGAAAGTTCCCAAGTGTGATAACGTATGTAGCTAATGAGCTCCATCCTGAAGACTTAATTACGTACCTAAATGAGGTAGCAGATACCTTTAATTCTTGGTATGATAGTGAGAGCGTTCTCAGTGAGAAGAATCCTAAAGTAAGAAATGCTAAGCTTATGTTAACTTACGGCGTCATGATAATTCTTAAAAATAGTATGAAGATCTTAGGATTAGATGTACTACCGAGGATATAGATTGTAAAAATATGCTGTAGAGGTAGTTCAGAGGGCTGCTTTTGAGTGTATGTATTTAAGAGCTGGATTACATTACCTTTCTGGTGGTAAGGAATGAGCTATGACTACGTAGAGCTTAGAGTTGAAACCGCGAGGCAGAGGGACGTTGGTAAGAAAATTGCTAGAATAAGTAGGAGATACATGAATGAGCTAGGATTAAACTACGGTGACTTCATCGAGGTCGAGGGACCTAAAGGCTCAGTCATACTTCAAGTATGGCCTGCTTATAGAGAAGATGAGAATAAGGATATAATAAGGATTGACGGGTATACTAGAGAAGCTATTGGAGCAGCTGTAGGTGAGTATGTACGTGTTAGAAAAGCCCATGTTGAGAGGGGTACTAAAATTGTATTAGCACCCACCGTACCTCTACGTATGGATGAAACCTTAGCCGAGTACGTTAAGGAGCAATTACTCTACAAACCTGTTAAAAGAGGTGAGGTCATCCTTATCTACTTCCCACTCTCACTCTTTGGTGAACCCCTAAGATTTGTAGTTGTTAGTACGCAACCGTCCCAAGCAATTTATATCGATGAATCCACAGAGTTAATTATAAGAAGTGAACCTGTCAAGGCCGAGGCTATAGCTAGAGGTGTACCAAGAGTCACATGGGAAGATATAGGAGATTTAGAGGAGGTTAAAGCAAGAATTAGAGAGATAGTAGAGTTGCCGATGAGGCATCCAGAATTGTTTAAGCATCTAGGTATTGAACCACCAAAAGGCATATTACTATACGGTCCTCCAGGTGTTGGCAAGACTTTACTAGCGAAAGCATTAGCTAACGAGATAGGTGCGTATTTCATAGCAATCAACGGACCCGAGATAATGAGCAAGTTCTATGGTGAATCTGAGGCAAGACTTAGGGAAGTATTTGCTGAGGCTGAAAAGAATGCACCATCAATTATATTCATTGATGAGATAGATGCAATAGCACCAAAAAGGGAGGAGGTTGTTGGTGAGGTTGAGAAGAGAGTTGTTGCTCAATTGTTAGCATTAATGGATGGTTTGAAGGAGAGAGGTAGAGTTATAGTTATTGGAGCTACTAACAGGATTGAGGCTATAGACCCAGCTTTGAGGAGGCCCGGTAGATTTGATAGAGAGATAGAGATACCACCACCAGATAAGAGAGCTAGAAAGGCGATACTTGAAGTACATACAAGAAATGTACCGCTAGATAATGATGTTAACTTGGAAGAGATAGCTGATTTAACCCATGGTTATACTGGTGCTGACTTAGCTGCTTTAGTTAAGGAAGCAGCAATGAATGCGTTAAGGAGATTCTTGAAGGAGGAAAGAGTCGATCTCAATAAACCCATACCTCCGGAGATGTTAAAGAAACTTAAGGTTAAGAAGCAGGACTTCCTGGAAGCCATGAAGTTAGTTCATCCAACATTACTTAGGGAGGTTCTTGTTGAGGTTCCTGAGGTTCATTGGGATGATATTGGTGGTTTAGATGACGTTAAGCAACAGTTAAGAGAAGCAGTAGAATGGCCACTCAAACATCCTGAGGTATTTGAGAAAATGGGTATTAGACCGCCTAGAGGTATCTTATTGTATGGTCCTCCTGGTTGTGGTAAGACTTTACTTGCTAAGGCTGTTGCTACTGAGTCTGGTGCTAACTTCATAGCGATTAAGGGACCAGAAATACTAAGTAAATGGGTAGGAGAATCAGAAAAAGCAATAAGAGAAATATTCAGAAGGGCAAGACAGGTAGCACCAGCAGTAATATTCTTCGACGAAATAGACGCAATAGCACCAGCAAGAGGATTTAGATACGACTCTAGTGGCGTCACTGACAGAATAGTTAATCAGTTGTTAGCAGAAATGGATGGTATACAGACATTGAAGAATGTAGTTGTTATTGGGGCTACCAATAGGGCTGATATAATAGATCCAGCGCTTTTAAGACCTGGAAGATTTGACAGAATAATCTACGTACCGCCACCAGATAAGAAAGCAAGATTAGAGATCCTAAAAGTACATACTAGGAAAGTACCATTGGATAAAGATGTAGATCTAGAAAGAATAGCTGAGCTAACAGAGGGGTATTCAGGAGCCGATCTGGAAGCTCTTGTGAGAGAAGCGGTAATACTTGCATTGAGAGAGGAGTTCAGGCCTAGACCTATATCAATGAGGTACTTCTTGCAAGCATTAAAGATAGTTAAACCATCGTTAAGTAGAGATATAATGGAGCGTTACCGTAAGACTTACGAGGAACTAAAGAAAATGATAATATAACGACATTAAGAATACACACATTTACTCTAATTTATTTATAAGTAGGCATTCTCAAGGTGATGATTATGAGAGGAAATAAGTTTAGAATAGTGATTGTAGTTGCTGATGGTCTAGGTGATAGGGCAGTACCCGAATTAAATGGTAAAACACCTCTTGAGGTGGCCTCGAAAAATAATATAGACTGGTTAACTTCGAGGGGAGTTACTGGTTTATGGGATCCTATAGCGCCCGGTGTTAGACCTGGAAGTGATACAGCACATCTCGCATTATTCGGTATTGATCCAACAGAAAACTATCCTGGTAGGGGACCTTTCGAGGCAATTGGCGCAGGTGCTGAGCTAGAACCTGGGGATGTTGCGTTGAGAGGAAACTTCGCTACAGTTGATAAAGAGTTTAGGGTAATTGATAGAAGAGCCGGTAGGTATCTCCCTGAAAATAAGGATTTAGTTAAATATCTTAACGAAAACGTGGGTGAGATCGACGGAATTAAAGTAAGGTTTTACGCAGCAACTGAGCATAGAGTTGCGGTAGTACTTAAAGGGAGAGACTTATCCCCGAAGATATCAGATACAGATCCACACGTAACCGGGGTTAAGGTGCTAGATTCAAAACCTCTTGACAATTCCTATGAAGCCCGTAGAACAGCTGAAGTAATCAATAAATTAACTAAAATAGTTCACGATCTCTTAAAAGAGCATGAATTAAATAAAAAGAGAGTTGAGAGAGGGCTACCACCTGCCAACATAATACTCTTAAGAGGAGCTGGTCAGATGGTTAAGTATCCAACGTTTAAGGAGAGGAAATTTGTGATCATCGATAAAGCATTAGCTATATCAGCTACAGCTATGATCAAGGGTGTATGCAAACTCCTCGGTATGGAAGTAGTGACTCCTAATGGAGCTACGGGAGGAGTTGATACAGACGTCATGGCTAAGGCTAAGACACTTATTGAATACTATAATAAGGACTATGACCTCATATACATGCATGTTAAGGGTACGGATGCAGCATCACACGATGGAAGGACGGACCTCAAGATTAAGCTCATAGAGCGTATTGATTTAGCTATGAGGTATATATTGGACCATATTGACTTAGGTAACACAGTAGTGGTATTTACTGGTGACCATACTACACCCATAACTGTTAGAGATCATACTGGTGATCCTGTACCCGTAACCATTTATGCACCCAACATATTGCCTGATGATGTTAAGATTTTTAGTGAGAGAAGTGCTAGAAAGGGAGGATTAGGTAGGATCCGCAGGGAGGATCTATTCAATACATTGTTAGACCTAGCAAATAGGAGAGAGAAGTTTGGGGCATGAGGTTAATACCATGAGTAAGCTACCGAAGCTAAGCGTAGTTAGGGAGAGATTACGTGAGGTTGTTAGTGAGGACTATAAGAAGTTCATGAGAGATTTAATTAATGACATAAGATCCATACTTAGGACAAGACAAAGAAGATTAATAGTACTCACAGGTAAGGACGATATAAAGCTAGCAGGTATAGCGTCTGAAATAATCATAAAGTATTCGAAGTACGTTAAGAGATTACTCAAAGATAGACGCGAGATAAAGGTTCTCCACGTATTCCACGATGAATTCCCTGATGCCAATCTTAGGACATCACTGATTAAGAAAGTTTTAAGGAAACAAGATATAGTGAAGTTAACAACAGCTGTTTATGAGATCAGTAATAGGTTCTTGGGTACGACATTTCAAGTATTAATCATGGACTTAGTTAACGATCTTAAACCTAACGATGTAGGTAGATTACTAGGAATAGTTGAGGGTGGTGGACTGATAATATTCTTAGCTCCAAGACTCAAAGATTGGGAGCATGCAAAAACAATATTTAGAATGAACTTGGTTGTACCTAACCACCCAGAACCACGATACATATTCATAAAGTGGTTCATAAGGAAGTTATTCGAACATGAGGGTATTTACATATTTGATGTAGATAATGCTAAGCTCCTGAAATCAGGTCTCACTAATGCAGGTAAAGACAGTATCACTGAGAGTGTAGAGGAAGGGGAAAGGAAACTAGAAATACCCGAAAAGAGATTGTTTGATGAAAGAATTTATAAACTAGCGTTAACTAATGATCAAGTAAGAGTAATCAAATTGATAGAGGATCATCTCGTACCTAAGGTCAAAAAAGGAAGACATGTTGCCATAGTTATAATAGCTGATAGAGGAAGAGGCAAGTCATCAGCTATAGGCATAGGTATAGTTGGTTTCATAACTCAAATGCTTAAATTTAAGAACAAAGTAAGGATTGCTGTAACAGCGAGAGAGCCTCTATCTGTTCAAGCATTAATGGAGCTAGCCATTAAGACTCTCTCAAAACTTGATATTAAACATAAGGTGATTAGAGGAGGTGATGACTTAGTTATAGAGGTTAAGGGTGACAGATTCAGTATTGAATACTGGCCTCCATACACTGTATTAAGATTAAATGTTGATGCTGTTATAGTTGATGAAGCGGCGGGAATACCTGTTCCGCTACTTCATAAGATATGGGAAAAGCATAGAAGAACTATTTATGCAACAACAATTCACGGATATGAAGGAGCAGGTAGGGGTTTCTCAGTAAGGTTCTTAAAGAGACTTAAGGAGGACCGTAAAACCAAACTAATTATTTACGAAATGGAGGAGCCAATAAGGTATTCTAAAAATGATCCTATTGAAAGGTTTCAATTTGACGCACTACTTCTTGATGCGGAACCTGATGAACTTAATGAAGACGACTTTAAAGAAATCGAGGAATGCAACTTTGAGTATCTAAAACTAGATCCCGAATACCTATTCTCGCCTGAAGGCGAAAAATTACTTAGATCCATATTCAGTATATTCGTTCTAGCTCACTATAGAAATGAGCCTGATGATCTCGGTAGAATAGCTGATGCACCACATCACAGTATTAGAGCGTTAAGGTTAAAGAAATCAGGTAAAATTGTTGCAGCAGTACAGCTCGCAGAAGAGGGCAGAATACCTGACGATATGATTAAGGAGTTATTAAGAGGGGGAAGTATAGCAGGAAACATAATACCTGATAGATTACTTAAGCATTTAAGGCTTAAGGAATTTGGTAAAGGCATAGGCTGGAGGATAGTGAGAATAGCTGTACATATTGATGCTCAAGGTAAAGGTATAGGTTCTTACCTACTTCAGGAAGTAATTAAGGAGGCCAAGGAGAGAGGTTATGACTGGGTGGGTGCAGGTTTCGGTATTACCAAGGAATTACTTAACTTCTGGGTCAAGAATGGGTTCTACGTCCTCCACTTATCACCTGATAGGAATCCCGTTAGTGGCGAGTATACTACATTAGTGATATATCCGTTAAGTGATAAGTGGAGAAAGCTTGTTGAGATAAGCCTGAAGGAATTTACAGTTAAGTTCATCGAGAGTCTACACGCGGTGTATAGAGATTTTGAAGCTGATGCGGCATACCTAATGTTCTCTAGATTATTAAAGAATATAGATTATAGCGAAAGTATAGAGCTTTCAGAAATACAGCTTGAGAGATTGAAGATGTATGTAAGCGGTATAATGACCTTCGAATCTGTCTGTGACGCGGTCACACTCCTAAGTAAAAAGTACTTCCTTAAAGGCTTAGCAAATAGACTTAAAGAAGTTGAAGGTCTAATCACAATTATGAGAGTATTTCAAGGACGTTCATGGGATGATATATATGAGGAACTTAAGATAGGTAAAGTCAAGGCTACAAATTTATTGAGAGTAGCAGTATCCAAGATGCTTAAAGATATATATGGTATAGAAGTTGAACCACCGAAGATTTAGTGGTTGCCCGTGCATGGTATTTAAGTTATTTTCGATATTTTGATAACTTGCACGGGCTTTCCCTTCATCCCTTCTTGGGTCTGCATCTGGTCGGGGCATTCGGGATCTCCACGAAACCACGAGACCCCACATCTTGAGTTAGGAATTTAAGACCTCTAAGAGTTAAATTCCATGAGGCAACAATATCCCTAGTAGTAATTACACCATTAGGTAGCTTAACCCATCTATAGTTGATAAACACTGGTCTACCACTCATTGGTGGAACCTTAGATGTACCTTTAGGATTAACTTGTACTACATGCAATCCCTCGATTAATGCTTTGTAATAAATGTAGCTCTGTATTCTATGATAAGCCCATAGCATGAGCTTTTTGTTAAACTTCCTTGATCCATTAGCGTTTATTCTCAACTTATTCAAGTCTTCCAATACTATTATGGCATTATGCTCCTTTGCTATCTCTACTATCCTTCTAGCTAGATATGTAGTGGCATGAATCAGTAAGGATGTTCCTAGCTCTCCTACCATGCTTTCTAATAGCATTTCTTATCCCTTTAACTAATCACCACTTCTTAGAGTACTTCCTCTGTATCTTTTCAGCAATAATCTTGCGTGTTAAAGCTCTTTTTAATTCACTAAACGGCAAAACACCCATAGAAACTAATTTACCATTTGCATCAATTATAGTGTAAGTTACGTTATTAAAGTTGATATCAACGCCCATAATAGTAGTTGGATTTTTCAGCTCCACTTCCTTCTCAAAGGTCAGATAAATCCATGTCGTGTCTTCTCTATAACTCACTAGTATCTCCTTTAACTTCCACTTCCCTTGAAGTACTTATCCAAGTATTCATACCTTAGTAGCTTGAGTTCTATCCACTCATTGTTAAGAACTGCTACTCTTAGGATTTTGTTCTTGATATCAAGTCTATAGTCTTGGTAGTCTAATCTAGCTGTTAGCTTTCTCAGAACGGGTTTTGAACCCTTGTTCTTCTTCGTTGCTTTAACTACTTCTCTAGCTTTCTTCTCAATCTCATGACAATGATGTGCTCTAAAACCTTGCTTTCTTAATGTTTTGTAGAATCTATGGTGTAGTTCTTTTATTGATGGTATATAGTCTAGCTTCCATATTTCATTAACTACATTCTGCGTCCAATCTCGATACGTTCTGAGAAACTGAAGTAATTTACGGAGAGAGCTAGGGGATGAGGGTTAAAGTAACCGCTAAGATTAAAGCGGTTACCCCTAGCCCTAGCTCTCAAAATAGAATTTTATGTGAACAGATTTATAAATTTTTGTTTACAATTATTGTCTTGGTGTGAGTATGAGTGTTGTTTATAATTTTGAAGCAAAAATAATCAAGTTTGCTGGAAATCGCTACGTGATCTACCCGCCTAAGGAGTATCAAGAAAAGCTTAAACAATTTCACAGAAAAAGGGTAAAAGTAATCGTGATCGTAGAACCAGAATAGAGCTGCTGAAATGCAGTAAAGTTACCATATAATAATAATCGAAATACTCATAATATCATTAACGATTAAATGGTCTTATAGAAGTTATTAATTAAGGTATTTAAGAAGTTTATTTCGCAACATCGAGTACAATACTATTTAAAGAGCATTTAATTTATTTATCCAGCTAAATATAGTTTCGTGGGCGGGATGTTGAAGACCTTAGATGCCCTGTTTAATCCTAAGTCAATAGCCATAGTCGGTGCATCAAGAAAGCCTGGTAAGATAGGACATGAAATCTTAAGAAACTTAATAGAGTATGGCTTTAGTAAAAAGGTATATCCAGTCAATCCTAATGCCCAAGAAATATTAGGGATTAAATCTTACCCGAACGTTAAGAGCATACCCGATGAAGTTGATATGGCGATAATATCAGTTCCTGCGGAGAAAGTCTTAGATGCTGTCAAGGATTGTGGTGAAAAAGGAGTTAAGGTGTTAGTTGTCATAACGAGCGGATTTAGTGAGGTCGGTAATGAGGAGTTAGAAAGGAAGCTTGTTGAGCTTGCCCATAAGTATGGTATGAGAGTACTAGGCCCAAACATATTCGGAGTAGTCTATACCCCGCAAAGAATGAATGCTACCTTCGGTCCTAGAGACATACTTCCCGGAGGTATAGCATTTATTACTCAAAGTGGTGCGTTGGGCATAGCATTAATGGGTTGGACCATACTTGAGGAAATAGGGCTATCAGCGATAGTTAGTATGGGTAATATGGCAGATATAGATGTGGCTGAAGTCTCTGAGTACTTAGCTAACGATCCTAATACTAAAGTCATAACTATATATCTAGAGGGTCTAAAACCAGGCACTGGATCTAGATTCTTAAGTGTCATGAGGAAAGTCACTATGAGGAAGCCTGTAATAGTTGTCAAAGCTGGTAGGTCAGAAAGAGGTGCAGCTGCCGCTGCTAGTCATACAGGAAGCTTAGCTGGATCTGATAAAGTTTATGATGCAGCAATGAAGCAGGCAGGTATATTGAGAGCGTTAAATGTTGAGGAAATGTTTGATTGGGCTAGAGCGTTTGCCCTCTTACCCTTACCTAAAGGCGAGAATACTGTTATCATAACAAATGGTGGTGGAGCAGGTGTTATGGCTACTGATGCAGCTGAGGATTACGGAGTTAAACTTTATGATCCACCTGAGGATGTTAAGAAGAAATTCCGTAAGTATATGCCTTGGTTTGGAAGTCCTAAGAATCCTGTAGATCTTACGGGTATGGCTACACCTAAGGAGTACTATGGTGCTGTTAAGGAGGCTCTATATGAGGATAGAATTCATAACATAATAGTGCTTTACTGTAGGACAGCTGTGTGTGATCCCATGGAACTAGCTAAGGCGCTTGTTAATGCAGTAAGGGAGGCTAGGAGAGACAGTATAGAGAAGCCTATAACAGTAGCCATGATAGGTGGGGAGGATGTTGCTAAAGCAATGAAATATCTAAATAGGAATGGTATACCTGCCTATCCAATACCTGAAAGGGCTGTATCAGCAATGGGTGTTCTAATAAGGTATGCACGCTACTTAAAGCAAGTTAAGGAGGTTAAGAATGCATAGAGCTAAACTGAGTAATTATGTAGACCATGATTAATTAAAGGTAATGCCTACATAAACATTTAAATACAGCTTAATACCCCAGTATTTAGGGTGTATGGTATGGAGTACGTTTATGCATCACTACTCCTACACTCCGCTGGGAAGGAGATAAATGAAGAGAATGTTAAGAAAGTCTTAGAAGCAGCAGGCATCCAAGTTGATGAAGTTAAAGTTAAAATGCTAGTAGCAGCATTAAAGGAAGTTAAGATTGATGAGGTCATAAAGCAAGCAACAGTAGCACCAATTGTACCTACTGCAGCACCTACGGCCCCAGCACAGGCTGCAGCACCTGCTGAGGAGAAGAAGGAAGAGGAAAAGAAGGAGGAAGAGAAGAAGGAGGAGGTTAGTGAGGAGGAAATAGCTGAGGGTATAGCATCACTATTTGGATAAACAATATTTTACGTAGAAATTAATTAAATAATTTAGGACCTACATTTATTAGTTTTAATCTCAGCTAAAAAGAGGAGTTAGAATGCTAGATAGTAGAGATTTAAGGATACTAATAGAGCTCGCTAAGGATGCAAGGGCTCCATTGACACGTATAGCTAAGGTTTTAAGTATATCAGATGTGGCTGTTAAGAAGAGATTGGAGAGGCTTGAGAGGGAAGGTGTTATTAAAGGCTATGTTGTTAACGTTAATCCTAGAGCTTTAAACTTCTCAAGAATAGCTCTCGTAGGCATAAACGTAGAGCCCGGTAAAATTCTTGATGTAGCTAAGAGGGTTGCAACATTAAGTGAATCAGTATTTGTAGCATTAACATCAGGAGACCATGACATAGTAACTGAGGTTTGGTGCAAGGATAGTGATGAATTAGCTAAAGTTATAGATAAGATAAGAAACATCCCTGGTGTTAAAGATGTATATCCAGCAATAATTCTTGAATCAATAAAGGAACGTGAGCCATTCCCTATAAAGAAAATTGAAGATATGTTTAAGGAGGAGTAAGTATCAATTTAGTCTGGGCGGCTCACTACTTGTTTAAAGTAACTCCGCTAGGTTTCGAAAGTTTAGGAGTTAGATCTATGGCTACTTACATTCAGACGGATAATTCTTTAATAATTATAGACCCTAGTGCTTCTTTGGCTCCCTATAGATATTCATTACCACCTCATGAAATTGAGTGGAAGAGACTTTACGAGGTAATTGACAAGATAAGTGACGTACTTAAGGATGCTGATGCTTTCATAGTGACACACTATCATTACGACCATCATGATCCAGCTAAATTTATCGATCCTAAAATCTATAAGGGTAAAAAAGCCTTAGTCAAAGATCCTCGTAACTTCATAAATGTATCACAAATGATTAGAGCTAGTAAATTCATTAACAAAGTGTTAAAAAATAATGTGGAATCTATCGAAGTAATCGATAACAGAGTTTTAAGAATAGGAGATGTAGAGTTAAAGTTTTCAAAGCCTGTTACTCATGGTCCTGATGATAAATTAGGCTATGTAATTATGGTTGCGTTGATTCATGAAGATGGAACACTTGTTTTCACTTCTGATGTTGAGGGACCTTTAAGTGAATATGAAGTTGACTTCATAATTAATAACAATCCTGATATTATCATAGCTGATGGACCGCCCACGTATCTTATACCTCATAATTATTCTTTGAAGCATTTAGATACAGCGGTAAGCTTAAATGCTAAGATACTTTGTAACGTGGAGAATCTTAAATACCTAATTATAGATCATCATTTACTTAGAGATTTAAACTACACAGAATTTTATGATAAAGTGCTAGAGATGTGTAATACAAGTAATGCCAAGTTAATGACAGCTGCTGAGTTCATAGGAGGGGAACCGCAACTCTTAGAAGCTAGAAGGAGGGAATTATATGGAAAGTCTTAATATATTCTCACAACATAATTGCTTTGACCCGATAAACTTATCATTTAAGGTAAAGGAGAGAGTTAGTAAGGTTGTAGGTAATGTTGAGTGTAGAAAATACTTCCGATTCAGAGGTGGCAGATGGTATGGTGGTATAGCAACAGCTGATGTAATCGGATGTAATCTCCACTGCAAATTTTGTTGGGCATGGCACTTCAAGAACAGGTATGATTTAGGGCAATTACTATCACCCACTCAAGCATTTGAAAAATTGGAGTACATAGCTAAGAGGAACAACTATAAACTTTTGCGGCTTAGTGGTGGCGAACCAACCTTAACGAGGAATCACCTATTAGAGTTAGTTAAACTTAGTGATGAGGCAGGATATACCTTCATATTGGAGACTAACGGTATACTACTAGGTTATGATAGAAGTTTTGCTAAGGAGTTAGCAAGGTTTAGCAATATTATAGTTAGAGTTTCATTTAAAGGTACAACTCCAGAAGAGTTTGAATTGCTGACAGGTGCGTGTTCTCAAGCATATGAATATCAGTTTCAAGCATTAAGGAATTTATTAGAAGCAGGTCTGGAGCCACTAAAGGAAATAGTCGTTGCTGTAATGGTGAGTTTTAGTGAAGATGAAAATATAGCTAAATTTATCCTAAAATTAGCATCCTTAAATCAGGAGTTAATTAATTCGATAGATTGGGAAGTTGTAATAATGTATCCTCATGTTAGAAGGTTATTAGGTAAGTATGGATTAAAGCCTAAAAGGTACATAAATCCTTAAGTTAAGTGAGTTGGGGCTAAACTTGGTAACGCTAAGGGATATTGAAACTTACATCTTGGGTAATATTGATGAGTTAACTAAGGAATGTGCTCATATGTGTAGAGCTAACCATGTTCATATTATGTTGACCTTAGATGTTGAGCAAGTTTATGAGGGTTGCGAATATTGCCTAATTTACACAGCTCTGGATCACCTGAATCTACCAACATTAAGTTTAAGCAGTGGCATTGAATATGTGATTTTAGATGATGCAGTTATTGAGGTTTTAGAGAACGGTGTAGCCATTTACTCCATGAGTAATTTCAAAGAGAGACTTAAAGATCTATTAGAGTTCGGTATTGTAACCAAGGATGAGGTTAAGAGTATAGAGGAGTGGGTAAAATCAAGGACTAGGACTAATGAACATTAATACCTACTTGTAATTCTTTAAATTACCATTTTTAATCCTCACTCAATGTAGTAATAGGTTAGGTAGTTATGGGATCTAGGGAGTTAAGACTTTACATAGCTTCAGAAAAGGATATCTTAGAAGGCAAAATCACTGACATATACTTTGTAAGGACTAAGGAAATAATTAAAGCTAAGGGATTAGATAACGTCGTTGTTAGAATGGAGGTACATCTTGGCGGTTTACCTAAAGGTTATGAATGGGCAGTTTACGCGGGTCTAGAGGAGGTATTGAAGTTATTATCACAGAGACCGTTAACTGTGTATTCCCTACCTGAGGGTACGCTAGTTAAGTCATACTTCCCGGTAATGATTATTGAGGGTAAGTACTACGATATATGTGAGCTTGAGACTGCTATTTTGGGTATATTGAGGCATTATACTTCAATAGCTACAAGAGCAGCGAGAATTAAGAGGTTAGCTATGGACAAGACAATATTGTATTTTGGTTTAAGAGGTGCTCACCCAGCTATTGCTCCAATGCTTGATAGAGCTGCATATATTGGTGGTGTAGATGCTGTATCTGGAGCCTTTAATGAGGAAACAATAGGTGTGAAACCATCGGGGACAATGCCTCACGCATTAATAATAGTTTTTGGTGATCCCGTTAAAGCTTGGAAAGCGTTTGACGAAGTTGTTGAGCCCGAAGTACCTAGAATAGCACTTATTGATACATTTAATGACGAAAGAAATGAAGCCTTACTTGCAGCTAGAGCATTAGGTAAGAGGTTGTATGGCATACGTTTCGACACTCCCAAGAGTAGGAGGGGTGACATGAAGTTACTTATAGAGGAGGTTAAGTGGACATTACACCTCTATGGTTATGACCATGTAAAGATAGTTGTTAGTGGAGGTATTAGTGAGGAGACAATAACTAAGCTTAGAGATGTAGCTGACGCATTTGGGGTTGGTACCTCAATAACATACCCAAAGCCTATAGATATGAGTATGGACATAGTTGAAGTATATAAAGGTAATGAATGGATACCCATTACTAAGAGAGGTAAATTACCTGGCGCTAAAAAGGTATACAAATGTGATGTCCTTGATTATGAAGTAACATCATGGAATGAAAAGCCCAAGAGGTGTAGCGAAAATCTTATGGTTAAGTGGCTCGATAAAGGAGTATTAGTGAGGAAATTACCAAGTGTTAAAGAAATTAGAGACTACGTTCTAAAACAATTAAGTAAAGTTCCAGAACCAACACCCGTAGACTAAGCGATGTAGCTTAAGAACGGAAGTGTTACGATAAGACAAAATGTTACGATAAATTAATTTTGTGGTGCGGGGGGTGGGATTTGAACCCACGCAGGCCTACGCCATCGGGGCCTAAGCCCGACCCCTTTGACCTGGCTCGGGCACCCCCGCACCAAAACACAAATAAATAACAAACTTATAAAGGTTAGAAATTACTTCTTTGAAGTTAACATTAATTAGTCTCCTTAAGCTTCTCATAATGGTGGGCCGGTAGCTCAGCCTGGAAGAGCGCCGCCCTCGCACGGCGGAGGTCCCGGGTTCAAATCCCGGCCGGTCCACCATACCTGTCTTACTCGCATCATTACTCAGCATACTTGCATATTTACCTATAAGCGTAAGTCGAACCATCGCAATATATGCCTGGAGTATTTAGGAATTCAAGACCTTCCCTACATGTAGCAAACGCTAAACCATACTTTTCACTTATTCTCTTGATTATTAACATGTACTTCATCCTAATCTCGTAAGGTAGATAGTAGTAGCCGCTTACTTTCACACCTTTAACTAAGTAGAGATTCACTAATTTACTCTTTAAATTAGGAAATACTTTACCTATTCTTCTCAGTGAATCAAGTCTTGCCTTATATGTTGATGATGAAATCTGTTGTGCACCTGCCTTAGCTACCTCACTTATTACTTCTTCTATATCTGGCAGATTATCATTTATGAAAGGTATTATTGGGTCCAAGCGCACTGTCACAGGTATGCCAGACTTACTTAACCTCCTAACAGCTTCAACTCTGCTGTAAGGTGATGGCGCATCAGGCTCTAACTTCTTAGCTAAAGAGTCATTAAGGGTTGTTATAGTTATTGCTACAGCTGAATATCCTCTGCTCAGTATGTCTATATCCCTAGTAATTAAGTCAGACTTAGTTACTATAAGTATCTTGAATCCTTTATCAATAATTAGTGATAATACTTTCCTCGTAAGTTTTAATCTATGCTCAGGCGGTGTGTATGGATCGCTACTCTCACTCATGGATATTAATGCATTCTTAGGCAGTTTATCTAGGTCATGCAATAAATTTACTATGAGTTTATTTTTAGGTCTAGGTTTATCAAAATTCTTTATGTAGGATCTAGCGTAGCAGTAAAGACAGTGATGACCACATCCAGTATATGGATTTAATGTAAATTTGTGGGGACATGTACATAGCGGTGATGCCCACGGGTCAAACTCTCTAATAACTCTTAAACCCTTGATTCTCACCAATTCCTTACACCATAAGTGGCGCCGGGGGCGGGATTTGAACCCGCGCGGGCGTAGAGCCCAGTGGGTCTCCTACCCAGCTGGAAGGACTCGAGCCCACCCCCTTGGACCGCTCGGGCACCCCGGCACCAAAAATTAGCTATTTTCGGCAATTAAGTATTTCTTACTGAGAATGATCAGAAATTAGGTTGCTCAACTATTTGTTTAGCTAAGTCTTTAACTCTCTCAAGTCTTTCTTGATGCTTCTCAAGGAATTTTACTAGTAATTCCTTAGCTCTGAGTTTACACTCACCACAAAGTAGTCTGCCTGATTTACACTCATCATACATTCTCATTAATTCATTATCATCCTTAATTAAGTGGTACGAAAGCATTTCAAAGACAGGGCACTTCTCTGGTTGACCACCTAATTCTCTCTGCTCCTTAGCTGTAGCTCTACCACCCGTTAATGATCTAAGTATCTTTTTAGAGGCTAATTCAAGAGGGTCGGTTAATGCTATATATGACTCAGGTCTTGAAGAACTCATCTTACCACCATCTAATCCTGTCATCAATTTATGGTATGTAGCAGCTGGTCTCTCAAAACCGAGCTCAGAATATCTATCAGCAACATCCCTAGCAAGTCTTAGGTGAGGATCTTGATCAGCACCTACAGGAACTAGGACTGTTTTAAACCCTCCAAATTCAGGTAGTTCAGGATGTAATATATCAGCTAATTGAGTAAATATCGCTATTATCTTTCCAGGTTCTAAATCCTCACCATATATTGCTCTTAATTCTGCCATAGTTACCTTACGTGAGAATAGCTGTATTAATCTATAGTACTCCTTCCTATAGTTTGTTTGAAAGTATATGTGAAGTCTGTGTGTTTCAAGACCTAAGGCTAAGTAATTAGCGATATATTCATTTATCGCGGTATTGATTATTTCCCTTCTATTTAGCTTCCTCACAGCATAAGCTTCAGCATCAGCTATGACTATAAATATCTCAGCACCTAATCTTTGATAGTAAATTACTTGGTCTATAACCATTTTATGACCGAAATGCATCTTACCTGAGGGCATAAGCCCTGTCAGTATGGCAAATCGCTCCCCCCTCCTTAATGCTTCAATAACTTTCTCGAAATCTCTATGTCCGAAGACTATACCTCTCCTCATAAGCATATGAGGTTCGGTTACTTGAGCTAACTTATTTAGAACCTCTGTGAACGGTCTTATCCCAAAATATTTGAACAATTTTTCATACTCAGTAATTTTTTCTGAGGCCCAAGGACTTAATCTGAAATGTTCCACAATACTAAACACCGTAAGATTAGTCGTAGGGGTCTTAAAAACGTTATAGGGAATAATTAACATGAAGTGATCTACTTGAATAGATACCAACCAAGAATATATAGGGTAAGTACAGGTATTGATGAGCTTGATGAAGCACTAGAAGGAGGTATACCTAAGGGTTCATGGGTAGCAATAACAGGCGAGCCGGGTACTGGTAAATCAATAATGTGTATGCATTATGCTTATAAGGGTCTCAAGGAGGGTGATCCAGTAATATACGTAACAACTGAGGCAGAGTTTAGAGACGTTGTACGTCAGGCTGAACAGTTCGGTATGAACTTTGAAGAGTATGAAATACATTACTTAGGAGGTGAAGTACCGACTCGAAGGCCTAATATAGTTGTCATCGACATATTCAGCTTACTGAAAATGGCTAAACAATTAACTAGTGAACTTGGTACTGAAGGTGAGAGACGTAGGAGATATGCTGCATTAGACATCGAGACGTTAATTGCAGCTATAACTGAAGCCTACCAAGTACTAGGGTTAACAACTGAAGGTAGGAGAACACCCTTAAGACATGTTAGACTAATAATAGATTCACTATCAGCCTTCTGGGCTGACAAACCAGCTATGGCTAGGAAATACTCATATCAATTAAAGATAGCCACACATAGAGATAATGTCACCGCATATCTTGTTTCCCAATATGCTATGACTACAAAGAGTGTAGGTAAGGATGAGTTAATAAGTATTAAGCTAAACAATAAGGAACTTAGAGTAACATTTAAGGAACTCGAGGATATTGTTGGTCTTAAGTATGGTGAAGCATTCAATGTTGCCATACCTATAAACTACAGCATAATGGTTAGGTCATTAGATTTAAGCAGCCGTAATACTACTTGGTTACCAGCATATGCTGTAATAAAGCACGAGGTTAATAGAGATGTGTATGAGGTTGAGTTAAGTGATGGAAGCTCAATATTATTAACAGGCGATCACGGATTACTTAAAAGATCTCAAGGTGATTTAACATTCACACCGTTACGTTACTTAAGTAAGAATGATGAAGTAATTATTGATAAGTACGGTCTTAGAAGTGTTAGAATACGAGACATTCGTGAAGTACGGTACAGAGGTTTTGTTTACGATTTGTCCGTAAAACCTCATGAGAACTTCATATTGGCATATGGGCTCATCATACACAATAGTACTTTCGGTTTTGGACTTGAGCATATAGCTGATGGCGTAATTCATCTATGGATGGATAATGTCGAAGAAGCTAAACATGTTAAGAGATATTTAATAGTGAAGAAGATGAGAATGACAAATCATTATACAGGAGCATTCTTACTTGATATAGAGCCAGGTAGGGGTATTGTTCTTAAGAAGCTTTAATCAGTGCGAGCTACATTCATCACTTACTCAGGTGGGATCGAGGCTCTTCATCTAAGTAGTAGTATGTAGAAGAAGTAAAAGTGTTTAAAGGTCGGTGGTGCCGCGGCCGGGATTTGAACCCGGGTCACGGGCTATCTTCGTCTGAGCTCGAAAGGCCCGCATACTTGACCGGGCTATACTACCGCGGCACCCTGTCTCTCTGCTCTGTACCGCTTTTTAATTTTGAATGTATAAATGTTTGTGGAATCATTGATGGAGGCTATTAACCTAAAGGGTATCAAGGGCAGCACCAAGGTTAGGAAACCTACTAGAGTATTGTCAGGGGTAACCATAGTTGCTGTTATGACAGCCCCGTTTCCATGTCCCCACGGTAAGTGCATATATTGTCCTGGAGGTCCTGATGTAGGGACTCCACAAAGTTATATAGGTAATGAGCCTGCATTAATGAGAGCTATAAGAAATAATTACGATCCCTACCTACAGGTTCATGATAGATTGAAGCAGTACCTTATTTTAGGACATACACCAAGTAAGATAGACTTAATAGTCATGGGTGGTACGTTTACAGCTCTTCCATGGGATTACAGAGTATGGTTTATGACTAACGTTTATGAAGCATTTAATAGATTTCCTGAACCTAAACCTGATAAGCTACCATCACTTGAAGAAGCCCAGCTTAGGAATGAAACGGCTAAGATAAGAGTTGTTGGTGTAACCTTTGAGACTAGACCTGACTGGGCAAAGGAGAGACATGCTGATGAGATGCTGTATCTAGGTGGTACAAGGGTTGAGCTAGGCGTTCAAAGCATATATGAGGATGTTTTAAGGAGAATTCATAGAGGTCACGGTGTTAAGGAAATAGTTGAAGCGACCAGGATATTGAAGGATTCAGGATTTAAGATTGTTTACCACATAATGCCTGGATTACCAGGTTCTGATATAGATAGGGATTTAGAGATGATAAAGGAGATATTTGAGAACCCTGACTTTAGGCCTGACATGCTTAAGATCTATCCAACACTCGTAATTAAGGGTACGGAGTTATATAAGTTATGGAGAGAGGGCAAGTATCATCCGTTAACTAATGAAGAAGCGATAGAACTAATTTCGGAGATGTACAGATACATACCTAAATGGGTTAGGATTATGAGGGTTCAAAGGGATGTACCAGCACCAATTATTGAAGCAGGACCTAACCTAGGTAACTTAAGGGAGTACGTTGAGAAAAGAGCTCTAGAGAAGGGTATCAAGATAAGGGAAATTAGATATAGGGAAGTTGGTAGAGCTTTAAGAAGAGGTTTAAGATTAGGTAAAGTTGTGATAACTAAAGAGTATTACGAAGCTAGCGAAGGCATGGAAGTATTCATAGCTGCTGAAGATATTGAAAACGATATTATTGTTGGTCTCCTAAGACTTAGAATTCCATCAAGTAAAGCACATAGAGCTGAAGTTGATTCTAGAACAGCTATAGTTAGGGAACTACATGTTTACGGTCCGCAAGTACCTGTGGGTTTAGACTATGAGGATGCATGGCAACATAAGGGCTGGGGTAGAAAATTACTACAAACAGCTGAAGAAATAGCTAGGTATGAGTTTAATGCTAATAAGATAATAATATTATCAGGGATAGGTGTTCGTGAATACTATAGGAGGTTAGGGTATGAGAGACCTCATAACTCTCCATATATGATAAAATACCTTAAGGATTAAGAGCTATAATGTAAACATTGTTTGAACCTCTTAAGTAAGGCTTAAAGTAGCCACTGCTAATGACCTTTAGGCCAAGCCTATTCATAATACTACTCAGTTCATCAAGGCTATATAGTATGTAGTATCTCAAGAGCTTTCTTGACTTACTTTTCCATGGTATTAAAAACTCCCTGGGATTAATCCTAATATCTAATAGTTTCATTAAGTACATCGCAATGAGTCTAACTAGGAATCTTGACTGCCATGGAGACCACGTAGTTATTAGTATCATGCCCCCCTTACGTACTACCCTTTTAATTTCATTTAATGCTCTCATTAATTCATTAATTGTTAAGTGATGCAAGGCTGCTATAGAGAGGAGTGCATTAATTGACTTATCCCTAAGCGGTATTGCTGTAGCATCACAAGCTATGAATTCAAGCATTAAGTCCTTAAATCTTTCTTTACCAAGACTGAGCATTGATGGTGATAAGTCTAAGCATAGGGTATATATAGATTTTCCTCTATCAATTACCGATGAACCCTGAACACAATGCCCTGACCCTAAATCAACGACGTACTTACCGCTCATAAGCTTAGTGATATCCCAGGGTCTTACTCTCCAATGAATATAACCACGACTTAATTCCTCGTAAGTCACCATAATATCGCTATACCTCTTAATAAACCATTTAATTAAATTTGCTATCATGAATGAGTACCCATTGGTAAGTTTAGGGTTTAAAGAGATGGTGCGGCGGCCGGGATTTGAACCCGGGATTTCCGGCGTTCTACGGGACCCCTACCTTGGCAGGCCGGCGTCCTAGACCAGGCTAGACGACCGCCGCACTCCGTATGAACCGTATAAAATTAGGATTTAAGTCTTTTCAGCCTTAATGCATATACCACATAATAATGATTTAAGGTACCTGCTAATGAGATGTAATTTTGAGTTAACTATCTTAAATTTAAAAGTGTCGTGTAATCTCTACTAACGGGCCCGTAGCTCAGCCTGGTGGAGCGCCCGGCTGATAACCGGGAGGTCCGGGGTTCAAATCCCCGCGGGCCCACCAACACGCGTCATCAGGGTTCTTAAGCACCTCCATCAAGTTATCCATGATATGGGAGGCTAGTCGCTTCGGATCTCAGCCCCATGACTCTCTTAGTATGGTTAACTACTAGTCCTACTTTTTGTCTCTGGATATTCATTAAGCCCTAAAGACCCTACATACTTGTAGATTAATTCAATATTAATTCTCTCAAAACATAGAGTACCAATTTAAACATCAATGTTTGGAGATTTACGTACACATATAGTACCGTAAAAAATTGATTTAAGATTTATTCGTGGATAAGACATGAGTAGTATTAAAGCATTATGTACATGATAGCTTAATAAGGTAAGAGAATGTGGCGGGCCCGGGGGGATTTGAACCCCCGACATCCGGCTTCCCTGGGCACCACCAGTGAGGTGAATCCCCGGAGCCCTTTAGGAGGCCGGCGCTCTATCCTGGCTGAGCTACGG
>CAZQFL010000011.1:0-55273 GCA_964592745.1 uncultured Desulfurococcaceae archaeon
TTACAGCAACTATAACAACTATTAAGTACTTAGCTAGTGATCTTAACAATGCTATGAGCCTTCTTGTACTAATGGATCTTCTACTTCTCTTATAACTTGGGTGTGTCATGATCACACCTCAATCCTACTTGGTTCCATAAGTCTTCTGAACCCAAATATCTTGAAGTATAGTGCTATGAGCCCTAGACCTATAACTACTAATATTAAGGATATAGCTGCAGCATAACCGTACTGGTACTCAGCGAATGCTTTAGAGTACGAATATAGGGACCATACCATAACGCCTGCAGCTCTAGCTATACCAGCGTAGCCTCCACCTCCACCAGCACCCCATATCATTAGTATGTATTCATATGATGCAAGTAAGCTCATGGTCTGCCATGCAGTAACGAAGAGCATGGGCCACCTGAGTAATGGTATTATTATCCTTCTGGCGACTTGAAATTCCGATGCACCATCAACTAATGCGGCATTGATTAAGTCAGGGGGTATAGACTTGATCGCGGCAGTATACACTATCATACCGAAGCTCGCACCAACATATCCATTAACTATAATCATGAGTATTTGTGAGTATGGTATATCTAAGAGCCAGCTCTTAGGTAGCCAAGCTTTAGGTACACCAAAGAGTGATAGGAATGAATTCATCAAACCATAGGTTGGATCGATAAACCATAACCAGAGTAAAGCGTAGATTATTCCTGGTGTTATTCTCGGTAATAACCAGGCAACTCTCAAAATCATGGATATTATTTCATTCTTAACGAAGTATGCTATGGATATGGACAATATAAGTGAGTAAAACACGTTTATCATTAGAACACTAGTAACGTAAAGTATTGTTGTTTTTAGTACGTCAGCTATGTAAGGATCCTGTCCCAAGAAAATATTCTTAAAGTTCTCCATAGTAATTTTAACTCTAGGTGTGAAGAAATCCCTTATGAATGCAAGGAAGTTCTTTATATTTAAGTTAGTAAATCCTAAATAGATCGTGAGAAATAGTGGAGCTATCCATGATAGAGATATCATTATAAAGAGTGGCGTTAGGAATAAGAACGGTAAAGCCTTCCTACCCACTGCTAGCCAGCGTCTCTTAGACACAGTCTAGCACCTACTAAAGTTTATGAATGATAATTAATATGTGATTTTGAAGTAGATTTTGATGTAAAAAGGAATTATTATTTAATTTTACTCTAGAACTCACTCCTTTATTATTAACTCGTCACCTATTTCTGCCTTCATTGTATTAATCATTTCCTCTAATGCCCTCTCAGGTGTTAGTTCGCCCTTCTCGACCTTAGTTATTGCTGTTATGAAGGCGTTCTTCCATGCCTCATACTTTGGATGTAATGGCTCGAAGCTTGTGTACTTAAGCATGTATGATACTTCAGCTAAGAACTTTGACTTCTTGTAGTATGGTTGATCTACCGTTGTCATCCTTACAGGTAAGTGACCGCTATCGACAGCATGTATCGCATCTATGGGTGCTGATGTAGCTAGTAGTATTAGTACGAATGCTAGCTCTGGATACTTACTTTGTGATGTTACATAGTATAGGTATGGGCTTGATAGAGTCATAGGCTTTAATCCAGGCTCTGGAGCAGGTACTAGTGCGAAACCTAGGTTCTCCCACTCATACTCCTCAGGAAGCTTACCTAGCTTTTCATGATAAGCTACTCTCTGCCACTCAGCCCAGTGCCAAGTACCACCAAACCAGAAGAGTACTCTACCATTCACGAAGTCGCTATGTATCTTTCTCCATGAAGTACCTATCATGTTTGGTGGTAGTACCTTATCTACTTGAGCCATCTCATATAGTAGCTTCAAGGTCTTCAACGCTGCTGACTTAACAATAACCATCTTGCCGGTCTCCGGGTCTTGAGCTATACCACCATACTGGTAGTAGAGTATCAAGAATGGCGTGCCGCCCCAGTTTGGTCTGTGGTAGAAGCCCCACTCTACGAGACCCTTAGCCATAGCCTCCTTAGCAACCTCTATCAAGTCCTTTAATGTTATCTTACCTTCCTCAATGAGCTTTGGTAATTCATTTATCTTCTCCTCACTCCATCCAAGCTTCCTTAGTACATCCTTCCTGAAGTATAGTGGTCTTGCCTCAGTATCTTGTGGTAGAGCCCATATGTGGCCCTTATACTTAACGGCATTCCATAATACCGGATACACGTCCTCTAATAGCATCTTATACTTCTCAACATACTTATCTAGAGGTATCACGTAACCGCCATCAGCTAGTGCTGGTAAGTTCTTCATTGCTATAATGTCAGGAGCCTCACCTGCTGCGAATGCGGCCGTTAACTTATCCATATAATCTCCTCTGAAGAACTGCTTCTCAACCTTAATCCTAACATTAAGTCCTACAGCCTCAAAGAATGCATTAAGTATGTTAGCCGCTCTCTCAATGTTATCAACTCTAGTAACATCAACAGGTGAGCCTGAACCCCAAACCTTAATTGTTATAGTCCCAGTAACACCAGCTGCTTGTATAGTCTTAGTTACTGTCTGAAGTACTGTGGTAAGTACTGTAGTGGGTATTGTAGTCGTAACTGTTGCAGTTCCAGCACCAACTGTTGTTGTTACGGTGGTTGTTACTGTTGTCACTTCAGCAGGCTTTATTGCGTAACCAATACCAATACCTATTACAATGCCTATGATTAATAATATAGCGCCTAAGGCTTGGGGACTAATACCTCTCCTCACATTCACCACCTAAACCACCTTATAAGGTACCGATATATTTCCATTACTAAATTAAATATTTCTTACTTTCACTGAAGATAGTAAGTACTATATGAGTTATCTATTAACTTTCCTTAACCCTGTTATTCAGTCTATGTAAAAGAAGAATTCATAACTACGTCAGAAAATATTAAATTATTACTGAGTCAAGAATCTAGGGATCTATAGTGGTTAAGGTCAAAATAAAGATATACACTGATGCGACAGGGTACGTTGATGCTGAACTAACTGATGAATATAGTCCTGAAACATTTAGGAAGATCGTTAATGCATTACCAATAGAGTCAACAGCTTATAGATGGGGCGACGAAGTCTACTTTTCAACGCCTGTATCAGCTAGTGAGGAAAATGCTAAGGAGGTAGTAGAGAAGGGTACAATAGCGTTCTGGCCTCCAGGTAATGCTCTATGTATATTTTGGGGCCCTACACCTATTAGTAGAACCCCTCATGAAATAAGGCCTGCAAGTCCTGTGAATGTACTGGGTAAAGTGCTGAGTGATCCAACAGTATTCTCTAAGGTTCGTAGCGGTGATAAGATAAGGGTTGAGAAGGCGTAATAGCAGGGTATTATGATGGTTAAGGCCATAAATATAGGTACTTTTACTGTCGACATAATAGCTTACGATCTACCTAGAATAGCTCCTCCAGGTGAGATAGTTTACGTAGAGAGACCTATAGATATGTACATAGGCGGTCATGCATCCAACGTATCAATAGATATGGTCAAATTAGGTGTAATTAGGGATGTAGTAGCTATTGGGGCTCTTGGCGAAGATATTTTCGCTAGGATAATACTTAACGAACTAAAAAGGTATGGCGTTAAGGTAGAACCACAAATAGTTAGGAACGTAGGTACAGCGCGTAACGTCATACTAGTAGTTAAGGGAGAAGATAGACGTTTTCATATATATGAAGGTGCTAATCCATATCTGAACCATAAACATGTGATGAACTCATTAATCAGCTTAAAACCCAAATACATGTACCTAGCTTTAGGTGTTTCTAGGAATCTTGATAAAAATATTGAGAAGGTAATTAGAGAAGCTAGAAGGCTAGGAGTACTCACGTTGGTTGATATAGCATACGTTAATGAAACAGCTATTGAGGCTTTACGTGGAATAATCAGCGATGTTGATATAGTTCATCTAAATGAGTATGAATTAAGAATGTTGTTCAATATCCCCAGGAGTTTAGACTTACTAACCGCGCTCAAAGAACTTGTAAATGTGAGTCCTAAATTACTAACTATTACGTTAGGTAGTAGAGGGCTTATAGCATTAACTAAAGAGGGCAAATTAATGATTCAGCCATCCTTTAATATAACACCAAAAGATCCTACAGGTGCCGGTGATGCCTTCTGTGCAGGTATGTTGACATTTATGGAGTTAAGAAGGTTAAACATCATGAATTTAAGCGATAATGATTTAAAGGAGTTATTGCTCTTTGCTCAAGCATCAGGTGCTTCAGCAACACTTGCAGCAGGAGCGACTACAGCTGTAAGTAAAGAAGTAGTTGAGGAATTGATAGAGGATCAGGGAGGGAAGATAATTTCTTCTTCTAAACTAATAAACCTGAAATAATGAGGCCATAATGCTTTTAACTAAATGACTAAATCAGTGCTTATATATAGCTTGTGAAGTTTGGAATAATATATATTACTTCTTCAAGGTAAGTCTTTTGAGGTGAATCCTGTGCAGGCCTTGAGTGAACGTTGGGGTAGACCTATACTTAATAAGTTTGGTAAAAAGATTTACCTTGATCAAATGACTACAAGGGAGATTGAGGAGAGGATTAAGGAGAATGATATAATATTCTTACCTGTAGGATCTACTGAGGCCCATGGTCCTTTTGCACCCGTTGGTGAAGACACAATAATAGGTGTTAGTATTGCTGAGAAAGTAGCTTACGAGACAGGTGCCACCGTGGCTCCACCAATATTTTATGGTAGCCATCCAAGTCATCATTACGGTGTCAGAGGCACTGTACCTGTAAGAGCTACCACACTCATAGAGTATGTATCAGATGTGATTAAATGGCTCTCAAATATGGGGTTTAAGAAGATAATTATATGGAATAGTCATGGGCAGGAATACGTACTTCCTATAGCTAAGGATGTGGCAATAATTGAGAAAGAAGTGCATGCATTGATATTAGTTACTAGTTGGTGGAAGTGGGTTCAGGACATATTAAGGAAAGCAGGTACAGGTGAGGAGATAGCTCCAGGAATGAGACTTGAGACACCCTTTGTTCACGCTGATGAGGTTGAAACTAGCGTTACATGGTATGTAGCACCTGACCTAATAGATAGAGAATCACTCGAGAGGGAAGGTGAATGGGGAGTTATTAGGGTAATACCCTCTAAATGGGTTAATGCTGCAGGGAATGTATTTCCGGACAAACCGTTCAACTGGTATGATGTTAGCCACGCACCAGAACTTTACTACTACAAGAAAGGTTTTGTTGGATGGCCTAAGAAGGCAGACCCTAAGAAGGGTGAGGTAATCATTAAGAAAGTTGTTGAAAGGGTTGTAGAGTTCATTAATTGGCTAATAAAAACCTACCCTCCTGGTCAGATACCTAGGACATGGATTAGTAAGGAGGATCTATATTACAATAAGCCTAAGGAGTGGGTTGAACCACGGGGAGATTAAAAATCTTTATAAAATAGTTAATACATCATTTTTAAATCCATAATCGGTGTGAAGTATGGGTAAGTTCCTAAAATTATCAGCTGTTTATGCCTTAGCTAAGGATGTAGAATTCGACATAGTAATCCATGGTGAATTAAGAAATGTTGTTAAGTTAATGAGTGACCTGGGATATGAGGGAATCGAACTTAACATCCAAAATCCTTTCTATGTAAATGTGGCAAGCTTAAGGAAAGTTATTGAAGATTTTAATTTAGGTGTGGCAGCAATATCAACAGGTCTTTCCTACTTAACTTATGGGTACAACTTATCAAGTCCTAATAAGGAATTGAGAAGTAATGCTATAAAGTTCTTTAAGAAGTACATAGAGCTATCCGTAGATCTTAACTCGAAAAAAGTTGTTATAGGGCTAGCTAGAGGTAAGTGTGATAACGACATAGATTGTAGTAGGGCTAAGAAATTATTAAGGGAATCACTAGAAGTTCTTAACGACTATGCTAAACACCATAACGTCATTCTTCTCTTTGAACCACTTAATCGTTACGAGACTAAACTAGTGAATAAATTAAGCGAAGCGGTAGAGTTAATCAGAGGTTTAAGTAACGTAAAAATACTACTAGATACCTTTCATACATTGCTTGAGGAACGTAATGTTTATGACGCAATAGAGTACGCAGGACCCTACCTAGGTCACGTCCATGTCGCTGATAGCAATAGGTTAGCGCCTGGTCTTGGTATGATTGATTGGGAAAGAGTTGTGTATAGGTTACTTAAAGTAGGATATAGAGGTTACTTAAGTATTGAAGCTAGAACTGAACCCAGTTTTAAGGATATGCTAATCATGAGTATTAAAACATTAAAACCCTTACTATTATGACGAAGACAGGGAAATATTATTTACATTTCTTAATGAATTAGGAAGTGGTGAAGCAAGTGCTGTACGTGGGAGTTAAGAAGGGTTCATATGAACTCATAGCTAAATTTCCTTATAAAGTAGGTATAGTCGTCTTCATGATCTTCCCAGAATTACTAAAGAGTGATACGGGTTTTAGCAATAAAGTAAAGACGTTAGTTGATGATCCATTCTTTGATTTACTTGAGATAAGCTTAGTTAATGAAAATGAGTGGAAAAAGACTATAGATTATGTTAAGAGTTCTAAAAGAAGTGTTGACTTTAGTTTAGGATTACAGCCTGAAATATTAGTGAGAGGTTACAATCCAAGTGCGTTAGATGAGAATGAGAGAAAGAAAGCTGAGGACATACTAACAAGGGGTGTTGATATAGCTGGAAGGAGAGGAATGAAGGCTGTAGCACTATGTTCTGGACCTAATGTTGAAGAAAGCCTAAGGAGTAAGGCACTGAAGTCTTTTAAGAGAACAATTTGTTCAATTGCTGATAGAGCTTCTAAGTATAGCTTACCTGTTTATGTTGAGACATTCGATTATCAATGGGATAAAAAGAGGTTAATTGGACCGCTAGATTTAGCAGCCAAATTTATTGAGGAAGTAAGATCTACTTATGGAAATGTTTATCTTCTATGGGATCTTAGTCATGCCCCCTTACTTAATGAGAAACCTGAAGACCTTAAGAACTACGCGGACCTCATAGGTCACATACATGTAGGATGCGCTAAGAAAGTAAATGATAAGCTTTATGATTGGCATCCAAGCTTCCATAGACCTGGGGCGATTAACACTGAGGAAGACTTAGCTAGATTACTTCAAGTACTCCATGATATAGGATATAGAGGTGCCATAAGCTTTGAAGTAAAGCCTGAAGAAGGTCAAAGCCCGTTAGAGGTTATTAACGTAGTTAAAGGCGTCCTTATAAGAGCTTATCAAGTATTTCTTGAAGGAATCCTTTAGGTATACACTATTTTTTACCAAAGCATCATTATTTAGGGTGAGTAAGTGCCCAGAGCATACTTAGGTCCTATACCTCATCCAGCCATTGGTACTAGAATCCCTGACATAGTAATTCCTCCAGTACTTAAGGCATTTAAAATGAGAGGTGTTGCAGGTACATTAATGCTGTCATATAATAGAGAGACAGCACCATCTAAGACGATAAGTGAAGGAAAACACATATTACTAGGACATACAGGCACATCCATTAAGGAATACATAAGTAAAGCATCAAGTTATGCTGATGAGTTTGGTGTTTTAATTGAAGTTGAAGCAGATCATTTATCACTTATGTCATCACCTGAGAGAGCTATAAAGAGAATAACTCATGGTGGGTTTGAATATGGACTAAGTGACGAAGAAATCAAGAATTCATTAACATATATCGAGGAAGAATTAAAAGAAGCTAATGAAGCAGGAGGAATCGATTTCGTAACTATAGATACATGCGAGCTTGTAGACTTAAGTATTGATAAAATTGATGAGAAAGATCTACTAGTACGTTATGAAAATGAGGTTGAGGAGGGCATCAGAAGAGAGTTAGAGAGGAGATACCTAGATAGGAGGTTTAGATTCTTCTTAAACAACGGTAAGGTATTTGAGATTAAATTTAAGCTTGAAGATATTGCTAGGTTATCATTAAAATATTTAAAGAGTATTGAATATGTAGTTAAGATTTACGAGATGGTTAAAAAGTATAATAAGAGGGAGTTTGGCGTTGAAATAGCATTTGATGAGTTACCTCAAGTGACTAAGCCAACGGAGTTATTCTTCTATATGAGTGAGTTAAGCAATAGAGGATTAACTATAGACTTCATAGCACCAAATATTGGTTTCATGAAGAGAGAGGATTATAATGGAGACTTAAGTGAATTAGCACAAAGAATAGACACGCTCTTAGCTGTCACTAAGTCATTCGGTGCTCTACTCTCATTTCACTCAGGTAGTGGTTCTCACCCATATAGCGATAAAGGCATTGGCGTATGGGAAACAATTAGGGACTCAAGTAACGGTATGATTAAATATAAGGTATCCGGTGTATACATACAGCTACTCTTGGAAATAATGAGTAGATTCCCTAAAGGTTCAAAGGTTAGAACCACCTATGAAGAAATATTTGATAAAGTATTTGAAACGGTTGAGAATTACGTCAAGAGTAAGAAGGAGTTATATAGTCATGAATTAGAGAGTATGATTAACGATTACGAAGTTCTGATCAGTAAGAGTCCAGAAAAGAGAAGAGATCCCAGAACTGATTTCTTTAGGCATTACTTCTTCCTATTTCAAGCAATCACCGATGAAAAAGGTAGGAGATATTTAAGAGATAAAGTAATAGAATTATACAATGAAAATAGTGATTTAAGAAATATTTATGAGAGGGAAGCAATAGAACTAACATTAAGGATCATTGATAAGTTAGGCTTCAAGGAAAATTATTTAAGGTTTTTAGCTAGGTAAAAACTAAAATTCTTCGTTTATAATATCATTATGAAGGCTTGGTGATTTAATTGCGTAAAATAGGTGTTGGTGTTGTAGGCTTAGGTCGTATAGGTAAACTCCATGCAGAGATTTTAAAGCTTAAAGTTAACAATGCTGAGTTAGTTGCAGTTAGTGATGTTGTTGAAAGTATCGCGAGGGATGTAGGTGAACGTCTCTCAGTTAAATGGTATACAGAATACGATAAGATGCTAAAAGATCCTAAAGTAGATGCTGTTGTTATATGTACCCCAACCTTCTTACATAAGGACATGATTATTAGAGCTGCTGAAGAAGGGAAACATGTATTTGTCGAGAAACCTTTAACGGTAACCACGCTGGAGGCTAAGGAAGTAATATCAGTCGTTAAGAAATATGATATTAAGTTACAGGTAGGCTATAATAGGAGATTTGACTACGCTTATCGGAAAGCCAAGAAAGATGTTGATGAGGGTAAAATAGGTAAGCCGATAGCGTTCATAAGTATTGCTAGAGATCCTGGAGCACCACCTGGATGGGCAGCAGACCCTAAACTCAGTGGTGGTATATTTCTCGACATGCTCTCTCACGACTTTGATATGGCTAGATGGATCATGTCATCAGAAATTACCGAAGTTTACGCTATTGGTGGAAACTACATATTCGAAGAGGTGAGAAGAAAAGGCGATTTAGACGTAGTGAGTATAATTTTTAAGCTCAGTAATAATGCTCAAGGCTTCATACATGGTACTAGGAAATTCCCCTATGGGTATGAGTTAAGAACTGAAATATACGGTGATGAAGGTGTAGTTTATATTGGGAGTAATATAGATAATATGTACGCTAAAGGTACTAAGAGTGGGTTAACATATCATGGAGCTCCCTGGTTTGAGAGGAGATTCTATGAAGCATACATCAATGAATTAAATGAATTCATAAAGACAATTCTAGAAGATAAAGAACCCCCGGTGACAGCTATCGATGGCTTAAGAGTTATTGAAATAGCTGAAGCTTGTTGGAAATCAATAAGGGAAGGTAAAAGAGTAAGTGTTGAATTAAGTCATTACTAATTAAGAGTTATAAAGTACCCTAAACAATCATTTTTCTTGGGTGATTCTACGGCTAAAATGCTTGCTCTCCTATTAAGAGCTGAATTCTCACCTAGACGTGAATATAGGATAAGTAATTATGAAAAAAGAACACATAAGGTCCGTGAAGGTAATAAGGTATGGAGATATCCTAAGATAGAGTTAGTTGAGAAGGATATCCCGAAACCTAAAAGTAAGGAAGTATTAATTAGAGTTAAGGCGGTTGGCATATGCGGAAGTGACTTACATATGGTTGAGACTGATAGTGACGGTTACATGATTTATCCAGGACTAACTAGATTACCCGTAGTTATAGGTCATGAATTTAGTGGTGTTGTTGAGGAGGTAGGTCCTGAGGTTAAGATGGTAAAACCTGGAGACATGGTTACATCTGAGGAAATGCTATGGTGCGGTGAATGTAATGCATGTAGGTTAGGTTTCGTTAATCACTGTACAAGACTTAATGACCCATCAGATCTTGAATACGGGGAGTTAGGTTTCACGCATGATGGTGCGATAGCCGAGTATGTATTAATACCTCATGAGAAGTACTTATGGAAGATAGATAGCCTTGTAGAGAGGTATGGGAATGAAGATAGAGCTTTCGAAGCAGGAAGTTTAGTTGAGCCCACGTCAGTAGCTTACCACGCTATGTTCAATAGAGCTACAGGCTTTAAGCCTGGAGGTTTCGTCGTTGTATGGGGTGCTGGGCCAATAGGTCTAGCCGCAATACAATTAGCTAAGGCAGCGGGCGCAAGTAAGGTTATAGCATTTGAGGTAAGTCCTGTAAGGATCGAGTTAGCGAAGAATGTTGGTGCAGATTATGTATTCAATCCTAACGAATTAATGAAGAAAGGTATTGAACCTTGGGAGAAAATACTTGAAGTAACTGATGGTGAAGGCGCAGATATGCATGTTGAGGCAGCTGGAGCTCCCCAACATACCCTGCCTCAGATGCAGAAGAGTCTAGCAATAGGAGGTAAGATAGCATGGATTGGTAGGGCACCTCAAGAGGTACCGATATATCTAGAGATATTTCAGGTAAGAAGAGCTCAGATCTTCGGTAGTCAAGGGCATTCAGGTTGGGGTACATTCCGAAATGTGATTAGACTTATGGCATCAGGTAAAATAGATATGGTTAAGATAATAACCAGCAGATTTAAATTAAGTGAGGCGCTAAAAGCGTTTGAGAGAGGTCATAAAAGGATAGACGGTAAGATAACGATAAAGCCGTAACTAAATCACGCTAATGATGAAAGAAAGCTTATATTTTATAATTACTACTTAATTTGGTGATTACTTGAAGCCTAAACTATTCATTACAAGAGAACTTTTCTCTGATGTTATTGATAAATTAAGTAAATATTATGATGTTGAGGTATGGGATAGGTATCAACCACCACCATATGAGGTACTCCTTAAGAAAGCTAAGGAAGTTGATGCTCTAGGCACATTACTTACTGATAAAATTGATTGTAATTTACTTCAGCAAGCTAAAAGACTTAGAATTATTGCTCAATACGCTGTTGGTTATGACAACATAGATGTTGAATGTGCTACTAGACTTGGTATATACGTAACTAACACACCAGGAGTTCTTACTGAAGCAACAGCAGAGCTTACATGGGCGCTACTAATGGCTGTGGCTAGAAGGATTGTAGAGGCTGATCACTTTGTTAGATGGGGTGAGTGGTGGAGGTTAAAGACTGGCTGGCATCCTAAAATGATGTTAGGTATGGAGTTAAAAGGAAAAACTTTAGGGATCATAGGTTTAGGTAGGATAGGTTCAAGAGTTGCTGAATTTGGCAAGGCATTTGGTATGAGGGTGATATACTATGATGTTGTTAGGAGAAAGGATCTAGAAGAAAAACTAGGTGTTGAGTATAGAGATTTAGATCAACTACTCCAGGAAGCTGATGTGGTATCAATACATGTACCCTTAACTAAAGACACTTACCACTTAATTAATGAGGAAAGATTAAAGAAGATGAAACGTTCAGCAATTCTGATAAATACAGCTCGAGGTGCTGTAGTAGATACTAATGCCTTAGTTAAGGCTTTAAAAGAGGGCTGGATCGCAGGAGCAGGTCTAGACGTTCATGAAAGTGAACCATTAGATCCTAACCACCCAATTACAGCGTTTAAGAATGTAGTTCTACTACCACACATTGGAAGCGCAACATACGAGACCAGGCATAAAATGGCTGAATTAGTAGCTGAGAACTTAATAGCCTTCTATGAGGGTAGGGAGCCGCCGACTTTAGTTAATAAAGAGGTCTTAAAGGTAAGGCCTCCAGGATTTAAATAACGAGTTTGTAAAAATTTGTTTAGAGTTTAAATTCAATAACCTTTCTTTTCCTATTAACCTCAGATATAGCTTCAACTATCTCCTTAACCTTCTCATTAGTTAATGCATCGATTAGGTCTTTAAATTCCTCATATTCTATAACGAATATTCCCTTAAATGAGTCCTCAAATCTTACATGTAGTGCTAGTCTCTCCGGCTCCATTCTCTTACTAGTTTCTCTCTTAGGTAGTTTAACTATTTCCACAACAGCTCTACCTACTTGGATAACTGGTTTTCTTTCCCAATCCTTCATAGACGACAATAGTTTCTCAAGTTTTTCAGAGAGTTTTTCTTCAGTTACTTTCTCCTCACTCATGACTCATCCCAATCTTAAATCCTTTTAGGATTAAATAAATTATTTAATTGTTAAGTGTAAGGGTCTATTAATGCTTTCACACCTCCTAACATTATTTCTTTAGTTACTACCTCTTCCTTACCTTCCTTAAACTTTTTAACTAAATCTATGATTGAAGTACTTAACATATTGTAAGGTAATGTGAATTTCTTATATGAAGCCCTATCAAGTATGTAGACCTTCCACTCTCTAATTATTTTCTCATGCTCAAGTCTCTTAAGGAATAGGCTTAGATTAAAGGCCTCATTTAGTGGTAGGTATGCCTCTACAAAACCTAAACCTAGTTCTGGGTTCATGTATGCATTTAGGAAGTATGGATGTGTTGTTAGTACTTTACAAACTCGATGTATGTCAGCAGGATTCCCTCTAATGACCAATGCGGTAATTACGGAACACACGCTCATTATCGGTATGACCATTAATTTAACTCCTCTAATAATTCCTCTTGCCTCAATGTGATTCTTGTAGTGTCTAAGTATCCTTATGTAATTTATGGGTATTGATGGGTTGAGTTCCTTATTAAGCTTCTCAGTTATTTTCTTTAGCGATATGAAGGGATCGAGTTCTAATTCTTTAAGTATGAATAAATCTATGTCATCAAACTTACCCCTTCTAACAACCTCTCGAGGCACAGACTCCCTAGGTGAAGCTATTATTGATCTAAAGAGATCATTCCAATCAAGGACTATCCTTCTTTCCTTAAGGTTATAGTATTTAGTTAGACTAGGCTTAGCTGGTAATGTATGTGTCAATCTAATAACTTCCTTAGGTTCCTTAGGCATTAGTGGGATGAGTTCATTAATGAATGCTTCACTCATATTACTAGGTACTAAGTAGTTAAGTAGAGTACCCCATGGTAATATTGGTGCATAACGTCTTAATGTTGATTTAAATATCTTATCGTAAGGTATGTACTCATCAAACAGCATAATTACGCTCTCAACACCTAATCGCTGAATATCTATTATTATGGTGAACGAGAATCCTTTACTCTTCAGTAAGTTCATAAACTTCCAGACAGTTGATGTATGTAATCCCATGTCCTCAGCTACTCTAGTTATTTCAGGTATGAACTCGTAACTTTGGATTTGCTCTATGAAGTTTAGTAGTGATGGGTTTATGTATCTTTTCATTAATGAGAGAGTCTTAATTTTTTCAAACAATTCCCTCTCGAATGAGGGAATATCACTACCCTCCTGACTCATCTAACTAGCACCTTTAAGCTATACGATCCATTATTAATTCTAGGAGAAAAATAAAAAGTATTTCAGTGGAACATATTAATGATTTCATGCATATACCCTATTTCAACCTTAAGAATTTACGTGTGAGACTACGATACTCTAATTTAGTGATTAGGGAGTACTTAAGGAAATAATTAAATAATTCATCTTTAAGGTTATAACGTCCTCTCCTCTTTGAAGAAGATCTTACCTAGAGATAAGGGGGGTGATAATTTTCTCCTTAATGGTGTCACCATGAATATTGTCATTGCTGCTATAGCAGCGATGAAGGGTGTCATCTTGGCTATTTCGGGGCTTAGATTATATGCAGCTTGAAGTAGGTATTGATAAGTTAGTAATGTTGCAAACGCTGTTGATGTAAGCATTGTTAATACTGGGTGTCTACCAGATGAGAGCGATATTGCGAATGCTATCCATCCATGACCCATACCATGCATTTGTTGCCATGTAGGGAGCCACACAAGTTCAAATATAGCTGCACCTATGCCTATGAGTGCATAACCTATAGCTCCAGCTAGCAATCTAATCTTAAGTACGTCAATACCTAACGCGGAAGCAGCATGAGGATCTTCACCTGAAGCTCTTATTGCTGCCCCTAGCTTTGTACCCTTAAGTATGTAAAGAAGTGCTAGACAAGCCACTATAGATACCAAGAGAAGAGTCACATTTGTTAATGGTGTTCTAGGTATGTTAATATTAAATTCAATATTTGTCATTTTAATTTCCCTAAACCTAAATACGGCGGGATTACCTATTAATGCCCCTAAACCATAACCAAGAAACATGAGGGAAAGTCCTGCAGCACCATGGCTTATAGGGAGCTTAGTTACTATAAAGGCTAGTAGTATGCCAAATATTGATGCTGTAAGCGCTGATGTGAATATGGCCATGTACGGATTACCCATATAAACAGCTGAGGCGTAAGCTACGGCAACACTTAAATAGAATACTCCATCAATTGCTAAGTTAAGAACACCCGATTTCTCAAAGAATCCGTGACCTAAAGCTGTTAAGTAGTATGCCGTAAATGCGGGTGCTACAGCTAATATGGATTGTATTATCGTATCCATGACTTAACCCCTCATCAACTTAATTCTGTACTCACTAAACACTCTTAATACCGTGAAGGTTACTAGTATAGTCCCTATGAAGAGATACGTTACTGCTATACCGCCAACACCAGCTATTTGTAATAACCTACCAGCTTGATTGAGAGAACCTATTATGAAGGCAATAATGGGCACTGCTCTTAAGTCAAGCATGGATAGCCAAGCAACTAAAATTGCTGTATAGCCTAGGTATGGAGTATGGGTTTCAATGGGATAGCTTATCCTATGTAGGTACCCAGCTAATTGTGCTGCACCAACCATACCGGAAATAGCGCCACTAATTGTTAGTAAAGTAATTGTGAGTAGCTTAACGTTTACACCAGCAGCTTTTAATGCTTCAGGATTTGATCCTAAAATCCTAATCCTAACACCTAGTGCTGTTTTATAGAGTAATACATATGCAAATACTAAGGTAATTACCAATAGTAGAATTTCTTCATAAGTTATCGTTATACCGCGGATGGGAAGTGTTGAGAAATACGTTGATTCAGGAATTAAGTCCGTCCTTATATATCCATAAGTATGTTTCCCCTTCCAAGGACCTCTAACTAAGTAATTCAATATGTAATATGCTACGTAATTCATTATAAGCGTTGAAGCGACCTCATCAATAGATAAGTAAGCCTTAAGTATACCTGCTATTAAACCCCATGCACCTCCTAGGATTAAAGCTAGGACCACCATCATTATTTTACCTAATACTGGTGATGAGCTTAGATTAGTGAATAAAGCTACATAAGCAGCTGCTAACATACCCATAGCTATCTGCCCTTCAGCACCGATGTTCCAAACAGCTCCCTTAAACGATATTATTAATGCCGTACCAAGTATCGTTAAGAGTATGAAATCTCTCAATGTTTCTAACGATACAAAGCCCTCACCAACATATGTGAAGAACTGACTTGGTGGTATGTTCATTAATAAGTAAAGTACGAGAGAGGCCAATAATACACCAATGATTATGGATAGCGAAGGTATTAGCACGTTCCCAAGAGGTAAGGGTTTGACCCTTCTAACTACAGTAACACGCATTACTTAACCACCATAAGTTTCTCAACTTCCTCTCTCACAATTCTCCCTTTAGGAATTAGACTTACAATCTTTCCAGAATTCATTACTGCGACGTAATCACTCAATTGAAGGACTTCATCAAGATCCTCAGATATTAGTAACACTGCTGTTCCCTCCTCCCATGCCTTTCTTTTAATCATTTTCCTAACTTTCATAGCTGTAGCTTCATCAAGTGCTCTTGTTGGATTATATGCTATTAACAATTTCCTCGCAATACTTAGCTCTCTAGAAACAAGAACCTTCATTATGTTACCGCCAGATAGTAGCTTTATAGGTGTTTTTGTTGAGGGAGCTACAATATCGTATTCACTAATTAGTTTTCTTGCTAAAGATCTTACATAGCTCCATCTAACTATCCCCCTCGCAATACATGGTAGCATAGCTATATTATCCTCAATACTACCATCAGGAGCTACACCATGCTTCAATGGTGAATCGGGAATATATCCAACACCTAACTCCCTAACCTTTACTGTATCCTTGTTTGTTACGTCATGACCATCAATTATAATCTTACCCTTTACGACTTTCCTCAAACCCATAATTGATTGTGCTAACTCGTTCTGACCATTACCAGCTACACCAGCTATACCTAGTATTTCACCTCTATGAATATTGAAGCTAACACCCCTTACAGCATAAGTACCATGGTCACCTAGAACCCATAGATCCCTGACTTCAAGTACAACTTTATCCCTTACTAATGCCTTTATTTGCTCTTCCACGTAATAATTTATTTCTTTGATTCTTTTTCCGAACATCATCATCCTAACTTCATCTATAGAAACCTCATTAGGTCTAACTGTTCCAACAACTTTACCTAACCTTAACACAGTAATTCTATCAGAAACTTCTAGTGCTTCACGAATCTTATGTGTAATTAAGATTACTGAACCTCCTTCTAGGGTAAACTTTCTTAGGAATTCATAAAATCTTCTTTTCTCATTGGAGGGTAGGAGTGTTGTTGCTTCATCTATCATTAATACTTTAGCACCTAATAGTAAGGCTTTAAGTATCTCAACTAGTTGTTTTTGAGTATAGCTAAGTTTCCACACTTCAACATTAGGGTCTATCTCAATACCTAATTCCTCACTCAATTCTCTTAATTTTCCGTAAATCCTTCTTATGGGGGTCATTAAACCTAACTTAGTGAGTCCCAATATGAGATTTTCAGCTATAGTTAATTTATCAATTAACTGTGGATTCTGTGAAACAAGTGCTAATCCATGTTTTAACGCGTCAATAGGAGATGTTATTACAACCTTTCTTCCATCAATGTATATCTCACCGCTATCGGGAGTGTATATACCGTAGAGTATCTTAACTAATGTTGATTTACCAGCACCATTCTCTCCCAGTAATCCGTGAATTTCACCATACCTTAATTCAAAGTTAACATTATCTAGAGCTGTAACTCCAGGAAACCTCTTCGTTAAGTTCTTAACTTTCAAAACTATGTCATTCATTAATTCATCCCTTCCTAAATAATAGCTTCAGATATGTGAGGACTTTAATATTGTGAGGTATATATCTGTTAAAAATAAATTCATGATTTAATACTAATTCTATTAAATAAATCATCTTAACTCCTTACCCACCAGCTCCTAAATATACAACCCAGTCAACAAACCACTGCATATTCCATAAGTCATCATGACCTAGGATAACACCCTCAGGTATCTTAACCTTCACCTCAGGATTATCCTTCATGTATCCAGTTAACGGACCTGTGAATGGATCAAATATCGGTGCTATCCTATACTTCAGTTCATGTTTCTTACCTACTACAATATCTATGAATGTTACATTCTCATACTTATGGGTTATAGCTTGACCTTGTAGGGGCTGCTCTAATGGTGCAAACTTCATCTGATAATATCTCTTCATCACTAAATCGTAAACACTTAGTGTCTCACCAGTTAACTTATCTTTAACCTTAATCTCCTTAAGCATAGGTATGAACTTTGGATTAATCCTCATTACAGTACCATTCTCAAACACATGACATCCTAAATCTACAGCACCTGTATTTAGTAGGTACCAGTAATCTACATCCTTAAGGTTGTAAGGTGTTAATATACCAGCCTTTACTTTTGCTAATATGTCAGCATATATGACCTCCCACCTAACTAATTGACCACTAACAACCACATCAGGTCCATAAACATAGCCCGGACTGTAGTGGCTGAATACGTAAACAGGACGTTCTGGATGTTCCTTAGTCCACGACTCAGCAAACTGTATTATAGCTGTTGAGTCCTCAGTATACGCTATTACGTCAACACCATACTGTGTGACCAACGTTCTTGCAGCCTCAGTTGCTCTATCTGGTGCAAACCAAGCACCTATTTCAATCACATAGACCTTTATGTCCTTACCTAGCTGTTCACCAACCTCCTTAGCACCTATAGCGAAAGCATTTATGTGCCTGACAACCTCAGGTATGGTGAATGCAGCAACATACCCTATCTTTCCAGTACGGGTTAAAGCACCAGCTATTAAGCCATTTAAGTAGTAGACTTGATATAAGTCAGCGAAGTATGTAGCCATATTAGTCCACCTCTTATAACCACTACAATGGAAGAACATGACATCTGGATGTTTCTTAGCCTCTTCTAAAGTACCGTCCATAAACTCGAATGAGGTGGTGAATATCACGTTGTAACCCTTAGCTATTAATGTCTCTATGGTCTCCTTAAGTGCAGCCTCACTAACTGATTCAACATATGTAGTCTCAAGCCAGTCTTTATAGAGTGAAGCAACAACAGCTCTACCCAAGTCATGCATATATGACCAACCGAAATCACCTACAGGTCCTACGTATATCCATGCAGCCTTTATCTTCTTTGGCGGGATCCATGTGGGTATGGCAGGTGTTGCTGTAAGAGTTACAGTCGTGGTTATTGTCTTAGTTATTGCTGTTACTGGGGATGTTACAGTAACAGTTGCTGCTCCAGCACCCAAAGTAGTTGTTACCGTTGTAGTACTTACTACGGTCGTAGTTACAGTTTTAGACGGAGCTACGGCCGTACCTGAATAAAACGCGGCAATAGCTACAATCACGATTGCAATTATGAAGCCAGCCCATACCTTCGTCTCAACCACTTATGTACCACCATGAGAAATTTGAACATAACCCTTATAAGTGTAGCTGGGCGCTAAATAAGCAGCTTATGTAGTACTCTCAAATATGGTATTACATTTATTTAACACAATTATGTTAAGTAGTTTAAATACTAATTATTCAAAATTTTCAAATGGAGAAAAACTTTAATCCATATTATTTAGACTTATAAGGGAATATGGCTAAGGCGCTCGTTGTCATTATGAATAAAGATAATGCTGAAGGTTTAATGAAATGCCTGAAGAGCTTAACTATGCAGTTATGTGGCATATGTAGAAGTTTTGACGTACTTATTATTGACGGAGGCTCAAGCGATAATTCTCATGAAGTAGCTAGTAAGTTTAAAGAGAAATACCCCTGTATAAAATTTGTTATTCAGAAGGTTAAGGGTGGTGTAGGTCCTGCACGAATAGAGGCAATACACTATGCGTTAAAACATAGCTATGACTTAATTATCTGGGGTGATTCTGAAAATATCTATGATCCCAACTATGTAAGTAGGATCTTAAAGTACATATATGAGAAGGGTTGCGATATCGTTTCAGGTAAGGCTGTAATAGACATTGAGAGAAGTGTTTGGTCAAAAATCTTTTTCTGGTACCATTCACTCCATCTATTCCTTAAAAGCCTATCAAAAATACATGCACCAGGAAATAACAAGGCAGTGAGAACGTATATCTATAAGTACGTTAATTACCCTCCAATTTCACGAAGTGATGATTATTACTTCACATACTTACTACTTAAGAAGGGACTCATTAAGAGAGTCAAGGTATGTCACGATGATAATGCTAAACTTCTAGCCTCCATACCAAGTACCTTCAGTGATGTTCTGAAATGGCAGAAAGCACGTGTTAAAGGCTTAATTGAGGGAGCATTAATAATTGGTAGGCCTCCACCCCTAGATACATATGCTTGGATTCTTTTTTCATTAGCACCTTTCGTAGCGATAATGTTATTACTTACGGGACATCTAACACTATTCACTATAGCTTTAATTTTAATATTGATATCCATACTTATATTACTAATGATATTCTATAGATTAATAACTCATCATAATGTAATAATGGGTCATGGTAACCACTACTTAGTACCATTTCTTGGTATCATAGGTGCTTACCTACATGGTATCCTCACGCTATACTATATAATATATTTCACATTCAAGATTAAGCTACTTAAGATTGATATACTTAAGAAGATGAGTAAAACCTTAGAAATATTTAAGTTAAGTCCTACACTCATAACGCTTAAGAAAGATATTTTTGGTATGAGGCGATAGTCTGTAGGGAATGTCTTGAGTACTGAGGAATTACTTAGTAAGGAATTAATTAGTGACGTAATTAATTATGCCCGTAAAGTCCGTACGGTAGTTAAGGCATTAAGAGACGGTATAAAACTACTCAATAATGTAAGAGCTGGTGAAGCTATAAGAACATTAGCTAATGGTATAAGAGCTGATACCGAAGCTGATAATATTAGGAGGAGCATCATACTAAAGATAGGTACTGAAGTTAGAAGGGGCTACGTAAGAGAGTGGGTAGCTAGGCTTATTAGGAGATTAGACTTAGTAGCTGAATCAGCTAAGGAGGCTTCAAGGTACTTAACCATAATACCTTACCTTGAAATGCCCGATGAAGTTAGGGATGTAGTTGAGGAGTTAAGTAAGCTAGCTATGGATTCCATGGACTTAATACTTGATGGGCTTGAGGCTTTATTTGAGCATGATAAATCGAGAGCTATAAGCTATGCTGATAAGGTTGAGGAAGTTGAGGAGCTAGCTGATAAGGTCATAGTTAATGGAAGGAAGTTATTAGTAATGTATGGTGAGAGAATAACCAATCCAGCAATAATAATTATGGTTAAAGACTTTCTTGAATCGCTTGAGAATATAACTGACTACGCTGAGGATGCAGCGGATTATATTAGAACGTTAGCATTAAGAATGGAGGATTAGTTGTTCTTACAATATAGAACTAATTATGAAATACACACCTGCTGACATAAACATAACTACCGGTACAGCAATTATCCAAGTACTAAATATCCTTAACAATGTCTTGATGTTAACATATCTAACTCCTTTAGCAAGACCTACACCCGCTATAGCACCAACTATTGACATAGTTGTTGATACGGGCATGCCTAGTCTCGTAAATATAAGTAAGGGGATTGACGCAGAGATTTGAGCAATGAAGGCAGATGTATATGTTAGTGTGGTGATCTCCTCACCAAGTGTACCAACAACTCTATAACCCCATGACATAATACCTATAGCAATGCCTGATGCACATAGCAGTAAAGCATGCATGTCAACACTAACTGTCAAAGGTATGTAGCCCTTACTTGAAGCCAATATTATCGCTGTCAATGGTGCAGCACTCTTGGCTACGTCATTTGCACCATGACTAAATGCTATGGTGGCTGCAGCGAAAGTTACTAATACCTTGAGTATAGTATTAGAAGACTCCTTAGTATCACTCCTCTTAATTATCAAAATTCTAGTGAAGATTAAGAACATTAGGAAGGATGTAAAGCCTAATAACAATGAAAGTATTAAGGCGTTAGTGTAAGCTGTAAAGACCTTGCCGTAAAGGAGTAGGAAGGATGTTGAAAATACTATCAGGAACAATGATGAAGCTCCTGCATATGGTAGTAACTTCACATTAGCTAACATTCTGCTATAGAATCTTTGAAGAAGTACTGCCACAATTGCTGAGAAGAAAGGTAATATTGCCCATGAAATGAAAATGTAAGCTACGGTATCCCATAATATGCCATTAATACCTAGTGTCACTAGACCAAAACCTATGACAGCACCAACTATTGCCATCGAGATGGACATGGGCATTTTCATGATTGATGCTATAAGCATCCACAAGCCTGTAGATAGAAGTGATGAGAGCATACCGTAAATAATGATTTTAGGGTTAGTTATTAGCTCAATATTCACTATACCACGCATTATGGTTTCAGATACAAATGATCCGAAAAGTATAGCGCCCACAAAATCTGCTATTGCGGCAATTACTAATGCCTTTCTAAGATCTATAGCTCTAGAACCAACAGCGGTACCTATTGCATCAGCAGCATTATTAGCACCATTATTCCAGGCAACAAAGAACGCTATTAAACCTCCGATGATTATCCATATCACTTCCACTCTTAAATGCCCCTCTTTCAGGCTACTGAAATCATATGTTAAAAATCTTACTCAAAATATAGCATTTAGAGAGCTAAAGACATAGGTAACTAAGTAGTTAAGCTAATTCTTACACATTTTTATTTCTCATACGTATAATAGTGTACGGACTCAGACATGAGTGTGTAGGGGTTTATAATGAGGAAACCAAGAGAGGAAATTATGAAACGTTATGTTGAGGGAGCTATAATTTCCGCTTCAAGATTATGGAGACATTGGATGAGAAGGGGGTTAAGTAGTGATGAAGCACTTAAAAGAGCCATTAAACAAGCATACAACATGATAAAGTCTTCGGGACTAAGTATGGATAACGCATTGAGTACGTTAAAGGATTTAAGAAGGATTACTGACGAACTAATAAGGCTCATAGAGGAGGAGGTACGTTAGGTAAGAGTGGATAAGACTTAATTACCACATATCCTACTACATGTTACATAATCGTAGCCATAGTCGTAGCACATATTAAGGCACTTAAGTGATTTCCTTGATGACATTTTCACCTTAATTCTAATACTCTTTGTAACTATGGGTTTAAATATGCTATCTAAGTTATGCTTCATTATAACATCATGTACTCCACTCTTAAACCTTCTTATTTTTAGCATTTCCTTTAAGCTATCCAGCTTAGATCTTAACATCTTACTCACCTTTTCTCCCTATATATATTTAGCTCCATATATATTAAAGGTAGAGTACACATTAGTGTATACTTGTGTACTAGTAGTGTATTAAGTATCAAGCTACTGAAGTTCTTGATATGATTACCCCATATTAAAATATAAAAATTGAAATATTCATTAACCTACAAACATCAGGTAAATCTAACATTTAATATTTCTCCCCATATATATTCGGGGAGCTATGGAGATGTACGTTTTAATATTAATTATATACGTTGTTTTAATAGCTGTATCTATCGTTGTTGCCGCGATAATAGATATTGTAAGGAGGGTATTGAGGTGGCTTAAGTAATGGTGGTTGAACTATATGCTCAATTAAATATAAGTGATTTATTAATTAAGATTTTCGGGATTGCATCATTACCTCCTAATGAAATAATTGCTAGATTAACATTAGCCCTAATTGGTGCTCTACTGCTGTATCTAGGCTATAAGAAGGTTTTGGAACCATTGATTATGATTCCAATGGGTATAGGCATGGTGTCAGCAAATCTAGCATACATCATTGGCATAGGTAATCCTCATGTTAATATGGACTTTACAAATCTAAGTAATAACTTCATCTACTGGCTACAGCCATTCTATACATTTATGTTTAGTAATGGTCTAATAGCATGCTTAGTATTCTTAGGTATTGGGGTTATGACCGACATTACATTCCTAATGGCTAGACCCTATGTAAGCTTTATACTAGCCTCATTTGCTGAGTTAGGTACTATATTAACATTACCAATAGCTGTTGCATTAGGCTTTAACCTTAGACAAGCAGCTGCAATAGCTTTAATTGGCGGTGCTGATGGTCCTATAGTTCTTTACTCATCACTAAGGCTGGCTCCTGAGTTGTTTGTACCGATAACACTTGTAGGTTATTTATACTTAAGCATGCTTTACCTATTTCAGGAAAAGCTTGATGAACTAACAATACCTAAGAGAATGCTAATGACCTACATGGACATTAGAGAATTACCTAAGATATCACCTAGAGAGAAGCTGGCTTTCTCAGTGATTATAACAGCCATATTAAGTTTACTCTTCCCTCAAGCATCACCACTCATAATATCGTTCTTTGCTGGTGTCATCATTAAGGAGGTGGGTATAAGTAGGTATGTAAAACTGATGGATGAAGTAATACTGTCACTATCCACTTTCCTACTAGCCTTCATCCTAGGAACGTTGACTACTGTTGAGGTAATTCTTAAAGGTGAAGTACTTAAGATATTGATACTTGGAATTTTAGCATTAACACTCTCTAGTATTGGGGGATCTATCGGCGGTATCGTAGTTTATTATTTAAGTAAGGGCAGGATAAACCCATTATTAGGTCCTGCAGCCGTGTCTTGCGTACCAACAACAGCTAAGATAAGTCAAAAGGTAGCTTTAAAATATAATCCAAGAAACTACATACTAGCATTCGCTATGGGACCCAACATAGCTGGTGTTATAACGACAGCTATAATAGCTTCAATATATATAGCTTTATTCACTTAATTCTAACTAAGGTGTTAACACTAATATTTTCGGTCTCCAACACTATTCTTGGCTGCTATCATGGTTGAGGTAATTAAGTCTAAACTAGAGAAGTTACGTGAAATTAAAGCTCAAGCACTTTTAGGTGGTGGTAAAGAAGCTATTGAGAAGCAGCATGCTAAGGGAAAGCTAACGGCTAGAGAGAGGATAGAATTACTTGTTGATAAAGATTCATTTCTAGAGTTTGATATGTTAGTACGTCATAGAGCTACTCAATTCGGTATGGATAAGAGGTTTGCATATGGTGATGGGGTAGTTACAGGCTTAGCCAGAATTAATGGTAGGAGAGTCGTTGTTATAGCCCAGGATTTCACCTTCATGGGTGGTTCCTTAGGCGAGATGCATGCTGCAAAAATTGTTAAGGCTATGAACTATGCTCTAAGTATGGGTGTCCCCGTAATATTCCTGAATGATTCGGGTGGTGCTAGAATTCAAGAAGGTGTTGATTCACTGAAGGGTTACGGAGACATATTCTACATGAATGTTATGGCTTCAGGTGTCATACCTCAAATAGCTGCAATCATGGGTCCATGTGCGGGTGGCGCAGTATATTCACCAGCACTTATGGACTTCATAGTAATGGTTAAGAAGACTTCATTCATGTTCGTAACAGGGCCTAGAGTTGTTAAGGCAGCTATGGGTGAGGAGGTCACCGAGGAACAATTAGGTGGTGCAGATGTTCATGCAAGTAAATCTGGTGTTGCACACTTTATCGCTAATAATGATGAGGAGGCTATAAACATAATAAAGAAATTATTAACATACATACCAAGTAACAACGCTGAGGATCCACCCATAGTGAAGACTAATGACCCACCTGACAGGGAGGACCCTGAATTAGACACTATAGTCCCGGAGGATCCAAATAAGCCTTACGACATGTTAGAGATAATAACTAGGGTCCTAGATAAAGGATCTTTCTTTGAAGTCCATAAGTATTGGGCTAAAAATGCTATCGTAGGTTTTGGTAGGTTAAATGGTAGGTCAGTATGCATCATAGCTAATCAACCAGCATACTTAGCAGGTGCTTTAGATATCGACTCATCAGATAAGATAGCCGGCTTCGTTAGATTTTGCGATGCATTTAATATACCTATAATAACGTTTGTTGACGTACCTGGATTCCTACCAGGTACTAGACAGGAGCATGGCGGCATAATAAGGCATGGAGCTAAAATACTTTACGCTTATAGTGAAGCAACCGTACCTAAGCTCACAGTAATTGTTAGGAAGGCCTACGGTGGTGCATATATAGCTATGGGTTCTAGGCACTTAGGTGCTGACTTCGTTATCGCCTGGCCAACGGCTGAGATAGCAGTTATGGGTCCTGAGGGTGCTGCTGAGATAATATTTAGGAAGGAGTTAAGAGCAATAGCGGATCCAAATGAGAGGAAGAAGAAATTGGAAGAGTTAATTAAGGAGTATAGAGAGAATGTAGCAACACCCTACGTTGCAGCTAGTAGAGGTTATATTGACGACATAATTGAGCCTAGAAAGACAAGGCCAGTATTGATTAAAGCACTTGAATACCTCTTAACTAAGAGGGAGATTAGGGTTTGGGTACCACCTAAGAAGCATGGATTAATACCTATGTAGGTGTTAGACTTGATATTCAGGAGGAAAGAAGAAGTTAGTAAGGAAATACTTGCAGCTGCTGTGGCTGCTGTAGAGCATTACATGAAAAGTAAGAGTGTTAAGGAAGAGGAAGTAGCAGCGACAATTCCTCAAGTTCAGGAGTTAACAAGTGTAAGTTCTTTCTCCTCTTGGGTCTCTATATGGAGATATGAAGTCTCTCAACAACTATGTAGAAGGGGTGGTGTCAAGTCTTGGCGAAGTATAAGGTGAGAGTAGGCAGTAAGGAGTACAGTGTTGAAGTTGAGGAGAGAGGTGGAGGTACTTTCATAGTTAATGTCGAGGGTAAAGTTCTTGAGGTTAAAGTTGTAGGTACGGAAGAGGTAAGTGTTACAGAAGTCAAGGAGGTAAAACCTAAAGCTGTAAGTGTTGAAGGTAAAGTAGTAACTGCTCCAACACCAGGTAAGGTTGTAGAATTAAGAGTGAAACCTGGTGATGCTGTTAAGGAGAATGATGTTGTAGCTGTACTAGAGTCCATGAAAATGAATATAGAGATATATGCTGGTTATAACGGGAAGGTTAAGGAGGTACTAGTGAAGCCCGGTGACTTTGTCGACTTAGGTCAACCAATAATAGTTATTGAGTGATTAGGTGACCTCATGGCTAAATTACCCTTTCAAGTTAAACCTTTCATCATAGGTATGGTTCATGTAGGACCCCTACCTGGTACACCGCTATATAAGGGGAACTTTGATGAGATTGTTAAGAACGCAATTAGAGATGCAAAAACGTTAGAGGAGGGCGGAGTTGATGGAATAATTATAGAGAATTTTAATGATAAGATATACCGTATAAGCAGGGCTGATCCCGCGGTTACGTCATCAATGACGCTAATAGTTAATGAGGTTAGAAAGGAGGTATCGATACCTATAGGTATTAACGTTTTACGTGACTGCGTACTTGATTCATTAGCCATAGCTTATGTAACTAAATCCTCATTTATAAGAGTTAACGCCTTAGTTGAAACTATAGATGCGCCTGAAGGAATATTAAAGCCCTCAGCCTATAAACTCAATATGTATAGATCGATCTTGGGAGCATGGAATATTGCTATTCTTGCAGATATTCATGTTAAGCACGGAAAGCCGTTAACAGGGCGCGATATTGATATTGTAGCTAGGGAGGCTATTGAAAGAGGGTTAGCTGATGCTGTAATAGTTACTGGTCGTATTACTGGTGAAGCTATTGATTTAAATGACTTAGTTAGAGTGAAGAAGGTGGTTAATACACCCGTAATTATTGGTAGTGGTTTAAATCCTGACAACGCAAAGGAGCTGCTAAGATATGCTGATGGAGCAATTGTGGGAACGTATTTCAAAGCTAATGGCAGGGTAAGTATTGAAAAAGTTAGGAGATTTATGAATGTAATTAAGGAACTTCGAAGGAAATTTGATTAAGTCCTTTTAGATCTTATCCTTTCTAATATCTCTTTAGCCTTATCGTACCTTATTACACCTTCTTTAAGCATCTCTTCGACAACCTTGTCCACCTCATCACCTACGGCACCAACACTTATAGCTATCTGCCTTGCATGTAGCTTCATATGACCTCTCTGAATACCTTCTGAAGCTAACGCTCTTAACGCTGCTAGATTTTGGGCAAGACCTACCGCTCCCATAACCTCAGCTAGTTCCTTAGCGGATTTGACCCCTAAGATCTTTAATGATATTCGAGCTATGGGATTAGTTCTTGTCGCTCCACCAACTATGCCTACAGCTATAGGTAACTCTAGATATCCTATAAGGTCACCATTCTCATCAAGTTCCCACCTACTTAATGGTTCATATCTACCCCTCCTAGCTGCATATGCATGTGCACCAGCTTCCAATGCTCTAGTATCCTGGCCTGTAGCTAGCGCAACAGCTATTATCCCATTCATTATCCCTTTATTATGTGTGGCAGCCCTATATGGATCAGCTGCTGCGAAAGCCCAGGCATAAACTATACCTTCAGCAACTTCCTTACCTCCAACAGCCTCCTTAGGTACTCTAGTCCAAACCCTAACTAGTCTCTTATCAGCAAGGTTTGAAACTATTCTTAAATAAACTTTACCTCCAGTCCACTTCTCTATGTATGGTGCTACCTTCTCAGCCATAGTATTTACGGCGTTAGCTCCCATGGCATCCTTAACATCAACTATCAAGTGAGTTATTACCATAGGTCCTAAAGGTGAATTTATTACTCTAACCTCAACATCCTTAACACCACCACCAAGCTTTACTAGGATAGGGTCAACACTATTGGCTATATCTATTATCTCACCTTTCTTCTCAAGTATCTTATAGGCTGCTACATATGGATTACTAACCTTAACTAGCTGTATCTGTGAAATCATTAATTGCTCAGAAGCCATTGCATGAAGACCACCACCCTCTCTACACATCTTAGCTCCATTAGATGCTGCAGCAACGACTGACGGCTCCTCAATGGCCATAGGTATGAGATAATCTTTACCGTTAATTAAGAAGTTGGTAGCTATACCTAAGGGTAATTCCACAGTTCCAATAACATTCTCAATCATTCTTTCAGCAATATCTATGCTTAAGGCACCAGTCTTTATTAATAGACTAACTTCCTCATCACTTAAGCCTGCAAATTCCTTAACAAGTTTGACCCTTTCTTCAAAACTTAACTTGTGGAAACCGGGTATCCTAGAGGTCTTTCTTATACTCATTAATACCACCAAATAGCTCTACATCTTCTCCCTAAAGTTAATTCTGGCTAATTTGGAATGCTTTAGAAACTCCTTATATTTACTTATTGACTTAGTTTCCTTAGGATTAATTCCTTTAGATAAAGCTAACTTAATCGAAGATATACCGAATACCTTAGACCAGTAAATTATGTTTGTCAAATAATCGTCACTAATGTTTATTTCTACATTCTTAACCTCATGACCATAATCTCTCAAGTGTTTCCAAACGTAATTCAGTATCTCACTACCATCGTTTAGTACTATTGCTTTAACATTACTATACCTACTTTCCCAACCAACTATGTCATTATGACCCCATTCAGGAATAACTTCGACTTTGGATATGAGTTTAGCATTCTCATTGAACTCATTCTTACATCTCAAACCTAAGGGATAATACTTACTATTCGTTATGAATATAGGTATTGAGTTACCTACGAAGTTGGATATCTCATCAGCAACATTCATAATCTTGTTATCATTTAGTACTCCTAAACTTTCATAGAACTTACTTGCATTGTAAAGATTTAATTCCTCAAGAATTTTTAATGTGGCTATCAGGAGCAAAGGAAATGCTGCTCTTGGCACATAACCTTCATCAACCTTTATGAAAGGTATTTTATATGTCTTAGCATATTCGAGAAGCTTACCATCAGATGTTATCACGGCTAACTTAGCGCCTCTTCTTAATGATTCGGTCATTGCATGAATAGTTTCTAAGGTATTTCCTGAATAGCTAACAGCTATGACGAACCATCCCTTCTTAACCCATTTTGGAAGACTATAATCCTTAATGGTAATGATAGGTATGTCTACCTTATCATATAGGAGCGAGTAAATAACATCGCCAACGATTCCTGAACCACCCATACCACTTAGTACAAGACCTTCAATTAATTCCCTACTTATCTCACCTTCAACTCTGTAATCATTAACAGCATGGACGCTTAATTCATACCATTTGAGATACATACTCATTAAGTCTTGGGTCATGAGTAACACCTCTTCACATTATTATTGAGGTGAATTTTAAGTATGCTCTCTAGGTTAATAACAATAAACTTATAAATCAGGCCTACTTCAGTAATGCTATGGTGTGAAGAACGGCGGAGTTACTGGGTATACTGTTGGGATTCGCAATACTGATAACGCTTTACACACTACTAACTCTCGAAATATTCCATAGAACTGTCATAGCTTTAATAATGGCGGGTGTTATTCTCATAATTAACCTCATCTTAAGATACGCGTCATTCACACAATTAATTGAGGCTATCGATTTAGATACAATACTATTACTTATGTCGATGATGATGTTTGTGAGTATAATGAGTAAGACTGGTGTATTCAGCTATTTAGCTCATCATATATTATTTAGATTGTATAGTAGGCCATTTATGTTAATAGCTATATTAACGAGTCTCACAGCATTTGTTTCAGCATTTGTTGATAACGTCACTACGGTATTAATAATAACTCCTATAGTTATCGAGGTAAGTAGAAGGCTAAGGATAGACCCAAGGTTAATATTATTAGCTATAGTTTTTTCTTCAAATATAGGTGGTACAGCCACATTAATAGGTGATCCACCAAACATAATAATAGGATCATTAGCTCATTTAGGCTTTATGGCGTTTATATACAACTTAACGCCAATTGTGATTGTAGATTTCATCCTCTTTTTATTACTCATTAAAATAATGTATCGAGGCTGGTTACGCGAATATAGGGCTACTGTAAGCAAGTTAAGTAATGCTATTAGCAATTTAAGAATTAATGTTAAGCTATATAGAAGGGATTTAATTGAGGTTTTAGTACCATTTTTTATAGTGATAATATTATTCACTCTTGAAGATGTTCTTAAATATCCTCCAGCAATACCTGCACTAATTGGCTCAGCTATCTTATTAGTGCTTATGGGTAAGAGGATAAATATCGAGGAGGTGCTAAGGGATATTGATTGGTCTACCTTAGTGTTTTTCATGGCGATGTTTATAGTAATTAAAGGTATTGAGAAGTTGGGATTTATGAAGTTTATAGCTGACTTCATCCTAGACTTCTCAACAAACTTTACGGTAATGATTTTACTAGTTGTCTGGTTATCAGCAATAGTTTCAGCATTTGTTGATAACATACCCTTCGTTATGACTATGATGTCGGCTCTTCTAATATTGTCTAAGAGTTTAAGTTATAATATTACACCACTATATTGGGCGTTAAGTTTAGGTGGCTGTTTAGGCGGTAATGCGACGTTAGTAGGTGCTAGCGCTAATATTGTCGTGGCAGGTATAGCTGATAAATATGGGTACCATATATCGTTTAAGTATTTTATGAAGTACGGTATGCCTGTGATGCTACTAACAGTTGGGGTTTCATCTGTTTATTTAGTCTTAAGGTATACTTAGAATGGGTACCTACGTGAGTTTCGTAAGGAGTGTAGGATTTTATGCTATCGTAAGTGATAATATAGATGATATAGTACGTCATACATGTACGCTATTTCCACAAGCCTACTTCCACGTCATAGGTGTGATGCATAAACTTAAATCTAGACATCATTATACATCTCTCTATGCGGATATGATGCATAGGCTAGCTAAGGATTCTGTCCTAACTATATCTACTAAGTTAAGGTCTCAGGGATGTGATCGTGTTAGGGAGGTAATACTTGAAGGAAGGCCTATTAAGGCAATAACTACATACATTAAACATAACACTATCGATGCATTAATAGTTGTGACATCGTCAAAACCTTCAGCAGTCGAGACAATAAGTCCTACCATACAGCAGATAATTTCATCTGTGAAAATACCTATACTTGTATATACACCATTCTTTAGATTTCAAGGAAAGGAGAGGGTAGTAACGTTGGCTTTACAATCACTATCTCATATCGATGGAAACTTATCAATAGCTTTTTCACTAGCTAAGTGTCTTAATGCGCAATTAGAAATTATTACTATGAGAAAAGTGAGTAAAGTACAGTTAGAGAAATTTAGAAGGTACTTACTAAGGTCTAACATCGTATTTGGATTAAACATTATTGAAAGCTCAAGTATGGATGAATTTGTATCCAAACTACTTAAATTATGTAGTGATTCGTTAATACTTATAACTAGACGTCACGAGAGAGGTGTTAGTAGGCTATTGGGGATATTGGGTCTTCATAAAATTGAGAGTTATGAGAGGATATTGATGAGTTTATCACCAGTACCTATACTGTTTATTTAAACCACTTTTTGGCTTCCTTCTTTAGCAATCTAGTAGCAATTTCTATGAATTTCTTTTCATTACCCTTAACTAAACTTTCTATCGCTTCCTGACCGGCACTTCCCGCATCATTTAATGGTTTAAGTAGATACCTAAGTAACCTAATCACCAACTCATCATTACCCCTAAAGTATATTTTTAATATGTTAACGAATGCTAATGGGTTTGATGCGAAGAGTTGTGGCGCATATTTTCCGTATCTACTGAATGCATGCATATTTAGTGATAGTAAGAGACCTGGCATGTGCTTCTTGAGTCTATCCTCAATAACGCTTTGAAGGTATGTCAGAACGAATTTCGTATCCTCATCCTTGCTCATTCTGATGTCACGCTCCACTTAATACCTCTTTCTGTAAAACACACCTTAACTGGTCTTAGGTAATAGTTTACACCTGAGACGAAGGATCTCATAACATAGCAGTTATACTCAATTTCCGGTCTAACCTTTATTATCTTATCATAGATATCTAAAGGTATAGGTAACGGTCTTTCACGCCTCTCATAATATATGTAAATCGACGTTATCTTAAGCCTCCTACGTGTTAATACCATATCTGAATGTACAGATATGAAGTCTTTCCAACCATGAACTATTGGTATCTGGTTCAATGAGTCAATTATTGTAAAGTCAGGTCTAAGTCTAGTATCAGTTTCTCTAATTTGATGTCCTAAAACGTAGATAGGTCTATATGTAGATTGTAGTGACTCTATGTGTACATCTATACTTACCTCTCTGTATCCTAAGGCTTTAAGGACATCATTAATTAGGGACTCTATAATGCTTGGTGATTTACTAAAACTCCTAATCAATAATTTACCACCATATTTCTTAACGAATGGTATTAACAATGAGAGAGCTATGGTGAGTCCTGCACTACTCTCTTGAGTTATTAAGGCTATCTGTGTTCCCCTCCTTAAGATGGGACCGAAAATATGGGTAAATTCTTTAATCGGTACCTCATAAGTTACTTCCTCACTCGGTGCTGGTATCTCCTCAATCCTCTCCTGAAGATATACTCTAATAGCCTCATTAGGTACTATGTCGAAGTAGACCTCAGCTCTAGGTATGTCTGAACCTCTCATCTTCCTTATCTCCATTCTCCTAATTAGTATACCGCCTTCAATTATTGATCTAAGTAGTATGACTCCATCAACTAAGAATTCTTCAACACCAAATCCAACGTTAGGATTACCTATAGCTAACTCAGCTATGAGTAATGTCGTAACGTTTAGAGGTTTTAAGCCAGCTATTATTGCGTTCTTCAGTATTTCTCTAGCACCTCTAAAACCTATTAACTGCATTATAGCTGTAACGGAATCTATAACTGCTCTTTTGGCATTACTCTCTATGACTAACCTTAAGAACTCCTTTAATGATTCCTCAATACCCTCCGTACTCTGTGTTTGAACACCCTCGATGTAAGTAAATAAACCTCTACGTTCTAACTCTTCAAAGTCCATACCTAGTGCCTTCATGTATCTGTAGAAGTCGTATTTAGACTCTAGAAAGCTTAAGTATATACCGGGCTCACCATACTTCTTAGCACCTTCATAAATAAATTTAGCAGCAAAAGTAGTCTTACCAGCACCAGGTGTTCCAGCAAGTAATATTATGTTACCTCTAGGAAAACCCCCACCAAGTAAGCTATCTATGCCAGCAATACCGGTGGGGCATTTCTCAATTAACGACACATTACCCCCTACGATTATTTTAAACATAAGCTAAATATTTTACTCATTAAATTAGGTTTCAAGTACTTAATATCTGTTCCTTAACTTACTTCCTTTTTTGATCGAAGCTCTTTCAAGAGTTTATTGGTTACCTCCTTAATTCTCCTAGACTTCCCTTTTAAACACTTAATTAAATCCTTGATAGCTAATTCTAAAGCTTCATATCCGTCAATTTTTTCATAATCTAGACTTATATCACAATTACTATAGTCTATGAGAGCTTTAATGAGCTCACTAATTACTTTAGGAGTTGAGGTACCTAAGGCTAACTCCAAATACTCGATAGCTCTCTTAACATTATCATATGCTAGTTCTCCTAAACTTCTACCGGCCATTGTCTCTATGAATCTCTCAATCCTGGAAGCATCTTCCGTGCCGACAGCATGAGCTAGTGCATCACTTAATATTTTAGATACGTCGTATGAGACATCATCCTTAGCTAGCTTCAGCTTACTTAAGTCAATCTTATGTGCATTAGTATCCCTCTCCTCCTTGACCATTAACACCACCAATTACCCACCGTAATACCGTAAGGCATCACTGAGCTTTTAAGCACGCTAGCTATAAAACTACGTATCAATGCTTACACACATAAACTCTACACCCAGAAGTTTATAGCCTTAACGCTACTTACGAAGCTTATTAACTCATTTTTAATAATTCCCCCAAATACCGTTATAGAATTTCAAAATTCTATAATATCAGAATACGTTACGGTAATGGTATTAAGCCTCTCATAAATACTAGCACCGTATATATCATTATCGATATAAAGAGTAATAACACAGCATGTATTAACGATGATAGGTATCTCGAACCTGTGAAGTATGAAATCACAACACCGTTAGTTATAGCTTCAATTACAGCTCCATATATTATTAGTGATGTCATTACATCAGGATCTACCTTACCTATTAAGGAAACACCAGGAGTTGCCTTCTCTGATAAGGGATATATGAATGCTGCAAGAAATACTACTGTTGAGACTAGGTACACGAACATCACTAGGTATAGTGTAGCTACAAAAGATCTTGTCGCATCTCTTATCTTCCTTGAATAGTTGACTATGAGTTCTATGGACTCCCTGAATTCCCTGATAGTCCTATATATTTCCTCACCACTTCTCGATAGAACTACAAGGTAATCGGCTAGCAATTCTATTAATTGTGAACTACCTCTTAAGTACCTAATTGAGCTCTCAAGAGTTTCTCCGAGATATGTAGCCTTAACTACAGTCTCTAACTTTCCTCTTAAATGCTTAACATACTTACTAGCTTCATGAACAGCTCTAGGCATTGGTAATCCAGCTCTCAAGTTACCCTCAAGAGCTGATAGGAAGTCAGGTACTTCATACTCACTAACTACTAACTCCCACTCCCATCTATATTCAAAAATTGATGCAGGTACTAGTGAAAGTGCTATTACAAATGCTATATAGAGTGTATCAGTAGGGTTAAGTGGATTCGGATAAACCCCATATATGTGATGATACATTATCATGTATACTAAGGTAAGTATCGGAGGTAATGTGAAATTTATAATTCTTATTATCTTTCTCTTAATCCTTACCTTAGGTAGTTTAAGCCCTATCTTAATCTTACTTAATATTATCTTCATATTAAGGCCCTCTCAATATACCTCTTAGCAATTATTGCTGAGAATACTGAGAGTAGAGGTATAGCTATGAATATTATAGCGGTAATTAGTGGTGTTACGTCTATACCTCCAAGTATGGCCAGTGAGGATAGCATGATAATGCCTATTATGGGCGCAAAAACACCCATTGACATATATAGCTCAACAATTACTGATAGACTATCAAGAGCTTTTCTTAACTCAGAATCCTTCTCGGCCATTAACGCTTCAAACTCATCCCTAAGAAATGATGCAGTACTTTCACCACCCATTTCTATAGCATTCATAACTCTACCTAAGACATCAAGTGCCGAGTTCTTACCGATAATCTTAGAGACTCTATCAACAGCCTCCTGAGGTGTATAACCGAGCATGATTTCCTTAAGTATTAACTCAAGAATAGTTAGTCCTGAATTCTTAGCTACGTCCTCAAATGCCTTTAGAGGTGGTTCACCAGCAGCTATCAGTGTCCTTAACTTTAGTATAATGTGAGGTAGTCTTAATGTTAATTTATCAATATCGCTACTTAACATGAACTTAGGTAAGAGGAGGAGTGAGGTCGTGGATACGATGAGTACTATTTCTATTATTAATGCCTCAATAAGTCCTATAGTGACTTTACCAAGTATTAAGTTATTCCCTGTTAAAACTATATAAAGTAAAGGTACGGCACCTATAGATGCAGGTATTACAGAGATCACAGTATGTAGTATCTTATTTTTACCGATGTAGTATCTTGCTATCATGTCATGCCCCCTACCTACTCACTATACCTTGTTATAGCGTTAATTACCTCCTCATAACTTAATCCTCTCCTAACTAAGCTTCTTAAGAACTCCGTCCTTTTCCTAATGCTCCTTATTAGATAATCTAATGGTATACCCTTTATATCGCTGATTTTCTTAAGAGTTAGTGATTTCTCAGGCTCAAATCTTATTAACTTAGCTGTAGGCGCTTTAGGTGATTCTGTATCTACACTTATTTTATATATAGTCCTTAACTTTGGTTCATTAGTCTTTAAATCTATGTCCTCAATCTCTGTTGCTGATAGGACATACCTTCTAACACCATTCCTACCTCTAACTTTAGTTATGTGTATAATTATGTCAAGTAGCTTGACAAGGTATGGTGGTATGTTCATGGGTGGTGCCATAAGTCTCTTAACAGCTGATATGGGTCCCTCAGCATGCATTGTTGAGTTATGAGTCAATATTAAACCTCCTGATATGAAGTATGTATGACTTCCAGGTACCTCGATATCATAGAGTAGTGAGTCCTTCTCAATAACTTCCACCCTAGATACAGGTATTAATGCGTAATTACTACTAAGTAGTCTGATCTCGGAACCCTCTCTATTTGCCTCCTTAGTTAATACTAGCTTAAAGCCCCTACTACTAAGTGGTAGTACTGATGGATGCATGCCTAAGCTCTTAGATATCAGTGCTAAGTACTCAGCGACGTCTCTATCATTAATCAATACCTCTACATCACCTCTATTACTTAATGATTCACCATAAATGTTAAGTAACTCCTCGAGTACCGTTCTTAATGCTCTACGTTGGAGATTAGATAGTTTAACATCAGTATTGATTAATGATAATAATAAATCACCCCTCCTAAGCTTACGAGCACTCTTTACAATTAATTTTCCATCATCATATACAATTACTGGGTGTTCTTCATGAACTTCGTGAATTACTCCATTAGATGGTATTATCCTTATGAACCTCCTACTACCACTCTTCACGTAAACTCTACTTACATTCCTCCACGTAACCTCACCATTACACTGTGTTAGTACTTTAACATCACGATAGCTGCCATTTAAGACACCCCAAACTATGTCTCCAATCCTATATAGTCCAAATTTTCCGTCAACGATCATGGGTACTAATTGATCTTCAGGTAAGCATAGACCTCCATGGCCTAGCGATATGGACTGCATTAATACGTAAGCCTCCTCACCTCTAACTTCACCTACAATTATGAAGTCAGGTCTCTGCCTCATTGATGCCTTAACTAAGTCATATAACGTCACACGACCAGCTGTATCAACACCCTCCTTAGTAATCATGTATATTACGTTGGGATGTGGAAGCCTAATCTCCCTAACCTCCTCAATAACAACAACCTTCATCGTCGTCGGAATTAATGTCGCGATAGCATTAAGTAATGTAGTATTATGGTTTAATCTCCAGCCAGTCTGTCCCACTACGAATAGGTGAGTACCATCCACTTCAAGATCGTATAGCCATTCATTAGATGCTTTAACTTCCTCTATACTAAGTACCTTCTCTGTCAGTAAATCACTATCTAATAGCTTCTCAACTTTCTTAAGAGTATCAAGTACGTCATCTCGGTTCATCTCAATTGCCTTCCTCTTGTAGTACTCATAGAACTTCCTCAAGTTATCTAAGCCTATGGTTCTACTTCCCCTCTCATAGGCGTAGAGATATCTAGACGATAAACCTAGTTCATTCTCAACTAATGCTTCCGGAATTTTTAGCATCGTTCTTACTTTCTTCATGAATGGTCCTATGGGGAATGTATTAATGTTTGGACTACGTCCTTTACTAGAAACAAGTATTGATACTACGTCTTTATACTTTCTTGCTTTACGAGACCATTTATAGGTGAGCTCCAGTAATTGCTTAGCCGCAACATCGTAGATTACTATCCTATATAGTGGTTCTCCCCTAACTATTCTCTCTTTAAGTGTATGAAGTATTCTTAACCTCTTTAGTATAAAGGAAATAGCATTTGCAAGCATCTTTGACCTTGTTGAGAACTCTACTGTCACACGCTTCTGCTTACCCTCCCTTATCATTATGGTGCCATCCGTGTCTAATATACCAGCTAAGACTGCTGTACAGACGTCTTTACTACTGAAAAGTATTTCCTCTGGGATACTTACCGTACGTGATTTCTTCTCCTTAAATAGTCTTAAGACATCCTTAATAGCTTTCCTACTCTTAACTCTTAAGTACTTAACATCATTCCTTCTATCCTTAACTAGATATATCTGTCCATTCCAATACTTAAGGGAGAGTATCTTAAACGTGTTGATAAGTTCCTCATCACTATTTATGAACTCCACATACTCCCTCTTCACATCTACCGTTCCATCCCCTATCCATAACCCTAATAGATATGCATAATCTGGATCTACCTTACTCCTCGCTGAAGATTCCATAGTAATCCACGCATTAACTATGATATCACCAACACGTAATTCCTCAGCCTTAACTGGTAGTAGCTCTAGAGTTTCCGGATCGAGTTTAACGAAGTTATGATCTCTCGTAGTTACTATAACTGATGAGTTCGTCCTTACCTTAACTAAAGGTCTACTATCTTTATGTCTAATTATCCTCTTTACCCTCATCCACTTTACCTTAAAATCTTTATCGAGACCAAGAACTTCTATATCGTCAACATCCTTTACTAAGTGCTCTCCAACCCTATATTCTCTTGATTTAACTATATCATATAGCTCCTGTACCGTCATTATACGTACTTCTCCCTTAATTCTAACAGGTATTAAGGTATAACCCGGAAAGCTCTTACCTGCGGCTGTTTCACCGACTATGAATATTGATCTTTTATGTTCTAGAGCGACCCATAGGAGTGCTAGTAGTTCGGGGTAGACTGTGCCGAACTTCATTAGGTCTGCGACAGTGAATGGTACTTCTCTATACTTCCTGATAGTTATTGCAGCACCTAGCTCGGAGACTACTGGATGAACTACGTGAACTCTGTAACCCATTGGTAGGGTGCCATCAACTATGGGTCTACTAAGACTTGCGAACTTACCTGATACGAGCATTAACTTATGTAGGTGTCTATTAAGTTCTTCAGGGTCAAAGAAATATATGTTTGTAGGTATGCTCTCGTAGAGTCTATGCCAAACAAATACAGGCCTACCAACACCAACAACATGTATGTCCTCAATATTTGGATCCTTAAGTAGGGGGTCAAGCTTACCGAAGCCTAATATATCCCTCTTAACAATGTATGAAATTCTAGCTATGACGTCAGGCCTAACCTTCTTACCAAGCCTCTTTCTAGCAAACCTCCTAACAGCTAAATCAATCATTAAGGACAACTTCTCAGTAGAACCCATATCAGAAACACTTAACTCCTCAAGAAACCACCTCCTAACATCCTCAACAACAACCCTCTCTCTTTCATCGAGAACAGGCTGAATAACCCTATACTCAAGAGAACCATCAGAACGCCTAACAATCCTCACCAAGGTATACTCATCAATAGAGTACTCCTCAACAACCTCACCCCTACCTTCACTATTACCTAAGCTCAACGCTAAACCCTAAACACACAACCTCTATATTCAATAGTACAAAAGAAGTAAAAAATTAAGCATTAAACTAAGACTATCAATAATTATTGTGTTGTTAAAGTAAATTAAAAACGTATTTAATGACGGTACTCATGCTCTAATTCTAACAGTTACTTCAGCACCATCAGTAGCTACTAACTTGATCGTGTATACCTGACCTTCAATAACAAAGCTCGAATCGTATTTCATAAAGTCACCTATTACAACCTCTACAGCAGCTCCATTCGCAGGTACTAAGACTGATTTATTATCGTGTGTAGTTACGTTCAACCGTCCTTTAGCTGGCGGATAATAAGCAACTACTATAGTTCCATTGGGATGAGTTATATACGCTCTAGTGATGTTTACATTTGAGGTTCCATCGTTTCTAACGTAGAGTATGAAGTGAGTCTTATTATATGTACCTGATTCAACAACTAATACTGCTTGAGGTCCTACAGCCTCACTAAACCTATTACCGACCCAACCTGTAGCAGACGTGTATACTATGATACCTGTAGCAATAGCTATCAAAATCATCAGGACCGTAGCAACAATAGGTGAAATTGCTTTATTAAATCTCATACACTATCACCCTATGCTCTAACCCTAACAGTTACTTCAGCACCATCAGAAGATATCAATTTAATAGTGTATGTCTTACCTGTCTCAACCTTTGTATTAACTACGATTTTACCAACATCACCAGGTTCAATGGGGTTACTTGTGATGTCAAGTTTAGTTATTGTACCATTAGGGCATGTTATGTATACTCTATTAATATTAGCTTGTCCCGCCCCATCATTTCTTACAAAGAGTACGAACTGCTGATTAGTACTATCATAGTATGCGTTTTCTACAACTAATATTGCTTGTGGTCCTGTTGCTTCACTAAATCTTGTTCCTACCCAGCCTGCTGCGAATGCATATATCACTATTCCTGTAGCTATTGCTATTAGTATTAGTAGGACTGTTGCAATTATGGGGGATATACCCTTTCTTAACCTCATTAGTTACACCGGGAATAGTTTGGTGTTTGGATATTTAAAATTGACTAGTTGGGATCGTGTAGTACTTTTTGATTAGCTTCATATAGGTGCTTTACGTAATTATGTAATGTTAAATTGCTTGGACTAGGTAATGTCTAACCCTTTTTAAGTTTCTTCTTTAGCCTAGGTAGTTATTGGTGTTGTTAGTTATGGTTGGATTTAAGGAGTTTGAGCGTGAGTGGAAGGGTAAGGAGGGTACCATTGCTGATGCGTTAAAGAAGTTACTTGGTAGGGAGAAACCGTTAAGGTATAGATTAGCTATGGCCCATTACAAGATAAACACCATGATTAAGAGGTTAGAGGTCTATCTTGAGAGGTTGAAGTCTAGGGATCAAGCACTATTTGAGAGGGTCGTTGATGCACTAATGAGTAAGGACAACACTAGAGCTGTAATGTATGCTAACGAGATTGCTGAGTTAAGGAAGATTGCTAAGTCCTTACTAATGGTTCAGGTAGCTCTAGAGCACGTATCACTAAGGATTGAGTCAATAAGGGAGGTAGGTGATATAGTGACTTACCTAGGACCGATAGTTAGTGTTGTTAAGGATGTTAGGGCAGCAATCAAGACCGTACTACCAGAACTTGGAGTAGAGCTTGGTGAGGTTCAGGACATACTACAAGAGACCTTAATGGAGGCTGGACACATCGTAGGTTACGGTGATGTAACGTTAACACCATCACCTGAGGCTAAGAAGATACTCGAGGAAGCTAAAGTGGTTGCTGAGCAAAGAATGAAGGAGTCATTCCCAGCACTACCATCAGCCATACCTACACCAGAAAGTGAGGAGAAGAGTGTTGAAGCTAATCCATAAGTAACCACTCTTTTTTAGCGAAAAAGCTGATACATTTTTAATTAGTCTTAAGCTATGTCTTTCGGGTTACCTAAGTGGAGTTCAACTTAGTGGTAATTCATGAACCAGGACCTGAGAACTATAGTTGGGCTAGGAATCAAGTGAGGCAGATCCTAGGACCGAACATAATATTTGTATCAGCTTATCAATCAGTCATACTATATAAGGTAAATATGAATCCCCATAAAGCAGCTGGTAAGATTAGGGAAGTATTGAAAGGTTCATCGACACCCATAATTAGGGTAGTACCTGTTGATTATGTCACTGAGCCTCTCATCGATGAAGTCGTTGAGGCAGTTAAGAAGTTAGTACCTAGGATTAGTAACAATGAGACTTTTAGGATAACTCTTGAAGGTCACTTAATGAGTCGGAGAAGTGATGGTAGTTTAGTAAGAATGCATACTATCGATGCTATAAGGGAGATAGCTAAGTATGTGGACAGACCTGTCGATCTGAAGAATCCTTCATGGATAATATACATTAGAGTGGTTAAATATATGAGGGTCAGGAGGAAGGCAACTATATCACTTGTTAAACCTGAAGAGATAGCGCGTATCACACCCTAACATTATTCTATAATGTGGTACTTCCTAATTCTACCTTCACGTCTGAGAATGGTTAAAGCCTTAGCTGCTTTAGCGAAAGCCTCCCTAGGCCTTAAGGATATACCAACACCGACCTTCACATTATCATACATTGTCATGACCTTGACTACATAATCCATATTCCTACTTGAAGTTATAGCTACTACATTATCACCACCTAAATACTGAACTAAGGCCTTGTCCTTCAAGTTCTTAAGTAAATGGGATATGTAAGACATGATACCTACATATGAGTTCATTACACCATTCCTTAAGGTTGATTCAGTAAAGTAGTTTAAGTCAGCATGAGCTACTACTAACGGTTCATACTCCTCACACCTAGCTACATAATCAATGTCTAAGTCCTTACTACATCTATTTATCGCTTCAATCACATCCCCGCAACAAGCTCTAATAACTATTGGTGTTGGTGAGTACCTCCTCAGTAACTCACGTAATGTCTGGGTAAAATTATCGATATCGGTATCTGGTGGTAGGAGTACTAACTGTATATCGTACCTTAAGGGTAGTGTCATACCATCATAATCCTTACTTAATGATTGTATAGCTTCATAAAGTCTAGACTGTACTAGCTGTATCAACCATTCCCTATCACTACCTAAGGATTCGGTCCACTCTCTGTATCCTTGAAGTATTAATAATACAGTATATGTCATTAAGATCACTCAATAATTATTAATTCACCCTTAAACTCCCTACGACCTAGTTCCCTGAACCTCTTAACAAGCTTTACAGCAGCTTCAACAGCTCTCCTAGCATAGTCCTCAACACGTTCTAATGCCTGCATTCTTGATGCGCCAGGACCTATAATACCTAAGGTTACGGGCTTACCATACTCTAAACCTAAATCCATGATCTTCCTAGCAGCTTGATGAGCTACTACCTCATCATGCTTAGTCTCACCCTGAATCACTGCTCCTAAAGTTACCACAGCATCAACGTCATCCTTACTTAATAACTTCTTGACTGCTAGAGGTATTTCGAAAGTACCTGGTACTTTAATAACGTAACGTACTTCAGCACCCAAGAATTTAGCGTGATTTAGCGCTTTCTGCAGCATTAAGTAAGTTATGTCGTAATTAAATTCAGCAACCACTATACCTAATCTGATCTCACCACTCAATAAGAGCACCACTAGTTAGAGTAATCTCAAGATTTAAACTCTATAGTTTTAACAAGTAGATCTTAGCTAGTAAGCCTCCATGCATAACCCAGAAATTCTTAATTACCTCAATACCTACATCTCTTATTGCTTCATCCATAGCCTTATGAGCGGCAGTTATTAGTGATAGGTAAGAACCACTAAATAATTCTTTAATTACTCTTAAGAAGTCCCTATAAAACATTGGTATCTTCCTAGGATTATGAAATCTCATACCGTAAGGTGGGTTTAAGGCTATATGCTTAACGTTGCCTACATCTACATCCTCATACGTTCTTGTGAGCGTGGAGTCTCCCACAATGAATTTAATTGAATCATGAACTCCACCAAATAAAGCATTCAATTTAGCGCCCTCAATATGTTTACTACTAATGTCTATGCAGTAGGCAAGTTCATTACTTAATCTCATATCACTTAATGTTTTAAGTAGTATCTCCTCCTCATTAAATCTATCATATATCTTAAGCTTTCTATAAGCAAAGTCCTGCCTGAAAAGTACTGTTGGATACCTCCTCGCTTTATGTAGTGCCTCAATAACTATAGTGCCACCACCACACATAGGATCCATGAAGTATTTATCGCCATCATATCCCGTAAGTCTTACTAATACACTAGCCAATGTAGTCTTCAATGCTGCTGGATGATCATAAACTCTATACCTTCTCCTATGGAGTGAATCACCTGATGTATTAATGCCTATTATTAACTCACCATTCCTCACTAGTGCGTAAATCTCAACATCAGGATTCTCTAAATTAACCTTTAACCTAGTACCCGTACTCTCTAGGTATGACTTAATGACACCGGACCCAACAACTCTAGCAACATCTATGCTAGTAAAATCATGCTCACCTAATCTCTCGGCTCTAACAGCGAAGGTTGACTCTTCTCTTATGAATTCACTATAGTCAATACTACTGGCAAGTTTTTCAATATCGTTTAAATCCTTAAACTTCTCCCTAAGTAGAAGTATGAATAATCTATTGATGGTTTTAAGCATGAAGTTACCTACATAGATGAAGTCTAATGGTGCATCAAAGAACACCTTACCAACATCTACTTCAACATTAGATACGTTAAACTCTCTTAGCTCATTAGCTACGACCTCCTCCACGCCTAGGGTTGATGTTACGAAATACTTCATTAGTTAAGATCCCTTAGCATATTTAGCCTAGATATTTAAATAGGGTGCTCACATGTTAAAGTTTTTTCTGGCTAGAGTTCCTCAATTTATGGGTTTATGTGATGTATTCTAACTGTGGTGATATTGATGAATTGAGGAGGATAATTGAGAAGAAGACTAAGGAGCTAAGTAGGGAGATAGTTAGGGTTAAGGAGGTGGGCACGACGTCTCCTCATGGTATCTACGTATATGACGCTAAGAATGATGAGTGGGTGCTTGTTCAAAGGGATGGTGATTACTTTAAGCCTTTTATGAATGGCTTCTACGTTATTTACTTTGACAATACCAAGTGTCCTGCTTGTAGGAAGTATGATAAGGATTGGTTCCCGTATATTAGAGAGGAGGGGAGGAAGTTACCTGGTTACTGTTTTGTAATTATTTTATGTGAGTGGTTTGCAGGTATGTGTAGGTCTGAGGCTGCTAGTAAGAGTTTCAAGCACTATGATATACATGCATCACCAACCACATTACTGATTTACCATAAGGATGGTAAGGACATATACCAGGAAAAACATGAGGGATATCTAACTAGAAATGAGTTGAGAATTATAGTCGGGGACTTCTGTAATAGAGCGTTGAAGGCCGAAAGAGGTGAGAAGGTAGAGCCTCCACGTAGGAAGATTGAGGATGAATTAATAGTACTCTTAAGAAAGCTTTTAGAATTGGGGGGTAAGTCTTGACAGGGTTTGATCCATATAAGATTAGAGAGGACTTTCCGGTACTTAGACGTAAGATTAGAGGTAGACCTCTAATATACTTTGATAATGCAGCAACAACTTTGAAGCCAAAGCAGGTTGTTGCTGCAATTGCTAGGTATTATTTATTCTATAGTGCTAATGTACATAGAGGATTTCATACATTAAGTCAGGAAGCGAGTGAAGAGTTTGAGAGAGCTCATGAGGTAATAGCCAAGTTTATTGGTGCTAACTCATGGGAGGAGGTCGTGTTAACTTACAATTCGACTGAGGCTTTAAACTTGATAGCTTATACTTGGGGTTTGAGAAATGTAGGTAAAGATGATGAAATAATACTAACTGTTATGGAGCACCATAGTAACATGCTACCTTGGAGAAACTTAGCTAAGCTTGTGGGTGCTAAAGTTAAGTACGTAGACATAAAGGATGATGGAACATTAAATTATGAGCAATTAGAGGAGATGATAAGTAGGAAAACTAAGGTTGTTGCTGTTACTATGATGAGTAATGTCTTAGGTACTATTAATGATGTTAAGAGAATTGCTAAGCTTGCTCATGAGGTTGACGCTATAATTGTCGCTGATGGTGCTCAAGCTGTACCTCATATGCCTGTGAATGTTAAGGATCTAGACATAGACTTCCTAGCATTCAGTGGACACAAAATGCTAGGACCAACAGGTACGGGAATATTGTGGGGGAGGAAGGAACTCTTAGAAGGACTTGAACCCTTCAAATCTGGTGGTGACACTATTAAGGATGTGACATTGGATGGTGTCATATGGCATGACCTACCATGGAGGTTTGAGGCAGGTACACCACACATTGCAGGTATGATAGGTCTCGCAGCAGCTGCTGAATACCTCATGCGTTTAGGTATGGAGAACGTTAGAAGACACGAGGAGGAACTAGTGAGATATACTCTAAAGAGGCTTAAGGAGTTAGGTGAAAATATAGAAGTTTACGGACCTAAAGATCCAAGTATTAGAGGTGGAGTTATTTCGTTTAACATTAAGGGATTACATCATCATATAGTTGGTAAAGCTTTAGATATGTTTGGTATAGCTGTACGTACAGGTATGCATTGTGCACATCCACTTCATTATAGGCTAGGTCTTAAAGGCACGGTTAGAGCTAGTTTCTACATATATAATGTTAAGGAGGAGATCGATGAATTTGTTCATGCCTTATCATTCATAATATCACTTAAGGATAGATTAACTAAGGAACCTGTTGAGGATGTATGTACGGGTGGTTAGAATTTTAAATACTTTAAACAATAATACTTAGCAAACCTTTTATTTGGTACCTCAACCTGTTCTCGGTACTCAATGACATCGTACATATTTCTACTAGGGATTGCTTTAGCTTTATACATTGCCTGGTGTATAGGTAGTAATGATGCTGCAAATCCCACAAATACCGCCGTTGGTTCTGGCGCTCTAAAACTAAACAAGGCCGTATTACTATTTAGTATATTCGCATTCCTCGGTTCAGTCATTCAGGGCTGGATGGTTATTAAGACCTTCGGTAGAGGTATAGCAACTATAAGGGATATATATGACTGCGTTGTAGCTTCATTAAGTACTGCTTTATGGATTACGCTTGCATCTTATAAAGGCTTACCAATATCCACTACACATTCATCAGTTGGTGCAGTATTAGGTATAGGTTTAACATACCTAATCCTAGGATACGGTGAAAGCATCAAATATGATGTGTTAGTTAAGATAGTAACGAGTTGGGTGACATCACCTTTAGGAGCGGTCATCTTAGCATTCCTACTGTATAAGGGTTTCTCGGTATTAGCATGGAGACTTTCTTCTAGGGGTATTAACGTGGATAAAGTATTTAGAATGCTTGTTGTTGTAGCTCTAGCTTACTCTGCTTACTCCTTTGGGGCTAACGATGTGGGTAATGCAACTGGTGTTTATGTTGCGGTTGTTAATGTTGGCGGTGCTGGTAATCAGGTTTTAGATTTAAGAACAGCAATAATGCTAGCAGCTCTAGGTGCAGTAGGTATATCAGTAGGTGGGTTTACATTAGGTAGGAGAGTGATAAAGACAGTAGCTTACGGTATTACTAGACTTGACTACATTACAGGCTCAGCGGCTGGCTTAGCTAATGCCTTAGTTGTTTGGGTATTTACTACAATACCTCTATACGTATGGGGTTGGGGTATGCCTATATCAACAACTCATGCAGCTGTATCAGCAGTTTTAGGTGTTGGTTTAGCTAAGTATGGATTAAAGGGCGTGAAATGGTCTACATTCATTAGGATAATTATTTCATGGTTAGTAACCGTACCTATAACAGCATTAACATCATTAAGTCTTAGATTATTACTCATGAAGCTCGTAGGTGTTTAGGATGATAAGGTGATTAAGACGTAGTTTTAATATATAGCATAATACAGTTTATATGTTTAGGGTGAACAACTCTGGATGGTGCTACGTGGTCATGGCTTAGTAAGAGAATTGAGCATGAAGTCATTAAGAAGGCATTAGAACATTTAAGAAAGATAAGTGATGCAGTAAGGGCTGGTTATGAAGTGTTTACAGCCTTTAAGGAGGGTCTGATAGATAAGGTCAAGGAGAATTACTTGAAAGTTCAGAATTATGAAGGAGAGGCTGATAAGATTAAGAGGTTAATAATTAGGGAGTTAAGTAGTGGGTTCATACATCCAATTGATAGGGAGGAATTAATAAGGCTAATCTTAACTAATGATGATATAGCTACATACCTTAAGGCGGCTTCTAGAAGGGCTATACTGGTCGATCCCCGACTTATTGATGATGAAATTAAAGACTATATAATTGAGATATCCAGAAGAATTGTTGAGTCGGTCAAGAAGCTTGAGGAAGCGATTCTAACTATAACCTCAAAGCCTTCAAGATCGCTAGAGTTAGCTGATGAGGTTGAAAGACTCGAAGAGGAAGTTGATGAGATAAGAATTAAGGCACTAGCTAAGATACTAGAATTTTGCGATAGAACTAAGACGTCACTATGCATAATAGCTAAGGATATAGTTGACTCACTAGAGAACTCTGAAGATAGATGTGAGGATGCAGCCGATGTTATTAGGTCTATAGCTGTCCTCAAAACCTAGGTTAAATAAGTAAACTTCATGAAGTATACTCATGATTTTATATCTCATGTCAATCCTAAATATTCAAGACTCATTTAAACTTCATATTTTATAAAACTTAAGTGAGGGAAGGTGAGGTCTAGTGCCAGTATACTTAAGGAGACATATAATGATGCGTGGTGAGTATGCCAGGTTACTACTTAGTGGTAAAAAGAGAGCAACAATTAGATTGGGTAAGGTCATACCCAAATATGATGAGGTAATAATACATAGTTGGGGAAGACCCATAGCTAAGGCCAAGATAACTAAGGTAATTTATAAAAAAGTTAGGGAGCTAACTGATGAGGATGCTAAAAAGGATGGATTTTCAAGTAAGAAGGAGTTAATGAATGAGTTGAGAAACGTCTATGGTAGCGTTAAACCCGATGATCTAGTAACAATCATTGAATTAGAAGTTATTCAGAGGTTTGATGAGTTAATACCTGAAGATCCATACCTAGGCTTAAAGCCTGCTGATGTAGGTAGGTTAGCTTTAAGGTACATAAGGAATGAATTATCAAATGATGAACTAAGGATACTTGAAGAACTAGCTAAAGGTAAGTCTATTAGAATGGTAGCAAAAGAACTTACTGGTTCACCTCTTAATAGAGGTAAGGTAAGGAGGATCTTAAGGAAGGCATTAGCTATATTAATCAAAAAGGGTATATTAAAAGTTGAGGGAAGGAGAAAGCATAATTTATGATTGATGAAGCCCTCGATCACTGAACGACTAAGTAATGATGAGGGCAGGGTTTAACTGACTCACTTCTTAAATAACTACTGCTGGAATTAATTACGTACCTCCGGAAACACTTATCTCCTTCTTTACGCCACCCTTAGAGATTTCAACTATTTTACTACACCTTAACTTCTTTAGGAAGTCGGTTAATTCGTTTATCGGTATCTTTATAGTGTATAGGTACCTCTTAGTTCTTGCTTTAACCTTGGCTATCCCCTTCTTCTCATCCTTAACGACTCTGCATTCAGATGCCCTACCACTTATTTCTATAAATTTATTCCTATCCTTGAGCTCTATAGGCATGGACTCACCTCCTCAAAACTAGTTTATGAGGTAATTAAGTCTTTTTATCTTACTTTATATACACTTCTCTATTAATCCTCGGTAGAAGTGCCATTAATACTGCATAGTATGTCAGCTCCTCCCTAAGTACAGCAGATTTGGACAAAAGCTTTATCAAGCCTCCTTTACTACCTATTTCCTTAGTTCTGAAGTACTTATCAACTACCTCCTCAAGTTCTTTAGCAGTACCACTTATGAGTTCCTCAGCGAAGCGCGGTGGTATCTGAAACGATGGTGATAATCCATAAGTTACCCAGTTATTCTTATCAGCTATCGCAGCTACTTGAACATCAAAGTATAAGTTACTAATTAACTTAAACATACCAGCTTCAACACCTATTCCTAAGCTACATTCATCAAGGCTTTTTAAGGCGTTTAAAGCTCTATTAGTTGCTCCCTTAACAATTTCACTTAAACCTTTAGGCTGTGGAGGTACGCCTGAAGAAACCTTACATGGGATTACTTCGAAATCTGTGAAGAATCTACGTAAAGCTAACTTTACACCTATTAACTTACTCTCATTAGTCGTACCAACACATACAATTAAGTGAGTCATCTATAGCCTCCCATGAGTTAATACTGATTACCTCTATTAATTATGATTACTTCAAGCTAAATCTCGTCATGTACCAACTTGATACTCCTCACTCCTAACACATTACTAAGTAATCTACATCTATTATTGACCACGTTATCTAATTTAAAGACTTCATCACCTATTTTATTCCATACTATCTGGATTATGACGTCAATATCGATAAATACATCTATACTTGCAACTCTGTAGTCAATAATATTAGAGAGTGTGTTGGCGAATTGAAGTATCGCAACACAATCTATGATGTAGTCCTTCAAATAGGGATTTACATTAATCTCATTCATGAGTCTTTCATCAGTGAAGTTATGATAGTAGGCTATCCAGGCTGATAAGTCCCTAATTAAGTGCCCAAATACCTCGGTAACCTCAATGGAATCCCTAATTAATTCAAAGGACTTTATGTTATGATGTTTAGGATCATACTTAAAACCTACATCATGTAGTGCTGAAGAAACTAAGAGAGCTATCTCTTCATTCCTGGTTAAACCTATGATATTCTTTAAAGCATTAATTATTAAGGCTGAATACTCAAGAGTTAATGATGCGTGAAGCAATCCTTTACCATAATTAAATTTCTTACCAAACACGTATATAGCATTAAGGCCTCTATGTGTCAATAATTTAAGCACATAATTGAATACTTTTACACTATTTAGTTGATACCTCGAGAAATATCTGAGGTCGTACCCTTTAGTAACTCTCCTTATTGCCTCACCCAAATCGTAACCTTTAAATATGAGGTACTGTGCAGCCAATGTTCTTGATCTAGAGAGGCCTCTTTTACATTGTATTAATACTTTCTTACCATTCATAACATGTGAGATTACCTCCCTAATTATTTCATACGATTTAAGAATAGTATGCGTTAAACCCTCATCTATAGGTTCAAAAACAACTCTTACACCACTACGTCTAAGCCCATTTATGTCATAAACTAAGTTACTATCTAAAACAATAATTAAGTCGAAGGTACTTGCTACATTACTGATATCCTGATTAGTAATCATCGGTGAAATTGCGACGTAATCATCAATAAATTCATAAGACATTTAATTATCCCTTAAATCCTACACTCCTCATTTTTTCAGGATTAGTTAACCCTATTATGCTTAAAGCTAACTTACTATCACCTAGTAGTCTAGTTAGTAGTGAGTATAAACTCTGCTGAGCAATAAATAGAATCTCCCTCCTAACCCTTGATAATCTATCAACAATATCTATGGGGAATGGTACACCATTCACGGATGTTATACTTGATAGGTAAGCAACTATTTCATCGAGCATGTATTCACCACTTAATTGAATTTCAATTTTAGTAGGTATTGAGAAGTAAGTCTTAATCAATGGCTTATATATCACTACATTAATCGCTGAAGCAAGTGGTAGATGTCTTACAGCATTCTTCATCCATCTAAATCTTTGTCTTAGTCTATCTTCATACTCTTTGTACTTATGTAGGAAATCCTCGTAAGCGTTAACTATATCAACGTATGTTCCTAGGTTGATGTATTCACCATTCCTTAGTATGTATGATGAGAGAGCTTTATCACTTATGTCTAAACTTGGATCACCCAATAATACTTGGATATCTCTCCCGTAAACCCTTTTCAATATACCCGTAACGAGGATGCCTTCCTTATCAGCTAACTCTAATATATTATTAGTTAATCTTATGAGTTTTTCATAGAGTTTAGGTGTTATACCGCCCCTACTTTTACCTATCAGAGCACCTGGAGGTACTCTAGGTATTAGCTCACCATCAATAATTATTATGTCAAAGGAGTACTCACCACCTGCTGCCTTAGTTAGGATTTCGTAAACATACTCTCTTTCAGCAATCTTCGAGTATAGTGCAATAATCTTTTCACCTTCATCAATAAACTTAATCATGGCTGAACTATCAAGTACTTTAGAACCGCATGAACCGAACTGTACAGCAACCCTATATATTATTCCTAGTCTTCCACCTGTTAACTCCATTGGTGGTGATGTAAATGATGTATCAATGGCTAGAGCACACATTCTTTTAGGGTACCTTTTCGGTAACTTACCTATGTATGGTATGGCAGCTGTACTACATCTTTCCCTCAATGCTTTATTAGCCCTCTCAATTACTTCCTTAAGCTCATTAAACTTACTAGCTATCCTAAGCGCCTCTTCTTTTATAGAATTAGGTATTAGTCTTAAATTTAGCTCCTCACTTAGTAGCTCATCAGTAATGAGTTCATGAATTTCCTCATTAGATTTCATCGTACATCAACCACCCTAATAAGTATGGGTATTCTTAACGGATTACCTAGTCCAGCCAAGAAGAATTCCCTTCGTTCAAGTAAGTGTAAATACTCCTGCTTAAGTCCAGCTAATGACATAAATGATGATATATGTTCGTAGTCACTAGGTGTTTGTAGTTTACTAAAGAGTAGTGTATTTACGTTATTTCTCACGTCAGTATCTATATCTATGGCTCTTTGAGTTGCTAAAACAAGACCTAAACCCCATTTCCTACCTTCTCTAGCAGTCCTAACTATTTGATCTAATGATGGCTTACAATTACGGCAGGCATAGTGATGTGCTTCATCAATAACAACTAATGTATTAGCAGGTGTTTTACTATGGTCAATGACCTCCCATAAGTACTTCAATAACACCGCTACTACGTATCTCCTAACATGTATATCCTCGGAACTTAGATCAATAACTACAAGTCTATCCCTTTCCAGACGATCAATAACATCATTAGGAAGTAGGTATCTATTACTTAATTTATCAAAGAATGAATCACCAAGCCATAAATCAGTTATTACTGAAAGTCTAACCAATGTACCCCTCCTAGCACCTAAGGAGTCTGCTATGGACGTTAGTATCTTCTTAAAGCATTCCTTATCCCACTTAAACTTAGATATAGATATGAGCTTTAGGAGCGAATCGATATCAATGTGTTCAGTTACCTTCTCAATAATACCCTCATTACTTACTCTACACCCGTTCATAATACTTGAACATACCCCCTTAATGCTTAATAGCTTGTCAGCTTTTCGACCTAATTTAATGATGTCTTCATCACTACATAAATCTAAACTACCACATAGCATGTATATTAAGGTTGCTAGAGTAAAGTATTCATTAATATACCTGTCTGATGAGCTGCCATAAGTTATCCTTACCATACTATCAGCTATTAAGATAGGGTCAAGTACTAAGCTTGACGCATTTATGACGTTATTTCTAAAGAACGGTATGTAATCCAAGCCACTATGATCAAACACTAGCACCTTCCATGAAGTCTTACTCAATACTTCCCTAATCAACGCTACAACAAGCCTTGACTTACCGCTACCTGTAGCACCAACTACCATAATGTGGTGTCTTAAAGCTTCGGTATTTATAGGTATTTCTATATTTGAATATTTATGATAACCAATAGTTAGTCCATCACCGAGGTCTAACCTTAGTGAATCGTTAGACTCAAGTATGTAGACCTTAGAACCTGGGTTAGGAGGTATTGATGGAATACGTAATTTCCCATCAATACCCACAACACCTATGAGGTAGGCATAGCCTGTAGTATGCGGATATGTACCTGAGTCAACGAGTGAGGGTTCATCAACGTATGATGTCCTCTGCCAAGGATTCAAAAACGGCTCTAGCCTTCTTAAGTACCTAAGAATGGCTAAGTACTTATGGCCTCTGCTTCTATCATCGATTACTACTAAACTCTCCTCCTTAACCTTACCCTCTGCTTTCTCATACACTATTACAGGGACGTACGCCGAGGTTGAACCGCTACCAACAACACCTATTAGTTTATCATCCCTCAAGTATTCACCACGTACACACAGCGCTAAAGTCTTATAATGAGTTTCTCAAATTGCCTAGGTAATACCTAAGTATTGGCGTGTCACATACGTAGTACAGGTAGAACTCCATTAAAGTTAAGTATACCTCATTTAAGGAATTCATTTCTTATGAAGTCTATGAACTCATAGATCCATCTAAAGTAATACCTTGGCTTAGGACTCATGTTTTGATCAGGATTGTTAACTAGTACAGAGATTGAGTTAATTTCATTAGCTGGTTTTACATCATAAACTGTATCCCCTACTATGACGACATCTCTAGGTCTAAGGTGAAGCTTTTTCATAGTCCTAATAAATATTTCAGGATTAGGCTTACCCCTAACTACTTCATCACCGCATGTAAATACATCAACATATTGCGCTATTCCTAAGAAGTCCAATATATGGATCAACATATAATTAGGTGTTGATGAAGCTACAGCCACCCTTAAGCCTAATCTCTTAAGTAGTTGCAGTAACTTCATTACCCCAGGATAAAGTGTTATCCTTCCTTCCCTTAACTCTCTAAGGAATGCTCTATCTTTTAACCACCTAATTCTAGGAAATTTACTCATTATGTTAGGACCAAATAATTTTGTCATTATATCCTTACCGCTAAGCCCTATTAGTGGCCTTAAATCTTCCTCATCCACATCCTTAATACCTAAATAATTTAACGCGATTATCCAAGACCTGATATGTGCATCAACACTATCTATTAATGTCCCATCTAAGTCAAATATGAAGGCTTTAACACTTTTTAAGTCATTCAAGGATAGACCCGATGTTAAGGTCGTTAAAGTACTTCCTTTCTTTCTTCTCTAGCTGGTCTTCTTGGCGCTGCCTGTTTAAGTATAGTTAGTACTTTACCCTCAACGGTATTTGCTAAGCCATCCATGTAGCTTACATCAACTTTAGTATTTAGGTAGTTAGCTATGACCTCAATAACTCTCTTTGCTGCTCTATAGTCAGTCTCATCAAATTCAACAATAGGTGCCCAGGTCTCACCTAGGACTACTACTCCAGGTATGTCATATAATGAAGCCCAACCAACAATAGCACCATTTATACCTGTTATGACCCCCTCATTAAGTGCTTCAGCTCCTAACTTAACGAATTCCTTAACTATTGAATCCTTATTACCCGCTACGAATACTCTCCTTAAGCTACCTACCTGAGGCACTACAAACGCTGCAGCAGCAATTATTGCCCTAACACCAGGCTTTTCAGGCTTAACATCTAACTCACCATTAAGGAATGATAGTAGGGCCTCACAAA
>CAZQFL010000012.1:0-43777 GCA_964592745.1 uncultured Desulfurococcaceae archaeon
CAGCGATATTCGGTACGATATTCTTCATAATCCTATGGCTTGCTGGGTATACATCGCTAATATCAATAATAGAACCAGTATATAGAGCCTTTAATGATAAGTTCGGTATACCGAGAAAGAACAGCTGTTTCAGTGCTGGCCTACATAATAAGCCTATTATTCGCTATCAGACCAGATCTAATAGACCCTGTAGACTTCATGGTTGGAAGTACTAACGCTGTATGGATTGTGTTACTTGAGGCAATTATAGCTGGTTACTTCCTTGGACTGAAGGCGCTCAGAGACCATGTTAATCCCGATGCTGAATGGAAGCTTGGCCCATGGTATGATGTGCTCATAAAGATCATAACACCAATAGTATTATTGGTGGTATTGGGTTGGGGACTTTCCACTACAGTCCATGTATCGCCTGTATCAATACTTACGGTCGTAATAATAATAATAGCAGCAACAGTAATATCAGATTTTAAGTGGAAAGAAGAGAAGGTGATGTAACATGCCTGGGTTAAGTACTGAAGCGATCGGCATGTTAGTCTTGGGCATCATACTATTCTATGTGCTTGGGCTAGGACTAGGCGTTTATAGAGCTTGGAGAACCTCTAAAGCTAGGAAGGAGACATAGCAAAAGATAAGAAAGCAAATTCTTTTTATCTTAACATTCATAACGTTTAAAGCTTATGGATTACTACAAACACTTGATACCACACATTACTTACTTTATTAAAGCTTCCTCCTGTAGAAGGACTTCCAACTTACCCAAGGAACTTACACATTGAACAATACTTCACTTAAAGCAATGGTGTGATATATTTGTTAACAAGTATGTTCAGGCAAACATGAGTAAAGAAGGAAACTGCTTAGAAGTAAAAACTGTTGCCGTGGAATGGTGTTTATAAAGTGTGTAGAGATTACTGTATGTTTAAGCTTAAGCAACAGAAGGAGTTCATAGTGAGATGTAAGATAAAAGTCGCCTATAATGATTTGAAGAAAGTTATGTAGGTCCTCTTGAACCTTTAATCTTCTATTACCTTTCAATAGTGGATGTTCTGCATAGTATGATGAAGTACTTATTATTGTGTAGTTAAGATAGCTCCCTTAGATGCCTGCATTACTTGTCTTGCATATCTTACTAAGTATCCCTTCATTGCCTTACTTGGTGGTTTCCATTCTTGTCTTCTCTTCTTGAGCTCTTCGATGGGTACTAGTAATTCTATTTTTCTGTTCGGTATATCTATGAGTATTTCGTCGCCATTTCTTACTAGTGCTATGGGGCCTCCATCAGCCGCTTCAGGTGTTACATGACCTATACATAGCCCCCTAGTTGCTCCTGAGAATCTACCATCAGTTACTAGTGCTACCTTCTCTATTAATCCCATACCAGCTATAGCTGCTGTTATTGATAGCATCTCCCTCATTCCAGGACCTCCTTTAGGTCCCTCATACCTAACGATAACTACCTCACCCTCCTTAATTTCATCACTAAGAACCGCCTTAACAGCTTCCTCCTCACTATCAAAGACCTTGGCGACACCTCTAAACACCCTTAGATGCTCAGGTATACCAGCAATCTTAAGTACGGCACCCTCAGGTGCTAGTGAACCCTTTAGTACAGCTATACCACCCTCACTCCTTACGGGTCTTGATAATGGTCTAATAATGTTATAGTCAAGAACTTTAACACCCTTAAGGTTCTCCTTAAGAGTTCTACCCGTAACCGTCATAACGTCTAAGTGGAGAAGGGGTTCAAGCTCCTTCAACAATGCTGGAACACCACCAGCTCTCCTTAAATCCTCCATGGTATGGGGACCATTAGGTACTAAAGTACATAGTTGTGGTACTTTACGGCTTAACCTATCGAAGATATCTAAATCAAGCCTTATACCTAGCTCATGAGCTATTGCAGGTAGGTGTAGTAGTGTATTTGTAGAACCACCTAAAGCTAGATCAACAATTATTGCGTTCTCAAACGCCTCATAAGTCATTATTTTTGATGGTGTTAAACTCTCATTAATGAGTCTGACAATGGCTTTACCTGCTTCTTTAGCTATAGCTAATTTCGCTGAATCTACTGCGTGAATACATGCAGTACCCGGTAAAGACATACCTAAAGCCTCAGTTAGGCATGCCATGGTATTAGCTGTAAACATACCGTTACACGAACCTGGACCAGGACACGCTGATTTCTCGATCTCCGTAAGTTCTTCAAGTGTTATGAGGCCCTTCTTATAAGCTCCAACAGCTTCAAACACATCAGCAACTCCTACCCTCCTACCTCTGAAGCATCCAGAGTACATAGGACCTCCGGTAACCATTATTGCTGGTATGTTAAGCCTGGCTGCAGCCATCAACATTCCTGGAACTATCTTATCACAACTAGCTATGAGCACCATACCATCAAACTTGTGAGCGTTAACGACAAGCTCTATTGAATCAGCTATTAAATCTCTCGATGGAAGTGAATATTTCATACCGTCATGACCCATGGCGATACCATCACATATAGCTATAGTGTTAACCTCAAAAGGAACACCACCAGCCTCTCTTACACCTTGCTTTACAGCTTCAGCTACCTCTCTTAGATGCTTATGCCCGGGAACAATTTCCGAGTAGCTATTCACTACAGCAATGAAAGGCTTATCAAAGTCATCATCACTTAAACCTACAGCCCTTAAGAGAGCCCTATGCGGTGCCCTCTCAATACCTTTCTTAATGATATCGCTCCTCATAATGAACCCCTATATAAACTTGATAGCCTCCTAAATAGTACCTCACAAGAATATAAGTGATAACTTTCTTAACTGACTTGGGCATTAATGATTAAGATTAAGAGACCGCGTGTAAATTTCAGCTTAGGTGATGTAACCAGCTATCGCTGATGCGTGATGAAGATTGGTCAAGCTGATTCTTCTATGACGTTAGTGTATGTAATCAGTTATAAAGTATTTATAAAAATGTGCATTTGCACAAAATATATTATTGCTGGTTTACCTAATGTTTAGGCGTTGAGTATGGGTTACGGATATGGTCATGGTAGGGGTCGCGGATATGGTCGTAGAGGTAGGTGGGGTTGGGAGTCGGCTAGTGGTGTTCAACCACTACCTCAATTACCGCCACCACCTCCCGGTGCGTTGCGAGTTGTAGCTGCTGTTGATTCTAATCAAGGCCTAGAGTCACCAATATCTACTAGGTTTGCTAGGGCACCGTTCTTAGCAATTATCGATATAGTTGGGGGTCGTGTGGTGAATTTAAACATCATACCTAACACCTACGCTAGTGGTGCTCATGGTGTTGGTGTTGCTATAGCTCAATGGATATTAACGATAAGAGCTTCAGTAACTATAGGACCTCCCTTGGGACCTAACGCATCAATGGTTCTTCAGCAAGCTGGTGTGAGGATTATTCCTGCACAACCAGGCACACCATTAAGGACTGCCTTACGTACTGCTGGACTAGCTATGGTGTAGAATACTTGGAGGTAGTCGTAGCTAGCGGTAAAGGTGGGACTGGTAAAACATTCGTAGCTTCTAACCTACTATATTACCTCTCAAAAATCAAGTCTAGAGAATGCGTTGGTGTGGATGCTGATGTCGAAGCACCTGATCTAGCTCTGGCTCTTGGCGGTTATACTAAGATCGACTATGAGGTTAAATCACACGCTGCCCGTAGACCAGTAATAGACACTTCTAAGTGTATTCATTGCGGCTTATGTGCTAAGGTATGTAGATCTGCTGCTATATCACTAGTTGATAATGTACCAAGAGTGAATATCGAGGAATGTGAGGGTTGCGGTGTTTGTGCTGCTGCATGTCCTGTAGGAGCTATAGATATGGTTAGCTATAGTGTAGGTAAGATAGTAGCTGGTAGCGTTAAGTATGGTATAAGAGTCATTAGTGGTGAGTTAAAAGTTGGTATGAGTAATAGTGGTAAGCTTGTTTACGAACTTAAATTAATAGCTAAGAAACTCTATAGCAATTCAGAGTTATTCATAATTGATGCAGCCGCAGGTATAGGTTGCCCAGTAATATCAAGCATTACTGGTGCTGACTTATTGATTATAGTTGCAGAGCCAACACCTCAATCAATCCAAGGTGCTCTTAGATTAAAACATGTAGCTGAGACGCTACATGTAAACTATGCTACATTAGTAAATAAGTATGATTTAAACCCCAACATACCAAAATCTCTAAAGAGAGATCTCAACATTATAGGTGAGATACCCTTTGATGATATAGTTTTTGAAAGCTATGCTAACATGACTCCACTCCTACAATATAGACCTAATAGCGATGTATCCAAGAAGTTAATGAACATATTCAATGTTTTATATGAAGACTTTATGGGCTAGATATAATGAGGATACTCATTACTGGAGGTAAAGGTGGGACTGGTAAAACACTCATAGCAAGTAACTTAGCTTATTTAGCATCATTAAGGGGGTTACCAACACTTCTAGTGGATGCTGACATAGGTAATCCTAGTACATGGATAACTCTTGGCGCACCAAAGCCTAAACCCATAAGTACAGTATATAGCTTTAGACCAGTAATTGATAAAGGTAAATGTAATCTATGCGGTAAATGCGTAGAAGCTTGCCCTACCCATGCATTAGTACTTATACCTAACAAAGACCTATTACTCATCGACACACTTTGCGAAGGATGTTCTTTATGTATGTATACATGCCCCCTTAAAGCGATAAGAGAGGGAAGCAATATCGCTGGTTGGATTCTAAGAACTCAATTAAAGTCGTTACCAATAATTATTGGCGAGTTAAGACCTGGTGAGAGGCGAGAGGATACAGTTATTATTGAGCTTCTAAAGCAATGTGAGAATTTAGAAGTAGATACCAACATTAAGCTTACCTTCATTGATGCACCAGCTGGTACGAGCGCCCTGATAAAGAAGCTTATCAAGTTCAGTCATAAGTATATATGTGTAGTTGAACCTACACCTCTATCATTAAACGATTTCATGAGGCTAACTAAAGTAATTGAGCTTAATAGGACTATAGCTGTTCTGAATAAGGCTGGTATGTCGCCCATAATAGAGAATAAATTCCGATCGATCCTTAAGGAGTTAAGGGTGAAGTGGGTCGAGATCCCATTTTTAAGGGATATAGCATCCTCTTATCTAAGCTCCATACCACTTCCTGACTCACCTATATGGTCAAGGTTAAGTAGTAAATTCTTGGAAATTCTAGAAATGATTTTATAGGTGTCTCTGAAAAAGGTAATTAATGTCAGGAAATTTTAATTATGCATTAATATCTTACTTGATGTATAAGAGAACCGTTAATTATGGTGTTACACTATTAGTACTACTTGCATTCGTAGGTACTACAGCTTTCAGGGTTAGTGTACCAGCTATTGCCTTCTATGCGAGAGAGGTTTTAAGTGCACCAGCTTTTAGTGTAGGATTTCTAACCTCGATATTCTTTGCTGCTAGAGCTGTAGCGTCCCTATTAGCAGGCTTTTTATCAGGCAGGGCTGGAAAGTTTCTCCTGAGTTTAATAATCACAGCATCTTTCGTAATTAATGGGTTCATAGTACTACTGTATGGTCTTGTAAAGAGCGTTGCGTGGCTATTAACGGTTAGGTTATGTCAGGGATTCCTAAACGGTACAGCATGGGTCCTAGTTCAATACGTCCTAGGCATATCGGTAAGTGAAAACATTAGGGGTAGGGTATATGCTGTATACTTTGCTTTAGGTTCGTTAGGTAGTGTCTTAGGTAATTTTATATACTCGTTAATTTCCGAACAGGAACTGACGCTATCATTAATTGTTTCTTCAACTATGTACGTATTGTCAGGTATCATAGCCCTCGTAGCTATGAAGACTCTAAGTATTAAGTCGGAAATTAAGAGAACACATAGTAATTTAGATTTAAAGGGTGTGGAATGTGCTAGTACGTATGGATTCATGGTATCAGCGATACTATTACTGCTAATAGTTCTAGGGATAAGTACGTTCTCCTCTATAGTTAGGGGGGATTTAATCTACATATATCTGAGTGAGAGCTTGAGTCTAAGTAAGTCTTATGTAGCTAAATTAGTCGGTATTGCTAGTCTAGGCTCATTAATGGGTGCCTACTTAATTAGTTGGCTTTCTGATAAGTATGGTAATGTATTAGCACTTAGAGTATCATCACTTCTAGGTGCCTTAGGCTCAATTCTTCTAAGCGTAAGATTAGGGGAAGCAGCAATTACTGGGTTATCACTGTTTTACATAGCATCTTCGAGTGTGGTATCCGTGAGTAGGAGAGCAGCAATTACTGAATTCAAGCTAGGCGGTTTAGTATTAGGTATAGTTAATGCAGTAGGGAACTTAGGTAGTGTAACTGGTTCAGCAATAGCAGGTTACCTATATGACTTACTAGGTGTGTGTTCTACGGAATCACCGCTCTACGTCATGACTACATTACCGTTGATGGCGCTTATTGCATCTATATTGTTAAGGGGAAGACGTTAATCAACATATTAATCTACCGCCATTAATTCCTAATACCTGGCCTGCTAGAATCTTGATTTAGGGGTTGCTAAGAAGAAGACCGCCTCCGCTACATCCTCAGGCCTACCTATGTCCTTTAATGGATGCATTTCAGCTATACGTTTACGCTTTTCAGGTGTGTCTAATACGTTCTTGACCATGTCTGTCTCAATAATACTAGGCGCTACCGCATTAACCTTTATCTTAGGTGCTAATTCCGTAACTAACCTCCTAGTAAGCCTTATAACACCTCCTTTAGCAGCATAATGAGCTACCGATGTTATTGAATGATCTGTTTGCTCAGCTAAACTAGCTATGTTTACTATACCCACCCATGGCGCTTCCTTAAGTAACGGTAAGAAGTACTTAGTGACTAAGAATGTACCTGTTAAATTAACCCTTAATACGTACTCCCACACATCAAGACTTAACCCATCAATACTCTTCATTGATAGCACGCCTACATTATTAACTAAGACATTAGGATAGGGGATTTCACTTGAAATTAATTCATAGCGTTTTCTTACACTTAACTCATCACTTACATCCATTCTTACGTAAAATCCATCACCACCTACATTTTTAAGCATCTTTAAAGTTCATTAGCTGCATCTAACCTATTTAAGTACGTAAATATTACATAGTAACCCTCACTACTAAACTTAAGATCAATAGCTCTACCTATACCTCTACTACCGCCTGTAACAAGTACATAACTTTTAACCATAGTTATCCCTAATACTATAATCCTAACAAGATATTCAACAACTCATGGGAAGCTAGCGTTATAGAGAAAAATAGATGACTAATTAAGTATGGAGGAGTTAACATTTAAGGCTTGATTATGGGGAACTCCTTAACTCTTTCTTCAATAGGCTTATACTCAATATCGAATCCGAAATGTCTTGGACCTAATATTTCTAAACCTTTAGGTGTTCTAAATTGTTCACGTCCTCTCAATCCCACAACGGATACCTTAGTGCCCTCCTTTAAGACTGTATTTGTTATCGGTTCACCTGTCTTTGCATCTATAACTACTATTATATCGGGACTCGTAGCTATCACCTTATCATTGAACCACATAATGTGATTTTCATTCTTGAACCATATCTTTGCCGTATGACCTTTAAACTCGTCCGTTCCATCAATATACGTTGTACCCCACATGTACCCCTCTCTATCCTCTCACTCCTTCTTCCTTACTATACCTTTGAATAATATCCATCCATTAACCTTCTTAGCTACAGCTATTGCAGGGTCTTCACCTTTCTCACGAGCCTCTCTTATGGACTTACCTATTTCATAACTTTCACTTAGGGTGTTCGGTATTATTACCCTCTTTAACTCACTCCCTCTCATTACTAAGCTTGCACCAGCAACAAGGCCGAAGGATGCAACACTTATTTGCTTACCTATTCTCTCAGCCATCGGGTAGTTTATAGCTTTAACTATGATGGTCTTATTGCCATATTCATCAACGTAAGCGGCTGGATAAGGAGGTATGTTGTATATATGTGTTGTTAGTTGATTTAACTCAGGAATAGCTCTCCCTCAAAGTCTCCATTAACAACAATCTTACCTAGGGATAAGGCTGCATCAATGGGTCCGGGTGTGTTTCCGCCACCAATCTCTACGGGAACTATAACGTCTATCTCAACACCTAAGTATTTCTCTAGCTCTAGGACAGCTAGCGAAAGTATCTTTTCAGCTAAACCTATCTTCCTAGTTAAACCTAACTCACTCATCTTCTTAAGAACTTCAGGTGTTTTAGGAGCAATTGACCCCATTAGATAAGTAGTACATGACCAAGCATCATCTCTTACTTTATTAACATCATGTATAATTATTTCTCCGTATTTTTCAAGATCCTCTAGCAACAGTTTTAAGCCAGCCTCCGGAGGGCCTCCGCCACCAGTCCCCAAGAATGTACAACCACGAACAAAGTCTTCAACATCGGTTTTAGATCTTAGAATCAGATCAACCATACCTTGTAAAACCCCTTACTACATTTTAAAGCTAAGTACATAAGTCTTTCATAATTGACCCTAATGTTATTTTAAAAACAATAGTTTAAAGGGCGGTATTACCTAGTTCTAGGGACCGTAGGAATGCTTAGTAATATATTAGGTATAAGTGAGGCGCTGATTGCAGCTACAGCCTTCTCCACAGCTTCATTATTTATTAAGGTTAGTCTTAAAGATTTAAGGAGTCCATTCTTAATTAACGGTATTAGAGCCTTAAGTGCGTCATTCATTTACCTAATTACATTCTTATATCTTGGATTTAAGAGTCCAACACTTTATGCATTATTGCTAATCATAACTTCGGCTTTAATAGGTCCAGGGTTAGGTGATATATCGTTTATACTTAGTATTGATAGACTTGGTGCTGGTTTTGCTACGTTACTCTCCTATCAGTACATACTCATATCTCAAATACTTAATGCCATAATTCTCCGTGATATGAGGGGATTTCAAGCAATATACTTAACACCTATAGCTTTATTAGGTCTTTACATATTAGTTAGTGATGAGAAATTGATATTTGATCGTAGAGGTATTATGTTGGCTTATAATGCAGCAGTAGCTTGGTCTATAAGTACTATAATGATATCATATTTAGTCAACTTCATGGGTGAAAGCCCTATTACAGTTGCTGGTTTAAGAGTGTTCTTTCTAACACCCTTACTTTTAGGTTTAGGTGTTAATGAAGTGGTTAAGGTAACTAAAAGAGCCTTAACTGTACTTGTTATTTCAGGTTTTACATCATACTTCGTGGGGTTTGTGACGTTTACTCTAGCACTTAAGGAGCTAGGTGTTATGGTTCCATCATTAATAACCGCACTCACGCCAATGTTATCTCAGATAATGTCTGTTAAGCTACTTAAGGAAAGGATTACAGGAAGAGGTGTTATAGGATCTGCACTCATAATACTCTCATTGATATTTGCCATAATCCTAACTTCCTAAAAATCGTCACCCTCTTCCTTGATGACCTTAAATAACCTTTAGTATACCTGCTATGAGTAAAGTTATGGCAATAATTATTACTATTGCTAACAGGAACGTAGCTATGATGAAGATTATAGGAAATAGGATCGCTAAGGCAATACCAGCTACTATACCTATTAATAAACTCTTTTTTACTATGACACCGTAAAGTAATCCTATGAGTAATCCTATGATTGCTAAGATAGCTAGTAACGACATGTGTTACCTAACCTTTCTTGTGTTGAAGTTTAAAATTATTACTTATCTAGGATGTGTAATAATTGCATCAGTTAAGTAAACATACCTATTTTCCTATGAGTACTTCTTTGACATAGCAAACTTAACGCATCCTTATAAATGTTTATTTCATAGGGTACTTGGGGTATTAACATGACTTATCGAGGTATCTCGACACCTCTAGCTGTAGTGATTACAGCTATAATCGTTGCTGCAATTGTTGCAGGTATAGTATATGCTATTGTACCCAGGGGTGTAGTAACATCTACTGTGACTATAACGTCCACTATAACTGAGACAACAACGGTATTTGCCGGAGCTACAGGTACTGTCACAACTACTGTAACAAAGGCTATAACTGTGACTAAAACCGTTACCATAACCGCGACGCCTCCTACTAAGAAGTTCAAAGTAGCTATATTGTTTGATGTTGGTGGTAGAGGTGATCTAAGCTTTAATGATATGGCATGGTTAGGAGCTGAGAGAGCAGCTAAGGAGTTAGGTGTTGAGGTTACATACCTGACACCTAAGTCATTAGCTGACATGAAACCTCTACTTGAGAAGTTAGCGAGTTCTAAAGAATATGACTTACTAGTACTTGTTGGGTTCTTATGGACCACTCCACTTAATGAGACAGCTGATAAATTCCCTGAACAAAAGTTTGCATTAATAGATGCTACAACGGGTGTTGTGAGACCTAATGAAGTTGATATACTATTCAGGGAGCAAGAGTGTGCTTCATTAATAGGTATAATAGCTTCAGGTATGGCCTACGCCCTTGGAGGTGATACTGTAGCTGCTTTAGCTGGTATGGACATACCTCCACTATGGAAATTCCACATAGGTTACCTCTTTGGCGTTAAGTATTTTGAGAAGATGACTGGTAAGAAGGTTAACTTCCTCTGGGTATACACAGGAACGTTCACAGACCCAGCTGTAGGCAAGCAATACACTATGCAGTTACTAGAGAGAGGTGCGAAGGTAGTTTACGGCTTAGCTGGAGCCACACATCTGGGTGCGTTTGAGGCTGTAAAGGAATGGCATAAAGAAAGAGGCGAACTCGTCTTCGCCATAGGTCAGGATGCTTCACAAGAGTGGATTGATCCTTACCATATACCACTAAGCGGTGCTAAGAGAGTTGATGTCGCTGTATATACCGCAATCAAGATGGTCGTCACAGGTACGTGGAAGGGCGGCATAATAACGCTCGGACTTAAGGAAGGCGGTGTAGGTATTTGGGATCTAGATGGTGTTAGATGGTTTGCTGAGCAAGCAGCTAATGCTGGTAGATTATCTAAGGACCTAACACCTGATAAAGTTGTCGAGATAGTTGATGAGTTAAGGAAGAAATACATTAAGGATTACGTATGGGAGCTCGTTAATAAGCTTAAGGAGAAGATACTAAAAGGTGAGATAGTATTTAAGACTCCAACGACACATGATGAGTACTTAGCAATAATAAAGGAGTTAGAGAGAGGAAATCTTAATGCTGCATTAGCTAAGGGCAGTATAGAGTAATTCAACGTAAAAGTACTAAGACTTTTTCTCTTCTAACTTCATTTATAGCTAGGTAACTTGATAGGTGCAATTCATGAGCGAACTAGCTGTAGAGATGAGAAATGTATGGAAGGTCTACCCTGATGGTACAATAGCTTTACGTGGAGTCGACTTTAGTGTTAGAAAGGGAGAAATTCACGGATTACTTGGAGAAAATGGTGCTGGTAAGACAACATTGATGAGGATTCTGTATGGTGAGATAAGACCTAGTAGGGGTGAAATAAGAGTTTTTGGTAGGAAGGTTAGCTTTAGAGGACCTTGGGATGCGGTCAAAAACGGTATTGGTATGGTTTATCAGCACTTTTCATTAATACCTTCATTTACTGTCTTGGAGAACCTATATCTCTCACTTACAAGCATAAAGAAAGGTATCTCAATAGATTACGTAAGAAAATTAGCTAATGAAATAATGAGTAAAGTGGGTTTTGAAGTACCTTTAGACGCTAAGGTTGAGGGTCTAGCTATAGGTGTTCAACAAAGAGTTGAAATACTTAAAACATTAATGAGGAATGCTAAGATACTTATTCTTGATGAACCAACATCTGTTCTAACACCTATTGAGGTTGAGGAATTATTTAAAACATTAATTAGATTGAAAAGATTAGGTATAACAATAATATTTATCTCACACAAGCTTAAGGAGGTTAAGAGGATAACCGATAGAGTAACAGTGTTAAGAAAGGGTAGAGTTGTAGGTGTAGTTGATACTAGGGAAGTCAATGAGGCTGACCTTGCTAAAATGATGGTTGGTCGTGAGGTATTTCTAAGACTCAAGAAAGCCCCTATAAGCCCTAAGGAGCCTATATTAGTTGTTGAGGATTTATGGGTTAAAGATGATAGAGGCTTAGATGCAGTAAGAGGTATAAGTTTAACTTTAAAGAAAGGTGAAATTTTAGGTATTGCAGGAATACAGGGCAATGGTCAAAGAGAACTTGCTGAAGCAATAGCCGGCTTAAGACCTGTCATTAGAGGGAGGATCCTACTAGAGAATGAAGATATAACTAACTTACCACCATATTTAAGGTACCGTAAAGGTCTATCCTACATCCCAGATTCTAGAAGCGTTGGTTTAATTTTAGACTTAAATGTAATTAGTAATTCAATATTAACTAAATTAAGGGATTTTGTAGGTAAAGGTACTACTATACTCTGGAGTAAGGCTAGAGAGTTTGCAGGTAGTTTAACACGTAGATTTAATGTTGTGGTTGAATCGTTAAACACACCTGTCAAGTATCTTAGTGGTGGTAACCAGCAGAAATTAATGGTTGGTCGTGAGGTTGCTGTGTTACCTAAGGTAATAGTTGCATCAGAACCTACTCACGGGCTTGACGTTAGTGCCACAGAATACATTAGATCATTACTTATTAAGCTTAGAGAAATGGGTGTTGCAATATTGTTAATATCTTCAGACTTAGATGAAATATTACAGCTTAGTGACAGAATTGCTGTAATTTATGAAGGTAAAATCATGGCTATAGGTAAACCTCAGGACTTCACCTTAGAGAAGTTGGGTCTCTTAATGGGTGGTGTTAAGGTTGAATAAATTAAGTTCATTATTAAGGGGTTGGAGATTAAGTGAGTATGTAGTAATTGCTGTTGAAGTATGTGGATCGATAGCGTTAGGTATAGGGATTGCCACCCTACTCCTATATACTCTCGGGTTTGACCCGGGTAAGGGTATAACCTTACTCCTTGGTGGAGGATTCACCGATCTTGATTACCTACTTAGTAGAGCAACATTCATAATGATGACAGGTCTAGCATTCTCGATACCGTTAATGGCTGGTCTATTCAACATTGGTGGTGAAGGACAGATGTACTTAGGTGGCCTAGTATCATTGCTAACAGCTATATACACTGGAAATTTGTTCTTAGCTCTAATAGCAGGAGGTATTGCTGGCTTGACTCTGGGTCTTTTCATTGCTGTCCTAAGGGTTTATAGGGGTGTTAATGAAGTTATTTCTTCCATAATGCTTAATTGGACACTGTACTACTTAACCATATATTTAGTAACAAACACTTTTTATGATCCATTAGCACCACACGAATCCATAAAAGTACCTCAAAGTGCTAGACTAGGACTCATAAGTATTGGTGACTTCAAACTACACATAATATTTCCTATATCATTAGTTTTCATATTACTGGCTTACTTTGTACTTTATCACACTAAGATAGGCTTTGAAATTAGAGCTTCAGGCTTAGCACCTAAAGCAGCCAAATATGCTGGCTTAAATCCCGAAAGAGCCATGATATATGCCATGTGTTTAGGGGGGTTCTTCGGGGGTATTGCTGGTTCTCTTAATGTGTTAGGCTTCACCTACTACATAGACACTTTATTAACGACTATGTACGGTATGGGATTTGATGGCATAGGTGTAGCATTGATGGGTAGAGGGCACCCGATAGGTATAGTATTCTCGTCGGTATTCTTCTCGATGCTAATAATTGGTGGTCAATCAATGCAAATGGTACTTAACGCGCCTAAGGAAGTAGCTGACGCATTAAGCGGTATAATAATTATGGCTCTAGCGCTACCGTATGTCTACAGAATGGCGTTAAGTTACTTAAGAGCTAGGAGGATGATAGCTCATGGAGATCATTGAGAGTCTTATTGATTTAGTATTTCTGGCTTTTACATCAATGGTACCTTTACTACTAGGTGCTATTGGGGAGATAATTAATGAGAGATCCGGAGTTGTTAATATAGGTATTGAAGGTATATTCTTACTGTCAGCATTAACCTCTACGATTGTTAATTACTTTACTAATAACTTAGGATTAGCATTACTCACGGGTGTTGTTACGGGTATGGCTATAGGCTCCCTTCATGGATTAATAAGTACTTACCTAAGAGGAGATCAAATAGTTGCTGGTGTCGGTCTTAACGTATTTGCCTATGGAATGAGTGTTATAGCATTAGTAACCATTTGGGGGACCTTCGGTAATTCACCCTCAGTATCAACCATACCTAAGCTTAAAGTATTCGGACATGCTGTATCCCCATTGGTACCAACATCGATTGCTGTAGCGGTTATTGTATGGTATTTCCTCTATAAAACCGGTCTAGGATTGAGATTAAGAGCTTGTGGTGAGGATCCAAAGGCTGCTGAAGCTATGGGTATAAATGTATTGAGGACTAGACTTTTAGCCACAATAATTGGTGCTTCCCTAGCAGGTCTTGGTGGTTCCTACCTATCGATAGATTGGGTGGGACAGTTCACTAAGGAGATCTCAGCCGGCAGGGGCTTCATAGCATTAGCTAATGTAGCTTTTAGTAACTGGAACCCATTAACAGCAATACTTGGTGCTTTCATTTTTGGATTCTTTGATGCGTTAGCTATACACTTAAGTATAGTAAGCCTTCAACCAGCACTAGCTTATCTCTTTAAGATAATACCTTACCTAGGTACGTTAGCTGTTGTCTCAATATTCTTCAGGAGAACAAGAATTCCTCCAGCATTAGGTAAGCCATATATTAAAGAGTAAATACTTACGGAAGCTTTTAATGTTGGAGATATATGAAGCTTCCAAAATATAGAGCTTGTATGGAGTTTAGTGTTACATTTGTTAGTAGAGATTACACTATAATTGAGAAGTGCTATTATTTATGTCTATGGATGTCAGGAAAGTTAAGCTTACCTTCAACTAAGGATGAGTACTTATATATAGCAAATAATGAGTAAAAAGTTATTGTTTTAGGGGATGATATAGGCTTTAGACTGCTAGAGGTACTTTAGCTTCTTTACTTAACCTTAATAATGCGTATGTTCCATAGATTAGCATTATCCACCCTATGATAAATAAGGTAACTGCGACAGGAAATGTTATTTTGAAGTATACCGCTAATGCTGTAACTATGTAATCGTTATCAGCCACCTCATCAACAAGCTTTAAGCCATTGCCATTCTCAGAGAACCTCTACTACTGCTACCTAAGAACGTTGCACGCATTACAATATCTTTTTAAGTCTTAAATTGATAAAGGTTTCATAAGTAACTCCTAAGATGTTTGCGGAGTGAAATTTAAGCTTATTACTTTTAATGTACTCTTTGATATATCTGCATTCTTAATTACTTAGTTAATTAAATTTTATTTTATTCTACGTAGGTATGTTTTTGAGGAGATATTATGTCCTTACAAACTCTGTCACCGGATTTAAGGGAAAAGTTAAAGAAAGCTGCTGAGGTTACTGTTAAGACATGTCTCGGAGTTAAACCTGGTGAGAAATTCCTAGTAATAACAGATATAGAGACTGAAGTAATAGGTAGAGTCATTGCTGATGTTGGTTGGGAGGTTGGTGCTGAAACTATATATGTAGTTATGAAGCCTAGAACTAGACATGGTGAGGAACCTCCACAACCGATTGCTGAGATGTGGAAATATGTTGACGTCTTCGTTGCACCAACAAAGTATAGTTTAACTCATACACAAGCAAGAAAGAAAGCTACTGAATTAGGTGTTCGAGGAGCGACAATGCCGACAATAACCGTGGACATATTCATTGATGGCATGAGCGTTGATTATAATATAGTTAAGGACTATTGTAATAGAATGTTGAAGGCTCTTGAAGGAGCGAAGGAGATTAGAGTTACAACACCCTTAGGTACCGATATAACCTTTAGTGTTGAGGGTAGGAAGTTCTTAGCTGATACGGGAATACTGACCGAGAAAGGAGCCTTTGGCAACTTACCTGCTGGTGAGGTATTTGTAGCACCTCTTGAGGGTACAGCAAATGGCGTCATAGTATTTGATGGAGCAATAGCTGGGATAGGTAAGATCACTACACCCGTAAAGGTGACGGTGAAAGATGGATTTGCAGTAGAGTTTGAAGGTGGAGATGAAGCCAGGAAGCTTGAGGAAATACTTAAGTCTGTAGGGAAGAAGGAGGCATTTAATATCGCGGAATTCGGTATAGGTACAAATCCGGGTGCTAAGATTGTAGGTAACGTTCTAATGGATGAAAAGGTGTATAAGACAATTCACATAGCCTTAGGCGATAACAGCACTATAGGAGGTAAAGTTAAGGCAGGAATACATATCGACGGTATAATAACAAAACCTACTGTTTACGTCGACGGACGTATAATAATTAAGGATGGTGAATGGCAAGTATAGTTGTAAGATAAATTCTAATGCTAATAACTAAAACAATATTTTTAAAGCTTAAAATCACCCTAGTAACTCTTATGTATGAGTTGTGATGAGCTCAAGACGGGATGATGGGTGATTAAAACTCCCCGAGCTGATCTCTCACTTAAGAATTCTGAAGAATACCACATAGCCTGTATGTGCTATCATTGTGGTTTTAGGTCTTAGAGCTTCATGGTCTGGTATGTACTCACGAAGCATAGTTTCATAGATGCGTATATCAGTGGCTGCTCTCTTATTGCTTAATGCCTTAAGTAATTTAATTACTTGGTTGGCTGTCGGCAAGAAAACAATCACTGGTGAAGTTGGTTTTAGTGCCTTCCTGAGTGTGTCTAACGCATTCCATGGATCGGGTATGTCCAGAAATGCTGTGTCAAGATTAGACTCCTTTACATCTTTACGTACATCACCGTGTCTAATAGTTACTCTACTTTCTAATCCTAACCTTCTCAGATTACTTATTGCTGCATCTATGAATTCCTTTCTAATTTCGTAAGCATATATGTGTCCTTCATCACCAACCACCCTAGCTAATGTTATCGTTAAGAAACCTGTACCTACACCACCCTCTAGTACCTTAGAACCTGTTGCTACGTTACCTAGGATAAGCATTAAACCTAAGTCCTTAGGATAAATTACTTGAGTAACTCTTTTAAGACCTCTTTCAAAGTAGTCGATAATTAGTGGTCTCATAATTAAAGCTTTAGACCCCGTACTAAGTTCGACCTCATCACCCCACTCCTTACCTATTATATTACTTAAGTTTAGTGAACCCTTATCGGAGTTAAAGTACTCATTGCTTCTAACCCTAACTACTCTATACCTCTTTTCATCGATATATATTAAAACATCATCACCCTCCTTAATGGTGGCTCGGCTCTGGTGCCTGTCTTCACTACTCAGCAATACCAGCCCTCCTCATCGCCAAGAAACTATAGTAATCAGGTTTTAAATAATTATAAGTAAAGTCTCTAGCTTAAAGCAAAGTAGACTCATGAATGACACTTATTAGCATCGGGGAAAATTTACGACTTTTAGTATATCACATCGTTAAACACTCAAAGATGTAGATAAAGGAAGACTTCAAAGTACAACTATAATTCTATGAAAATTGTTAAAGAGGGCTTGAGTAACAAGAGATATACTCTATGGTTAAGAAATTCTTATTCTTTTTATTGTTAATCTCCTTAGTATTCGTGGATAATCATTGAACTCATCCTCCTTCTCAATTCTACTTGACCATAACTCCCTCCTTAATAAATCCCTAATAGCTGTTCTTATGACTTCAGACCTACTTGAGTACCTCCCTAATTTAACAAGTTCATCTATGCCTTCAAGATAAATCTCAGGTATTTTTACTGTTACTAACCTCATAATCTACACCACTATTTAACCTAAATTATGTAGGAAGCTTAAAAAATCTACAAGTCTCTAACTGGTGTCACCTACTCTCCTTCTAGTCTATGCTTTGGAGTTATTGGTGGTTCTAGGTGAGTAGTTATTTAAAAATTTAATTTCTTAGTTAGTGTTGAAGTAGTGGTGCTAGTTATGGGTGGAGGTAAGCCTAAGAAACCATTATCAGCACTTGATAAGCAGAGGAAGAAAGAGGCTAAGTTATTCAGGAAGCCTAGAGAAGAGAGAAAGGTATTACCTTCACTAATAGATGATTCACTAATTAGGAGGGCTGAAAGAACAGTTAGAAACGCGGATTTGATTACACCCTCATCATTGGCGTCAGCATTAAACGTTAAGGTATCCGTTGCTAGGAAGTTGATAAAGATGTTAGCGGAGAAGGGTGTAATTAGTATTGTAGATAAGAGTAGAGAACTGATTATAGCAGTACCAAAGAGTAAGAGTTCATAGAACGTGCAAATATTTACTCATTTACTTAGTGATCATGTATACATCATTAAGTATTTTATCAGCTACTTCCTTAGGTAACTCAAGTATATCTATCACCTTAGCTGTATATGGAGGTTTCTTAACTATTGGCCCAACTACTATGTATTTATCAGGGACGTTATCAGCTTTACCTTTAAATACTCTAACCTTAACATATTTACCCTCACTTATCTTCACATAAGCATACTTACCCTTCTTTAACCCCACACTAGACACCTACTTCAAATGGTTAGTAAGGAATTTAAAAATCTAAGCTATGAGTTTTCAACATAAGGAAATTTTAATAAATTTTAATGCCTTAGTTGAGGAGAGAGTTTTGGCGTAGTGCATGCAGGATAAGGAGAGTATATGGTTAAGAATAGTTGAGCGTATTAGAACTTGCGATTTATGCCCATTACATAAGTACCGAAGAAATCCAGTACCTGGTGAGGGTTCGTTAAATGCTGAGATACTCTTCTTAGGTGAAGCCCCGGGTAGAAGAGAAGATGAGATGGGAAGACCATTTGTAGGTGCAGCAGGTCAGTTACTAAATAAGCTCTTAGAGAATATCAATATGAAGAGAGCTGAAGTCTTCATAACTAATGTAGTCAAGTGTAGACCCCCTAATAATAGAGATCCTAAGGATGAGGAAATTAAGGCATGCTCTATACATACAGACTCAATAATATCTCTAGTAAAACCTAGGGTAATAGTCACACTAGGTAATCATGCAGGTAAGTACATATTTGAATCTCTAGGTGGTAAGAAATGGTTAGGTGTTAGTAAGGTTAGAGGTAAAGTATACGAGATTAACTTAAGGCTCGGTTTTAAAGTTAAGGTAATACCTACATATCACCCAGCTGCAGCACTTTATAATCCTCAGTTGAGAGAGACATTAGAAAATGATTTTAGGCTCATAGTCAAGGCATTAAATGAGGTTAGGAGTGAAAGTAGGAGACTTACGTTACTTGATTTCATTAAGCAATAGGTGATTAATTGTGATTGCAGGAGGAAATGAAGGTAATGGTGCTAATGAAGTAAGTAGTAGGAAGGAAATTGTAGAGTTCTTGAAGAGGAGAATTAGGGAATTAGAAAGAGAATTAAATATATACAAGCAATTACTCATGGAGATAAGCGGTAAACATGTCCAAGAAGAAATGAGAGAAAGAGTACTAAGTCCCGATAACGTTAAAGTTATTGCTATAGGTAATGATATAGTAGCAAACATAGTTAAGCTTAGAGATAGTATTAGAATCATACTACGTGAGTCAATACCATCAAATAATACACTACTAAATTCATTCCTAATTCAGCTACTTAAGGATAAGAAAGACTTAGGAGAACTAGGTGATTTTGAAGTTAAGGAAAGTAAGGGCTATGTCACTGAAATAGTAATTAGAGGCATTAATAGTAAATCATTAATGAAGGAGTTGGAGATAGCTCTCAGATATTTATGGAGGGAAATTCATAGAAAGTAACTTGACCTCAGCGTAACACTGATAAGGCATCAATAACCTTCTTGCCGGGTTCTCATCATTGGCATGATAAGTCTCGTATTAGTAAATTTAAGTTTTAATTACTTAAGTGATTACCCTAACACTTAATAACTAATTAACTTTGATAAAGTATGTCTTCAGGGGGTAAAGTGGAGTTATCGATACTTGCTAAGACATTTGATAGAATTGAAAGAATAACTAGTAGGACTCAATTAACTTTAGCATTAGTTGACTTATTTAGGAAAACACCTAAGGAATTGATAGATAAGGTAGTATATCTCATTCAAGGAAAATTATGGCCTGACTGGAAAGGTATGCCCGAGTTAGGTGTTGGTGAGAAATTACTTATTAAAGCTATAGCTAAAGCTGTTAGAGCACGTGAATCTGAAGTTGAATCATTATATAAGAAATTTGGTGATTTAGGTAAAGCTGCCGAGTACTTAAAGCAAAGATCAAGTGTTGGTGGAGCCACAGGACTAGCTAAGTTCTTAGTTACACCTACAAAGCAAGTTAAGCTAACTGTTGAGAGAGTCTATAATACGTTAACTAAGGTAGCTTTAGCAACCGGTGAAGGTAGTAGAGACATTAAGATAAACTTAATAGCAGGACTCATAGCTGATGCAACACCTTTAGAGGCTAGATACTTAGTTAGATTCATTGAAGGAAGGCTAAGACTTGGTATAGGTGACGCAACAATAATGGATGCTTTAGCTATAGTGTATGGGGGCTCTCAAGCTTATAGACAGATAATTGAGAGAGCATACAATATACGTGCTGACCTAGGTAATATAGCTAAGTTATTAGCTAGTGAAGGTATAAAGTCCATCGCTAAGATAAAGCCTGAAGTTGGCATACCTATCAGACCGATGCTAGCTGAGAGGCTAAGTAATCCCCACGAAATAATGAGTAAGGTTGGCGGTAAAGCATTAGTTGAGTATAAATATGATGGTGAGAGAGCTCAAATACATAAGAGGGGAGATAAGGTATGGATTTACTCAAGGAGACTTGAAAACATAACGCATCAATACCCTGATGTTGTTGAAATGGTACTAAATAATGTTAAGAGTGATGAAACAATTATCGAAGGTGAGATAGTAGCTATTGATCCAGATACTGGTGAAATGAAGCCATTCCAAGAACTCATGCATAGGAAGAGAAAGCATGACATACATGAGGCCATAAAAGATTACCCAGTAGCTGTCTACCTCTTCGACGTACTTTACAATGAAGGTGAAGATTTAACAACTAAACCCATAGTTGAGCGTAGAGAAGTTCTACGTAAGATTATCAATGAAACCGATACCTTCAGAATAGCTGAACATATAGTTACTGATAATCCTAATGAACTCGAGAAATTCTTCTTAAAAGCCATAGAGGACGGCGCTGAAGGCGTGATGGTTAAGGCCATACATAAGCAAGCAATTTACCAAGCAGGTGCTAGAGGTTGGTTATGGATTAAGTATAAGAGAGATTACAAGAGCGAAATGACTGATACAGTAGATCTCGTCGTTGTTGGAGCCTTTGCCGGTAGGGGTAGGAGAGCCGGTAAGTATGGAGCATTACTGGTGGCAGCTTATGATCCTGATAATGATATGTTTAGAACGGTATGTAAGGTTGGTTCAGGTTTCACTGACGAAGATTTACTTAGACTTAACGAAATACTTAAACCTTACATAATACCACATAAACATCCTAGAGTTGACTCAATAATGAAGCCTGACGTATGGTTAACACCTGCAATAGTTGTTGAGATTATAGGAGCCGAGTTAACGTTGTCGCCTATACATACATGTTGTAAAGATATGATAAAGAAAGGCGCTGGCATATCTATAAGGTTCCCAAGATTCATAAGGTTTAGGGATGATAAAGGACCTGAAGATGCAACAACCGTTCATGAATTACTGGAAATGTACAAGAAGCAATTAAGAAGGATTGAAGAGGAAGTCGCATTGAGTCGTAGTAAAGTCTAATAACATTAGCTCAAATTATTAATGCTTCAGCTCCAATAGCCTGTCCGGGTAGGTTTGTGTTAAATACCGCTATGACTACGTTATTACGCCCTCTTGCATGAGCTCTAATAATCTTTCCTCTATATTCATTACCGTATTTATCTCTAACAATTACTTTAGAACCTATTAAACTAGATACATTCTTAATGTTTGGTGAGAATATCTTAATCAATACTTGGTTAACGTATTGTGTATTAGATCCTCTCCTATATCCAAGAACGACACCAACACATTTTACTTCCTCCTTCGCCTTACTCATAATTACCCCCTCACTATTAGGATAGCTCCCTTATAAAGTACTTGCTTAGACCTGCTAATAAAGATAGTCTCGTCCTTAAATTAAGATTAATAAAGGATGTAATTAAGTGTAGTTAGAGTGAAGTATAATGAAGTTTATCGCGGATAGCATGCTCGGTGATGTAGCGAGATGGTTAAGAATGCTAGGTTATGATACGCTATATTCTAGGAGTATTAAAGATCATGAAATTTTAAGAATTGCTGAGAGAGATGATAGGGTAATTCTAACTAGGGACATAAGCTTAGTAAGGAGAGCTCGAAAGAGAGGCTTAAGAGCTATTTTAATAGACTCCACAGAGATAGTTGATGTACTTACTAAGATAAGCCTTAAGACAGGTATAGAAGTTAAGTTTAAGGAAAAGGAGACTAGATGTCCGTACTGTAATACTCTTTTAGTTATAATAACCAAGGCTGAAGCTTTATCATTTGTACCACCAAGTGTTGGAGCTAAATACGATAAATTCTGGAAATGCCCTAAGTGTGGTAAGATTTACTGGCAAGGTAATCACTGGAAAACCATAAATGAAATTATAGAGAAAGTTAATAAAAATGTAATTAGTATTAAATCAACAAATCTACGGAGAGGTGTTAGAGATGGGGGAGGTCATAGATCCCAATGAAATATCTACTATAGATGGAGTCTTTCTAGTTAAACTTGCCAGGAAAGCTATCGAGGCTTACTTAAGAAGTGGAGAGGTTATTAAGCCCCCACCTAATACCCCGGAAAAACTCTTCAGACTTGGTATGTCCTTTGTTACTATATTAGAGTATCCAAGTAATGAATTAAGAGGATGTATAGGGTATACTCAAGCATTTGAACCATTAGTTAAGAACGTGATTAACGCAGCTATAGCAGCTGCAACACAAGATCCTAGATTTCCTCCGATGAGCATTGAAGAGCTAGGTAGAGTCATAATAGAGGTTTCAGTATTGTCTGAGCCTAAAGAAGTAAATAGGAAGGGTATCGAGTTAGTAAAGGAAGTAGCTATAGGTAGAGATGGATTAATGGTTGATTACGGCATATATAAGGGGTTACTACTGCCTGAAGTTCCGGTAGATTACTGTTGGGACGAGGAGACATTCCTATCTGAGACATGCCTAAAGGCAGGCTTAGAACCTGATTGTTGGTTAAGTAATAAGGTAAGAATATTTAGGTACTACACAAAGACATTTCGTGAATTAGAGCCTGAGGGAGAAATTATCGAGAGAAATCTTAAAGAGGAGTATAGAAGGAAGTGTAGGACATAGCTTAGGGCTTAAGCTTTATTTGCTGTAAACTATAAATTAAACCTTCATAGCGAGTCAGATACGGGTAGATGCGATGCAGCCTAAAGTTAGGTTAATTAGCTGGTCATCAGGCAATAATATAGATCCTAGAAGAATTATAGTTTTAGCTATAAAGACATCCTCAGGCGCTTTACTTAAAAAGAGTTATGAATATTACCTTAAGGATTATCCTGACGATAAAGTTAGTGAATGGTTAATTAAGGCTGTAGACTTTCCAAGCGTCCTTGAACATGTAGTATTTACATTCCTCATAGAGGGTATAAGTAGGGTTACATCACATCAACTAGTAAGACATAGAATAGCTAGCTATACACAGGAATCTCAAAGATACTCCATTGCAGAGAAGGATTATGTAGTACCTGAAACCATTATTAAGAAAGGATTAGAGGATATCTATGTAAGTAAAGTCAAGGAACTTTACCGTGTATATGAGGAATTCATTAATGCTGGAGTACCTTATGAGGATGCTAGATATATACTACCTCAAGCAACAACTACTAAGATAATAATGACTGTTAATCTAAGAGAGTTGATACATATAGCTTGTTTGAGATTATCACCTAAAGCTCAATGGGAAATAAGGGAGGTCGTTAAAGGAATGATTAATGAAGCTTCTAAAATAATTCCTGAATTACCTAAAATGGTTAAAAAGGGTTGTGAAAGAGGTATATAGCCATGATACTGTCGGACTTCGATTTAAGAGCGTACCTTAAGAGTGGTAGGTTAAAAGTTGAACCCTTTGATGAGAAAATCATTCGAGAAAACGGACTTGATTTAAGGTTGGGAGGTAGCTACTGTAAAATATTGGATAGTAATGAGATGTTAGAGATATCTGAAGGTGTTGATGTTAGTAAGTATTACGAGTGCTATGACTCTGTCGACTTCATAGTCTTAGAGCCTAATACCCGTTACTTACTACACACCTTAGAATATATAGCAGTACCCCCTGAATTAATGGGGTTCGTCGAACTTAGGAGTACATTTGCAAGGCTTGGTATAATGATGCCTCCAACAATAATTGATGGAGGTTTCGAAGGTCAGTTAACCATAGAGATACTTAGTACGTCATTCCCGCTAAAGCTAACTGTCGGTATGAGATTCCTTCATGTGGTATTCGCAAAGCTTACTACACCAATAACTAGACCGTATAGGGGTAAGTATCAGGGTCAAAGAGGCGTTACTCTACCTAAGATGAAGTCCATAAAGTAAAGAGGTAGATTCAGAGGGCCCTAAGTCTTCATCTCTCCGAGACCGCCACATTCATCATCAAGTTCCATTATTTAGTATCGGTAAGACCCTTATATCTATTATCATACTGTTAAATTGACTTACTTCTTAATGCTTGCCTTTCCTCTCGTTCCTTCCTAAACTCGTTACTAATTTTATCGAATGCTTTAATTATATGTGAGGGTTCTATTTCTTCAATGGCTCTTCTAAGAAATTTTAACGCACAACTCTTGCTATGGAATGTATAGAGTTTTCCTCCAATATCTATCACGACACCTTGACCTTTAGGGAATTTCCTTCCACATACTATACATTCATATCTCTCCTTCACCATGGTTAGATACCTCCTCACATACTTGTTAAGGTACTTACCTATTTAATCCTCACTAATTAATTGCATTAATAGCTTCCAGACTTAATCTACGTTAGGTCTGAGGCATGCGTTGCAATATAATAGTTGAGCTCCAAGGAGTGCTTGGTAAGCCACTCTACACTACATTCACAAGGCTTGTTAATGTTTGTAATGGGAGGATTAGAACGTTTAATCAAGAGACTAATGAGTTTTTAATAATACTTAATCATAACCTTAAAAAGAATATCTGTCCTCAAATAAATGATGTTATAAACTTATGTAACTATTGTTTAGGTTTTGTAAGACTCCACATAGTGATTGAAAATGATGACGATAAAAATAAAGTTTTAAAACTTGCTAGAAGTAGGGGTGAGTTAGTTAAAGCTTATGATGGGTATAGGTTTATAGTGAAGTACGGTAAACATAACGTAATAGGATTATACAATTTAAAGAGGAATGTAGTAAGTCTTTACGTAGTGAATAAGCCTGTTGAAAAATTTAAGTTAATACTAATGTCCGTAAACGAAATTCATGATTACGTAATTACTAATTGCAGTACTGAAGTATTTAAAGAACATTACAGTACGTTAAGAGCACTATGTAATGAATTCTTAATAGGAAATCCTTAAATGATTTAAATTGAAGTAGTTAGCAGGGTAATCCAAAGAGACTATAATGGTGAAAGATTTGAGCTTAAAACTTGATAGTATTAAGGTACGTATGCTATCAGGTTTAATACTAGGAGTCATATTAGCAATCATGAGTATAGTCTTAAACACAACTCCCTATATGCTCTTAGTAATATACTTCTTGAATTTCATTCCTGCAGGAATTATCTATAAGGTGCTAATCCCTGAAGCATCAACTAAGGAGATGTTTACTAAGGGATTGATAATGTTCTATGCATTCCAATTCATAGTGTGGGTAGTAATTTATGATATATTCATGACCGTAATTCATAGGTAAAGTTTCAGGTAGCAATAATATGAAGAGCATTAATCGTAAAAAATTAAGCTACACGAATGAGGTCATATATTTAAGGTTAAGTAAATCCATAGAGGATAAGGAGGTTTTTAGAGTTCTTGAATGGTATGAAACAATATCAGAAACTTATGATGATCTATATCGTAACGAACAAAGATTAAAGTATTTCATGTTATTTAAGGACATCGATTCATACAGCACCAACTTCAGTAATGAGTTATTAAAGGTCATAGATATTGGTTGCGGTACTGCAGAATTAGCTTCATACCTAGATGATCGCTTAGGTAGGTATAGGCAGATATTTTTTATAGGTTTAGATCTATCTCCTAAACAGTTAAGTATAGCCAAGAGGAAAAGTGAGAGTTTAAATATCATCATAGAGCTAATTGCCGCTGATTTAACATATCCACCTCTAAGAGGTGATGTTAAAGTCGATATAGTGGCTCTCATAAGTGTTATTAAGTGCTGGTATGATGTCCATGCAATACTGAACTACATTAGGAAGAATTTTGTTAGTACGATATTGCTCTATACAATATTATGTAATAGTGATGACTTATTAAATAAATTAATTCATGAATTACGTAGCGCTTCCTGTAAGAGATATTCGTCACGTGAGATATTATGTATCGAGGGTGATATCGGTGAAGGAGTTTAGCAAGAAGTCATTAACTTCATTAGATGTAGCTGTGCTTGTCAAGGAGATAGCTAGCAGCCTTGAGAATGGATTTATAATAAATGTTTACGGCGTCGATGAGGATAAATATCTATTTAAGGTTAGGGGTGTTGATGGAAGATTAATATTGCTTTATGTAGAGCCTGGAAGTAGAATTAATGTAACTAAGTATACATTACAGACAACACATAAAGGTAAGATACAGTTGTTTAGAAGATTCCTTAGAGATTCGCAGATAGCATCAGTAAAGCAGTATAAATTCGAAAGGATCATTATCTTTGATTTACGTAAAGGCTCAAGTAGGATCAAACTAATTCTAGAACTAATACCAAGAGGTGTACTAGTCATTACGGATGAGGATTATAGAGTACTCATGACATCTAAGACTTTAGACGTTAAAGACAGAACCATTAAGACAGGGTTAAAGTATATGTTACCACCTACATTTCCTGACATACTGTCTGAATCAATTAATGACTTACTTAGAGCATTGCCTAAGAAAGGTAAGCTTGGATCCGTATTAATTAGGTACTTAGGTATACCACCAGAGGTAGTAAATGAGGTTCTTGATGATAAGCTACGTAATCAGAATATTAATGATATTGAGCAAGATGAATTAATAACAATAATAAATAGTATCAGAAAGTTCATTATTAACGTCATAAATAATCCTGAACCGGTCATAGTCTATAGTGAGAATAACTCTTATGTAAGCTTTCATCCTTTCATACCTCAGAGGTTATGGCCAGCTAATACAAGGTTTGTAGCATTTGAATCATTTAATGAAGCTATAGACGAGTATTTTAGAGCCTTAACAACATATATGATCATGAAGAAAGAAATAGAGAATATAGAAAGGGAGAGAGAAAGGCTAAATAAAGTGTTGAGTAATATGTTAATAGATTATTCAATAGCTTACTACAAGCTTAGAGAGCTTGAGAAATTAATTGATGTGTTAAGTAGGAATTATCAACTAATTGATAGCATAATTAAGTGTAGTAGGGCATTTGTAAAAGAGAAGGGATGGCTTAAAGACTTACTTAACGTTTGTAGAGTTAATAGCTATGATGAGAAGAAAGGTACCGTTCAGTTAATGATTAACGGTTTAGATATTAAATTAAGTATTAGAGATGATCTTAAGAAGCAATACTTTGAGTTAGTTAAGGAGGCTTCATCGTTAAAGAAAAAGTTGAGTAAGATATTAGAAAAGAAGAGGGAAGTTGAAGCTGAAATAAGTAAGTTGTCAGAGAAAGTTAAAGTTAAGGCAGAGATGAGGCCTTTCTTAAAGGTTATTGAGTGGTATATGAGTTATCACTGGATAGTAACAAGTAATGGCTGCTTAGCTATAGGTGGGCGAAATGCTGAGCAGAATGAGAAGATTGTTAGGAGATATTTAAAGGATAATGATATATTCATGCACGCAGACATACATGGTGCTCCCGTATTTATCATATTTAGTGATAAGTGTACCATAAAGGATTTAGATCTTAATGAAGTAGCTGTACTAGCTGCCTCATATAGTAAGGCATGGAAGTTGGGTCTAGCCTCAGTAGATGTCTTCTGGGTTAATGGTAATCAAGTAAGCACTGCTGCACCACCAGGTCAATACCTACCTAAAGGTTCATTCATGATTTATGGGAAGAAGAATTATATTAAGAATGTTAAGCTAGAATTGGCTATAGGTATTGAAATAATTGATAATAAGTTCTTTAGAATAATCACAGGTCCTGAGTACTATGTTAATAAGAGAGCATTCGCTTATATGGTTATAGCACCTGGAGATGATGACGTCAATGAAGTAGCTAAGAAGTTCTTACTAAAGGTAAAGAAAGCTGAGCCACGGTTAAGTAGATTAAGCTTAGAAGACATTACTGCAAGGATACCTGGAAATTCAAGGATAATTAAGATACATGTGAAGAAATGATCCATATTATTAGTTGAATCCAATCTTTATTAAGAGTAAATAAGTAATTTAGGTACGAACTAGCTAGATATATTGGTGCTAGTTTGCGTGTTAAACGTATAGTTGATTCTCACTATCCCACATTATCACCTAATGACTTAGTTACACATGCTAGAGCATTAATGCGTGATTTAGCTCTATCTATGTTACCCGTCATCGATGGAGATAAAGTTGTTGGTGTGATTAAGAGATCCCATGTACTCATGTTAACCTCAACTAGATCTAATGCATTGGTCAGAGACTTGATGGACACACCTCCATTAGTTTTTAGAGATGATGAAATGGTTAGTGATGTTATTAGAGTAATGATAGAGTTTGATGAGTGGTACGCCCCTGTAATCAATTCAAGAAATAATAAATATATAGGTATCGTCTCCTTAGCTTCATTTCTTAGAACCATTCATAGAACTTTAATAAAGGAGAAGTTAGGACTAGATCTATTTAAAATTATGACTAAGGATGTAGAATTTGTGTTACCTGAGGATTACATCTCGAAATTGTGGAGGAAAATGTCTGAGTTAAGGATTAGCGGATTCCCAGTAGTAAGGAGTCCTAAGGATGTGAGAGTCATCGGAATGGTAACTCAACATGACCTCATTAGGAAGGGCTACACTAGAATAGAATTAGAATCTGAGAGTGGACCAAGGAAGGGAGTTAAGGTCAGGGATGCAATGACATCTCCTGCAATAACTCTTCATTATACCGATGATGTAAGTAAAGCTTTAAGTATCATGGTTAAGAAGGACATAGGTAGAATACCCATCACAAATGATGAGATGAAACTCGTAGGGATAATTGATAGAAGTGATGTTTCCAAGGTAATCTTAGAGTTAAAGTTTATGAAGAGGTGAGCGCATGAAGAAATTCATACCTAGAAGAATTAAGGAAAGGAATCGATGGCTCAGAAGTGACGGAAAACCAAACTTTAAGACAGTCATAAGGAGGGCTATATCAAAGTTAGAGCCGTTAATAGCTAAAGATATAGCAACAGTTACATTAGCATCAACGATACTTGACGTATGTGAAGTAATGAGTAGATATAATCAAAGATTAGTTCCTGTTATTACAACTGACGATGAACTAAAGGGTGTAGTGAGTGGTACAGATATTCTACACTTACTAGCTGGTGAGAAGAGCGATATTATAAGGAAGCATAATATAGAATCAATCTATGACTTTATTAAGTTACCAATCCGTAAGATTATGAGTGAGGAAATAATCGTGGTTAATGAGAATATTAGTATCGATGAAGTAATTAGCATAATGATACTAAATAATATAGGTGCTTTACCCGTCATCGATAGTAAAAGTAATAGGGTATTAGGTATAGTGAGTGAGGGCTCAATAATTAAGCATATAGCTAAGTCACGTACAGGTATAACTGTTAGTGAGGTTATGAGTAGGGAAGTTATTGTATCAAATTACAATAAAACGTTAGGATCAGCAATAGAAGACATGTGCGTTAGTGGTATTAGGAGATTACCTATAGTTAATGAAGGTAAAATTGTTGGTGTACTTACCTGGATAAATATCATAGACTTAATAGGGAGGCATGAAGTATTCGAAATGTTAAGTAGTAAAAAGTTAAGTGAGTTACTTGCAATACCTCTTTCAAAAATAAAGCTTTCAGATCCATTAGTTGTCAGCGAGGATATGGATATAGGTGAAGTTACTGATAGAATGCGGATGGCAAACACTGATTACGCATTAGTTGTTGAAGAGGGTAACCTTAAAGGTATAATTACTGAAAGGGATATACTTTACGGGCTCCTCGCTAAGTAATGGTGATACAATGCCGCCTAAGATATCTTCATACATGAGCAGTCCCGTTATAGTGGCTTCAAAAAATGACAATTTAGCACATATACGTAATTTAATGATTAGGCATAGAGTAGGTAGGGTAGTCATAGTTGATGGTGATAGTGTAGTAGGGATTATAAGTAAGAGTGATTTCGTAAGAATAGTCTACAATAAGAAGAGATATATTAAGCCATTAACTAACATTTACGCCTATGAGATCATGTCTAGTCCTGTCTATGCTATTCAACCTTCAAAAACGATTAAGGCAGCTGCTTACGCTATGCTTAAGAGAAATATAGGGTCATTACTTGTTATAGAACGTAACGGTAAACTACATGGAATAATAACTAAAATGGATCTCATTAGAGCGTTTGCTGAGAAGTATCGAGGTAAGTTTAAGGTATCAGATTACATGATTGAGAGAGTACCTACGGTACACACTACACATAGTCTTTATTACGTCATTAGTTTAATGGGCGAAAGTGGCTTAGGTAAGGTAGTGGTCGTAGATGAGGATAGGGTTGTCGGAGTTATAACTAAAGCTGATGTTATGTTCGTAAACATAGGTGGATTAGCGAGCTCAACATTCAGACTTATTCGAAGAGTAGGCTTTCTTGATAAAGGATTCAATAACATTATGGGAATATATGCATTACCATTAGCATCAGACGTAATGACACCTAATCCAATAACGATAGAGTCAAATGAAGATTTAGCATTAGCTGCAGATATAATGGTTAAGCATAGATTAGGTACATTACCTGTAGTTGACAAAGAAGGAAGATTACTAGGTTTACTGACTAAAGACACCATAATTAAAGCATTAAGAAACGTATAATTTTAAGTAATCTAAAGTAGTTTAGCTACTCAGTACGTTAATTTTTAAAACTCTTAACTAACTTTCTTGCTTCTTCACTAATCTCAATACCTCTACTAGCACCTAAAATGTCTGCTCCAAAATGTAATAGTAATGCAGCATCTATAGCTGACCTAATACCTCCAGCAGCCTTAATCTTAACTTTATCTCTAACTGCATTTCTAATTAGGACTACATCCTTAATTAAAACCCCTCTTAACCCATAACCTGTACTTGTCTTAATGTAATCAGCCCCCTCCTCCATAATTATTCTTGAAATGAGTGTGATTTCACTCTCTGAAAGAACACTTGTCTCGATTATTATTTTTATTCCAAGATTATGATCGTGAGCAACTTTAACCAGCTCTTTAACCTCCCTCCTAACATCAGTAATGCTTCCACTCTTTATGTTAATAAGATTAAGTACTACATCAACTTCCTTAGCGCCATTCCTAGCGCAATCCTTTATATCTTCCAACTTAGAAGCTAGAGAGCAATATCCATAAGGAAAGCAAACTACACCAACTACTGGGTACCTAGTTATTGAAGCAACATAACCAACTATAGAGGATGGAACCACTAATGCTCTGAAAGAGTATTTCTCTGATTCCTCAACAAATTCTTCGTATTCCTTGAAGCTGGAATGGAATTTAAGCATTGTCTGGTCTATTTTACTCTCAATAACCTCCAGATAGGGTCTTAAAAATTCTATACTGTTAATCAATCCAGTCACCAGTTTGTATCTTCTCCGGTAAATACTTGTCCATAAGGAATTTCAAGCCTTTGCTCGTTAATGCCTCAATCTCTAGCTTAGCTTTCTTGCTTAAGAAGATATCTATTTCTATCTTCCACCTAGGTGTTTTGAACCATGTGTAATTCATTAATTCCTTAGCCCTCTTAATGTCCCTCGCTGTTGCCTTAATTATGAAGTTTCTTCTCTCAGCCTCACTTAAGTATGGACGCTTACCTAATCCTTTATGTCCAAAAACATCGGTCATGCTAACTCCAAGGAACTTAGCTTCAGGTGTAGCTAATCTTAAACTTTCATATGATAGGTTTATTGAACCCACCTTAAACACACTATAAATGTACCATCCATAAGGATCACTATTATGATATACTACACCATAGGATCCCACGAACGAGTTTGTTACAGGAACTGCGAAATCATACACGTATCCATCATAATCTTCTTCACTCACCTTAAGAACCTTGACTAATGCCACATCACCGAAAGCTATAATTTCATAATCATCAGGTAATGACCTCGTAAGTGAATGTAGCTTCAGCATCTTTTGCTTAGATATGGTTTTGTTCTTAGAGCTATAGCTTATGGATCCCTTATTCATATATTTGATGAGTAATCCCTTTAGTTTATCATTTATTGGTATTCCATACGTTGGTTCTGCAGCAATTCCAGCTATGTTTTTCATATAACTGTAGCTCTCATTAATGCTTGATTCCTCACTTGTCAGGAACATGTATATCTCTGGTGGTGTTCTGGATATAGACTTCCCTATTCTTATAATGTTATCTTCACCATTTTTTGTATAAGCTGGTAGAACACCCAGCGATAATAAAACATTAAAGAGCTGCTTTGATAGTAGCTCACTTCTTGTTGAGTATATTATGTCTCCATACCTATCTATATGCCCATCCCCATCAATTAATCCTTTAATATATGAGAGTATTATGTTGCGAGGTGAATTTATTATTATCTCAGGTATAGACTTAGATCTCGCTGTACCTCCTAATCCTAAACTATCAAATACCATGTATAGTATTCTTGAACATATAACGATGCGTATTTGATTTGCTTTTCTCGAGCTTATTAATTTAGGCTTAACATTGAACTTCTTAGTAATGATCTCAATGATTTTCCTTATCAGTTTATGTTCGTGAGAACCCAGATTAAATATCACGTATCTGCCTTTACTTAATGATCCTTCAGCTGTAAAGATTCCAAATAACCATGCTAGTTCTTCATCAAGTTCTATCTTAGCTGGAATTAAGTGCTTAGACCTAGATAGAGTTACATAACCATTATCATAATTTGTGTCCTCACGTACCTCACGTAATTTAATAACTCTACCATCACGAGTTACAACTCTAGCAGTGTTCCACAAATTAAATCTCTTAGAGTACTTGCTTCTAGAGTACCTTTTAAGTAATTTAACTACATCAATTATCTGATGCTCTCCTGAACCATTTAATGAAGGTAATCTTGAGGCTATAACTATGTAATCACCAGGTCTTATCTCCTTTGCTGGTATAACCTTTACAGTACCATCTCTGAAAACAAAGAGTGAATGTGCCTTTGTAACTCTTATTTCACCACGTCCTTTTGTTACTATCCTTAATATCTTGTCCTTTATCTTATGACGATAAGCGTAACCCACCTTGCGCCACTCAATCTTGCCTGTTTCGGGATTCCATGAAGGGACTTCAGCGTTTATGAATACTCTCTCCTTATCCTTATTACTGAAGTACTTACCTATTAAGGTCTCTATAGGCCCTATCCTAACCATATTTGACTCTGTATCCCTAATTATTACAACCTCGTCAGCAGGTATGCTATCTGTCAATATGTATATAGGTAATTTTAGTTCTTCATTGAGTCGCCTAATGAATCTTCGAGTGGCTCTGTCAGGTTGGCCTGCACTAGTCACTAGTATTGCTTTATATTTTCTCCAGAAGCCAGCTCTATGTAGTTGCTGGAATACAGCGTCCTTCTCTATCACTAAAACGAATTCTGCATCCACATCTATGAACTCTATAAGATCGGGTGTAGGCTCTATAGCGTACGCTCCGTGACCCATCTTACTTAAGTCTATTATGTCATCACCTGATCTTATTCTCATGTTACCTACTACCTTACCCTTCTCCTTACTTAATATTAACATGTCCTCTCTAAGCATATCGATAAATACTTCAATATCCCTAATGACTGAGTCTGATTCTTGTTGTTCATCCCATGTATTCTCTTCATAAATCCTGCCAGATGTTATCATTCTATACCTAATTGTGTGCTTTCCTCTATAGTAGAGATCTCTTATTGTAGGGTATTCGTTGTTCTTTAGTGCCTCATAAATAATGCTAGCCATAAGTACTGTCTGCATGAATTTCTTAGCTTCACCAGCATCAAGAAATGATCTATGAAGAACTTCATTACCTAGAAGTAGAAGTTTACGTTGTGGATCATATATAGTGTTAGATAAAGTTCTTTTCCTTATTTCAAGAACTGGTGGTTTACCACTTAATATATCCTTAATTACTTGACCAAATCTTTCCTTTAGCTTCTCTAATGCTTTCCTCCTTACTCTTAAATCTATCTTTGATTCATAGACCATGCATCGTCACCTACTCAACACTTATTACTATGCTATCTAATGAGGTTATCTTAAATGTCTTAAGCTTCTTGTTTAGTAGCTTAAGTAATTCCTTCTCAATCTTCTCTCTAGGTATATCCTCAAAGATTTTTGCTAGAGCGTTAGCTACATCAGGTATGTACTTAGCTATAGCTACTGCCTTCTCAGCCTCTTCTCTTTCCTTCCTCTTCTTAGCTATGTATGTCTTTAACTTCCTTGCTACATCCCTTATAGCTAATTCAATTTCCCTTTCAATTTCAGGTACATCAGCTATTGACTCCTTACCAACGCCCTTATACGGTATTTTAGTGCTACATATATGAACAAGAATTACTAATGGTGCAGGAAATGTTACATTATAGTAGGACCAATCAATACTATCGACAATCTTCCTGGACACATCTGAACCTTCATCGTATAGTAACGGTATTTTATTAGCATACCTAAGGAGTATAGGCTTATCAGAAGGTTTTATTGCGCCACCGTAAGCTAAACCAACTTCAACAATAAATGAATGACCTTCATAAACAGATGGCTTCCTAGTTACAGCTTCAACAAACTCTGGATTAAGTATTGATTTAAGTCCCGTCTTTATTATTTCTTCACCAAGGAATGATAGATGGTTTGCCTTGGGAGGTCTTATATCTTTAGACGTCCTAATAACTCTCACTAATTTCTCTATTTCATCAATACTTAATTCCTTAGGGTTAATATCAGGATTTAATCCTGCCTGTTCAATAAGCCTTAATGCCGTTACTTCACCTATGCATTGGAACTCCTTAACCAGGAATTCTTTAAGAGTTCCTGCAGAAGAGCTATGAATCATCATTTTAACCATTTCTATGTCAACACCGTGGGGATGAGGTTTAACCTCCTTAGGTGGTGGCGGCATCTTAGATGTCCTTCTCTCAAAGAATATAACATTACCGTCAGGATCTTCAAATAATATCTCAGCATAGGGAGCTATAATGGCAGTCCTCCTCAAGTATTCATAGATTTTAGATCTAGCTCTACTCCAGTCACCTTCTATGTATAGTTTAACTATAGTCCCATGCCAACCATTTATCTTAGGATATGAGGCTTTCTTCAAGACTATTGGTTTATTATGTTTAATATCTATCCTTAACTTAAAGTAGTAAGTCCTTACTGAGTTTATGGGTGATGTCACAACCTCTACAGCCTTACCTGTAGTTATTTGACCGTAAAGTACAGCCATTTTAGCACCTAAGCCAAACATTCCTCTAGTTTGTCTCAGCACGTACTTAGAACTATACAGCAATTGACCAAAAGCTTGAGGTACATGATTTGGAGGTATGCCTATACCATTGTCTTCAACCATTATTGAGTAAATTCCTTCCCTACTAGTACCACTTTCTCTTCGTATAACTATTCTTATGTTTGGTAGGATTCCATGAGCATCTGTGGCGTCTAAGGCATTCTCAACTAATTCTCTCACAGTTTGATAGAGTGCCCTCACGGGATTAGAAAAGCCTGCTATCTCCCTATTCCTATAGAAAAACTCCGATGGCGTCAACTCTCTAAACTTCTCTACATTAAGTGCAGTCATAACTCCCCACCTAAGCCTAACTATAGGCTTAATTGTTTTTAACCCCTTATGTACGAGGATTAGATAGTTCATTATGATCACTATAGCAATATATTTCTCATTTAAAGTGAGGGCATAAAATAATTTTTGAGGACTCTTACGAGCTCACTTAAGTATCTCATCCTTATTCTCTATTAAGTATAGTGCAATGATTGGGAGTATTATCGTGGCATCACCATACACGGTTACATGTTTTGCTTTAGGCTTTATTTTACCCCAACTTATTGCTTCATGTGTTCTAGCACCACTTAGGCTTCCATCCCACTCAATTGCTGTAGTTATGTATACTGCATAATCTAGACCACCCTTAAATTGATTCCACCATATAGTATGATGCTTACTGATACCTCCACCAATAATTAATGCGGTACTTACTCTTGACTTAAATACGAGATCAGATAGTAATTTCATATCCTTAAATAGATCTATTTCAAGATTAGTAAATTGTGACTCTATGAAGAGATCTGTACCGAACGCACCATCAACTATACCTGGGACAATAACCTTGACGTTACGTCTGTAAGCTGCACCTAGGAAGGAGTTAATATCGTCCTTAAGCTTTTCACCTACCTTATTTAATAATTCACTGATGCTCCATCTCTTTCTGATCTTAACTAATTCATTAACAAGATCCTTAGTAAACTTTTCAATTACTAAGCCATAGCTTTCTTTCGGGATGAATACATTACCTAATCTATGAATTCCTTTTTCACTAAGCTCACTATCATCGACAAAGAAGGAACCCTTGAGATACTTACCTCCATAAGCTCTAGCTATGTCATGATCTACGCTTCCGCAAGTTGTAATAACTACGTCGAAGAAGCCTTCGTCAATTAGTTGGGCTATGATACCTCTAATACCTGTTGCTATTAAGTTACCAGTGAAGGCTAAGAATCTTAAATCAGATGTCCTTAAACCTTCTATAAGTATTCTGGCAGCAAAAGCTAGATGTGATGCATTAAATCCATGAATCTTCTCGTAAGCCTCGATTAGGTCACTCACACTCATACCCTTACGTAATCTAACATCACATATTTCTTCAAACTTCATGAGCATACCCATAAGATAGTTAAGTAATTAAGAACTATATAGGTATACCTTGATCAAGCATATCAAGTTTTATCGATTTTTGTTCTTTAGTATGTAAATTCTTAATGTTAACAACACCCTCACTTACTTCCTTAGGACCAATGATAACTACGTAATCAAAACCCTTCCTAGAGGCTAAACCTATAGCGTCACCTAACTTACTCTTTGTTGTGAATTTAACCATCACACTATAATCGCCTGTTGACCTAAGCTTACTAGCAACTTCATCTACGATTACATAATTATCGGTGAACGCAATTAACATTACTTTCCTTAATCTCCTCGGTAATTCTACCCTTCTTTTAATTAGTGTTAACATCGTTCTATCAACACCTATCGAGAAGCCAACAGCGGGTGTTGAGGGTCCTCCATATAGCTCTATGAGTTTATCATACCTACCACCGCCAGCTATACTTAAGTTAAGATCAGGTACTACTATCTCAAAAATAAAGCCTGTATAGTAGGCTAAACCTCTAGCAAAACCTAGATCCACAAATACATCCTTAATTCCTACCTCCCTACATACTCTCAATATTGTTGATATCCTTATTAACTCATTATTAAACTCCTTACCAAATTGTGGTAAACCTATCTCCCTCCCAAATTCTATAAGTTTTGAAGGATCCTCTGTCGTAAAACTCATTAATTTATTAAGTAATTCTTCATTACTTTTCTCATACTTTCTTAACACCTTCTTAACTTCATCAAACATTTTCTTGTCTATGTAGTGAATTACGAGATCCTGCTCGTCTTCAGGTACATTCCATTTAGATAGTAATCCACGAATTAATGCTATAGTACCTATTTTAACTCTATAATTGCTTAAGCCTAAGAGTTTATAGAAGTCTCTAAGAAGTAGTATTTGCTCTATGTCAGCATATATACTAGGGTCACCTAAGTACTCGACACCTGCCTGAAAGAACTCTCTATACCTTCCATATTGTGGTTCTTCATACCTGAATACCTGCCCCATGTAGTATAGTTTTATTGGTTTCGGTTTAGCAAGTAGATGTCTCAAGTAAAGTCTAGCTATACCTGCGGTAAACTCCGGTCTTAAACATACTTCTCTACCTGCTTTATCCTTAAATACGTACATGGATCTCTCAATTTCTGGTCCAGACTTAATAGCAAATAGTTTAAAGCGTTCAATTGTTGGAGGGACAACGTATTCATATCCGTAAAGTTCAGCAACATTCTTGAATGTATTGATTATGAAGTCTAAGTACTTAGACTCAGGCTCTAATATATCCCTCATACCTCTTACGGGTTCAAGCTCTACCTTCACTTTCCTTCACCTTCAGGTCTTCAGGTCTTAGTAGTAACATGGAGTAATAAGTTACATCACCGTGGGCATCAACAACAGCTAGTACAGGCTCGTAACCCTTCTTTATCGCTACGTCAACCCATTCTATTAACTGCTTCGCTTCTAAGGGAGAGTTTTCCTCAGTTACAAATACCATGACTTTACTACTACCTTTTTCATATATTAGTGAATTAGGTGAGAAACCCGCTCTAGCCTTCCTACCTCTATTCCTTAAATCTAGCAAAACAGTGAACTTTATCCAATCAACTTTACTGCTAGAATACTTAGTGAATAAATCTCTTAGTGATATCTCACCCCCAGAGTCCTTAACCTTAGCTAATCCCTTATACATGATGTACGCTATTTCAGCTAGGTCTAGGAGATAGAGTTTTAGAGCTTCAGAATACGTACCTAGCCCTAACTTTCTTAAGTAGTTAGTATCACCTATGACCCCAATCTTATTATCAAGCTTACCAGTAATGATGAGTACCTTAGCTTTATTACTCAATATTATCACCAACCCTGTTTTAATAACCTATACGATTTATTAAGGAATATTTTACTGTGTCTATTCAGGGTTAAGTATTGAGTAGGTATGGAATTAAGGTATTCGAGTGGGTCAATGGTAAGTTTAGATGGTTAAATACATTAAAACTACCATATGAGGAGGAGTATGTTGAGACAACAAATTATGAAAGGGTTGCTGAAGCTATAGAAAGAATGGAGATTAGAGGAGCACCTGCAATTGGTGTTGCAGCAGCATTTGCTGTAGCATTAGCAGCATACCATTCTAAAGCAAGAAGTATTGATGAGTTGAAGAATGAACTCTTAAGAGTTATTGAACGCTTGAGAAGAACTAGACCAACAGCCGTAAACCTATTTTGGGCTTTAGACAGAATGAAGAATGTTATCGAATCTAAAATTTCATCCGTTGATGAGTTAAGGCAAAAAGTAATAGAAGAGGCTTTAAGAATATATAATGAAGATGTGGAAGTAAATAGAAAGATAGGTGAGATAGGTAAAAGTATCATAGATGATGGAGATACAATACTAACACACTGTAATGCTGGAGCTCTTGCAACAGCAGGTTTCGGTACAGCCTTAGGTGTTATCAGAGCTGCCTGGTACGAAGGTAAGAAAATTAAGGTAATAGCGACTGAGACAAGGCCTGTACTACAAGGTGCTAGATTAACTGTTTGGGAATTGATGAAGGAGGGAATCCCCGTTACTTTAATTACGGATAATATGGTTGGTTATGTAATGAGTAAAGGGTTAATAGATAAAGTGATTGTAGGTGCTGATAGAATACTTCTCTCAGGTCATGTAATCAATAAGATTGGTACATATACTATTGCTGTACTAGCTAATAGACATAAGATACCATTCTATGTTGCAGCACCAACATCAACAATAGATCCTAAAACCAAAATCGAGGACGTAATCATTGAGGAGAGAGACCCTAATGAGGTTAGATATGTCTTAGGCAAGACATTAATAACCTTACCCAATGTACCCGTACTAAATCCTGCATTTGATATAACGCCTCCCGAGTTAGTTGAGGGTATAATAACTGAGAAGGGAATAGCTAAAAAACCTTTTGAGCGATCATTAAGGGGTGTCTTAATGATTACTCAGTAATAAAAATACGTTACTCCTTCTCTAATCCTGCCTCCCCTCTCCCTACCTGGAGGTATTAAAGGATGCGGTATGTACTCAACACCAGGTCTTACAGCCTTAGCTTGCGGATAGAGCTCCATTAACTCATATACCTCTGGCGGAACTTCAGTACTAACTTTTAAGCCCATACTCCTTAATTCATCAACTGTTATTGGATAGTCATGAGTGTAATAGCCACTAACTAAACGATCAGCTATATTCTTAGCTGCCTCCTCACCCACCTTATCTTTAATTAGAGACATTACAAGCTCTTTAGTTTGTTTAATAGCCTTCTCAGCAACATCAGCTAATATTAGTGTAGTATCACTTACCTTATCCTTACCCTTCTCATGGATCGCCCTAATTATTGATGGTGCCGGTAAGTATACACCATTAGGTCCCACTAATTGAGGGTCTAAAGGACCTAGAGTAGCATTAGGATCCATTATTATCTCATCGGCAGCTAAAGCTATTAGCGTACCACCCGACATAGCGTAATGAGGTATAACGACAACTTTCTTAGCTGGATGGGACTTTAATGCCTTAGCTATTTGTGATGCCGCTAGAACTAAGCCTCCCGGTGTATGAAGTATTAACATTATTGGTACGTCCTTAGGAGTTGATCTTATAGCTCTTATGACAGCCTCAGAATCTTCTATATCTATATACCTATGCACAGGTATTCCGAAAATACCTATCTTTTCTTGCCTATGAATTAACGTAATCACTCTATGCTTATACTTTCTCTCTATTAAAGATATCAACTTATATCTTGCATTTTGTAACACTTTATTTGATAAGTATGGTGAGATAGCAGCAAACAGTAGTATAAACCAAAATAGGTAACCAAGTATTAAGCTTAGAATATCCATCATATAAACTCACCCATTATTGAAAGATACTTAAAGGTAAAAATTATTGACTGAGTTGCTTATGTAAATTTCTCCAAATAATCAATTAATTCCTCAGTAAGTCTCCAACCCATAGCTTCTAGAATTTCTTTCACGTGATTCAAGACCTCAGTCTTAGGTATAGCAATAACTCTAGGTCTAGATATGAGGAAGTTTAGAGCTACTTGTATAGGAGTCTTACCTATTCTTGAAGAAACTCTCCTAACTATAGCGTCCCTAATGACTAGCCCTTTCTCTAATGGTGTATAAGCCTGGATAGTGACGCCCTCCTTTATAGCAAAGGGTAGTAAATCCTTCTCTATATCCCTATGCAATATACTATAATGAACTTGGTTAACAACTATTTCAGCTGATCTAGTGGCGTTTATTGCCTTCTCTAATTCTCGGACATTAAAGTTACTTACACCTATGTACCTAGCTAGACCCTTACTATAAATTACTTCAAAATTCCTTACCTGCAAATCTATAGGTAGGTATGGGTTCGGCCAGTGAATCAGGAATAGATCAACTTCCTTAACACGTAGTCTCTTAAGACTTGCCTGTGCTGCCTTGAGTACATTATCCTTAGATGTTAAGTGTTCAGGTAACATTTTTGTTGTTATGAAGACCTTCTCCCTACCAACCCTCTCAATAACTCTACCGATAAATTCTTCAGCAGCACCATTACCATACATTTCAGCCGTATCCACATTATCTATTCCATGTTCTAAAGCGTAGACAAATACCTCTTCAGCTCTTTTGTAATCTCTAATAGCCCAAGTACCTAAACCTATGGCTGATACATACTCCTTAGTTTTACCTATTTCCTTTCTATCACTCCAATCTATAGGAAATGTAGGCATGACGACCCTCACCACTCATATTGAAAGTAATTCCCGGTATAATGCTAAGTGCTTCCTTGCTGCTCTCAGCCATTGAGTCCTTACAGCATAACCATACATATAACCCATGTAATTTACAGCATAATCGTAGTTCTCAATAACCCATGAAATCCTCTTCGCTAACTCTATAGGTGTACGTGGTGGTGCTGTTAATCGTGGAGCGAACTGGTATAATTCTATGAGTCTTGGCACTCTAGTACCTACTATAGGTTTGAAACTACCCATAGATAAATGCAGAATCCCACTCACAGAATACATACCTAGCTTATCCCTATACGGCAACATCACTATATCAGCTAAAGCTATGAGCTTCAATATCTCTTCGTTACTTAAGTATCTCTCAAGCACAACAACATTAACGTACTTAGACGCATAGTCGAGGAAGCTTAAAACTTCCTTATCTCTAAGCTCTCCAGCGACTATTAAAGTCATATCAGTGTTTCCTCGCCTCCTTAGATACTCTAATGCCTCACTAAGAATATCCAGTCCTTTATCTCTTCTTAGAAACCCAGGTGTAGTCATTATGTATCCTTTGATGTTTTCACTCTTAATGCCCAACTGCTCAATAAGCTTAAATCGCGGTGCTCCTAAGAACGGGTTTAACAGCGTACCATGAGGTATCCTATATATTTTTATCGGGTCAACACCTTGCTGCTGAATTTCAAACTCCTGTAAGTAACTATGAACTATTATTGCATCAGCGTAGCTAAGTCTTCTTTGAAAGTCTAATGATTCCTTATCCCCATACAGTGGATGTTGAACTGTATGTAACGTGAAGACCACTTTTTTCACAAGACCCTCACTCTTTGCTTTAATCAATGCTTGAAGTATTGAATCGTTAGAGCCGAAGATGCCATACTCATGCTGTACGTGAATTAAATCAACATTGCCTATCCTAGATAATTGATTAAGTATTGAATCATAGCTTGAGGAACGCTTCTTAAATGTTGGGTATACGTAAGCTCCAGCATATGAGTCATATCTCTCCTCACCGCAATTCTCATCGCATAATACATATATGGTGACATTGCTATTTACAGACTTCATAGCTGCAACTAACATACGTGTATATTCACCAACACCACAATGTGTTGGTGGGTATGTTGATATGTATGCTATTCTCAGTATTACACCCATCACAGAAGTGTGTGAGAGCATAAAAGAAGAGAAGAACCTGACGTTATAGCTAATATGCTTCCTTAAGCGTTAATATAGCCATGGAAGTCCCTACAGCTATGAATATTATTGATGATATTCTCATAGCAAGTCTCATACTTAGTCTACGTTTTAGTAACTTTGACATAATTACTGCTGTACTATTTACGAGTAAGTAGCCAGCTATACCACCTATTATAGTAGGTATTAGCCCTATACTTACGGCTAGACTAAATACACCTAGCTGAGTTTTATCACCTAGCTCAGCGAGTAGTAGAGTACCGTAGAGAACGATGCATCCAAGACCATTAATTTTGTCAATCTCCTGAGCTTTCACACCAGTCTTAAGTGATTCCTTGAACGTTATAATTCCTAGAATAATGAACGCTAAGGAAGCTACTAATTTCATTATATTAGGTGAGATCACTAGTGTTAACCAATTAGCATTTAGAGCAACAATTATTGTTGATGTAGTGAATGCTGCGACGGATAATGTAATAGCATTTAGAGCTCCATACCTTAATGTTAAAGCTATGGTAGTAACCATAGTCTTATCAC
>CAZQFL010000013.1:0-42625 GCA_964592745.1 uncultured Desulfurococcaceae archaeon
TTGATGGAGCCGCGGCCGGGATTTGAACCCGGGACCTCCGCCTTACCAGGGCGGCGCTCTACCAGGCTAAGCTACCGCGGCATTTCCTGAAACTTACTACTCTGATATTCCTTAAATAATTTATCTAATTTAGCTTTTTATCTTACCTATGGAGATCCTTAGTAATATAGGTGTTGTTAGTGAGGTTATTGAGGCCATGATAACTAATGCTGTAAGTACCTCCTTAGAGAATATACCTAAAGAATAGAAAGCATTAGCAATAACTAATTCAACGGCAGCTCTACTATTCATAGCTATACCTACAACAATGGCTTCACGTAAATTTAATCCAGCAATAATTGATCCTAATAATCCACCTAGAAACTTACCAATAAATGCTAACCCTATGAGCTCTAGTGAGAACCACGTTATATTTTGGAGAGTTCTTAAATCAGTCTTAACACCCATGTATGCAAAAAAGAGTAAAGCAAAGAACGCGAATGTGAAGTCAATTATTTCCCTCTCAGCTCTCTCCTCAGCTCCCATCAATGTATTTAAAACCATTCCAGCGATGAACACCCCTATAATTTCGTGAAGACCTGCTAACTTAGCTAAGTAACCGAAAAGGAAAGCAATAGCTATAATTAAGGTTAATCTTAAAGGTAGGCTCTTAATACTTCCTAAAAATAACGATCTAATTAAACCTCTAAGTTTAGCATTACTGGTAAGTAATACACCTAACATAAAGCCAGCTATGAGAAATGCTGAAGAGCTTATAGATGTAATCATTACGTCATGAAATCCCTTCTCCTCAGATATTAAAGTGAACGCTATAGACATTAATATGAGACCTATAACGTCATCATCAACAGCGGCATTAACGACAGTTAATCCAATACGAGAAGTAAGCATACCTAAATCCATGAATACCCTAACACTAAGACCTATAGCTGTAATGGATAAGCATGTAGCTAAAGCAAAACTCTGTACAAAGTTCATAGAGTATCTATAACCTAGAGACATACCTAGCATGAAGGGTAATAAAACACCTATTAATGCGACAATAAGTCCCTCCTTAAATGTCTTCATAAGCTTCCTAAGATCTATTTCGAAACCTGCAGATAGCATGAAGAAAATAACACCAATCGTAGCTAGTACCTCAAGTTCAGTTGATGGATTAATTAATCCAAGCAGCGATGGACCTAAGATAACTCCTGCCAATAATTCACCAATAACATGAGGCATTGAAACTTTATTGAAGAGCTCACCTAAGATCTTTGCAAGAACCAGCAGCAAGAGTACGTCAAGTATTAGTACCTCATTAGCTATTTCTTAACACCTCATTAGAGTTAAGACTACCCCTGAGAAAGAGATGTAGCAGGGAATATACGCTTTCCCTGAATGACTAAAGTTGAAACAGTGAGTTATACGTAATTAAATTAAACTAGTTACTGCAAATACTATTACGTAATAATATCAGTATTTTATTGTATAATTCATGAAGCCTTACATCACCCTGTCCAGTACTCTTCAATTCGCCTTCAACTATACTTACTAACTCATTTAACTTGAACTTCAAGTCATTAAGTATGGCATTTTTAATACATGCTAGCTTTCTTTTAAGTCTCTTCCTTCTAATAACACCTGTCCTGATTAGTCTTTCCTTAATTTCGGTTATGGCATTCACTAAATCCTTAATCCCAAAACCACTAATCGTACTTACCTTAATTATCGGAGGTTTAGTCTTATTACCCATAATTGAAGCCACAATATTATAGAATAATTCAGCTTGAGGTAAGTCATACTTATTTATGACGTAGATATCACCAAGCTCTAAAAGTCCTGCCTTAAGCATCTGTATTTCGTCGCCCGTTAATGGTTGTAAAACCATGATCAATATATCTGAGATATCATGAATTCTTATATCTACTTGACCAGCACCTGGATGTTCAACAATTACATAATCATAACCTATGGAGCCTAAGAATTCGATTATAGGACATGCCTTCCACGGTACATCACTCTCTGGAATAGTACTAATACTTCTGAAGAATGTACCTTCATCTGAATATCTAATTCTAACCCTATCACCAAGCAATGATCCGCCACTTATAATACTTGAGGGATCTATAGCAATAACTGCTACCTTACTACCCCCATTTCTAAGTTCTTTAATCAATAGATTAATTATGCTGCTCTTACCAACACCTGGTGCACCACTCACACCTATGACTACGAATTCATGATGGCCTGCAAACAATATGTCTTCATATCTTATGGCTATATAAGGATCACATTCTATTAATGTTATAATCTTAGCTATCGCTTTCCTGTCACCCTTTAATGCCTTAGCTACGAGTTCACTTAAGAAGCTCTTATTGATATTCATAACTCACTACCTTACCTACATCACTCTCTAACTTAGAATTTTAAATAGTTATGAAAGAGTATGTAGAGAGGGGGCTCAATTGAGCGAGGTTAAAGTAGCTTCTCCAAGTCCTACACGTAAGAGACCAAAGATATTGGTAACGAAGTTAGGTTTAGACGGCCATGATAGAGGAGCAAAGGTTGTTGCAAAAGCATTGAAGGACTCAGGATTTGAGGTTGTCTATCTAGGTGTTCACAGAACACCTGAAGAGGTTATTAGAACAGCTATTGAGGAAGATGTTGACGCTATAGGTGTGAGTATACTATCAGGCTCGCATTTAGAATTAATTAATGACTTAATGAAGTTAGTTAAAAAGGAAGGTATTAATGTACCAATTATTGTCGGTGGTATAATACCCCCTGAAGACATCCCCAAGCTTAAAGAAATGGGTGTAGTCGAAGTATGTCCTCCAGGGACATCATTAAAAGATATAGTAGAGTTATTTAAGAGGGTGACTTCACGTGAGCAGAGTTGAAGGCATAGATCATATAGCAATAGCGGTAAAGAATCTCAATAAAGCTGTGGAAGCATTCAGTAAATTGCTTAATTCAAAACCCGAAGTTATCGAGGAAGTCCCTGAAGAAGGTGTAAGAATAGCCATGTTTAGGGTTGGCAATGCCTTCATAGAGTTATTAGAGCCTCTTAATCCTGATAGTACTTTAGCCAAGTTTCTAGAGAAGAGAGGTGAGGGGATACATCACATAGCATTAAGAGTTAAGGACATTAATGAGGCAATGAATTATGTGAAAAGTGTGGAATTAAAGCTTGTATATGATGAGGCTAGAATAGTAGCTAAAGGTAATAGGAAAATAAATTTCATACATCCTAAGTCATTACATGGTGTACTTCTTGAATTAGTTGAGAGGGTTAAGGGTGAATAGTCTTGTGGAATCTTAAATACTTGGAGAAACTTAAAGAAAAATATGAGGAATGGGAGAAAGAAGTTTTACAGCCTACACTCAAGAAATTCCCTGAATTCAAGACAGAGTTTAGGAGTGAGCAAGGATTTAATGTGAAAAGACTGTATACACCTCTAGACCTAAAGGATTGGGATTACATTGAGAAGTTAGGATTTCCTGGTGACTATCCATTTACGCGCGGCGTATACCCAACTATGTATAGAGGTAAGCCATGGACAATAAGGCAGTACTCAGGTTTTGGATCTGCTGAGGATACCAATAAGAGGTATAAGTATTTACTAAGCATTGGTCAAACAGGACTATCTATGGCATTTGATCTTCCAACACAATTAGGCCTTGATCCTGATCACCCATTAGCTTACTATGAAGTTGGTAAGGTAGGCGTTTCAATGCCCTCCATTACAGAGATGGAAATAGTATTTGATGGAATACCCATGGATAAGATATCGACATCCATGACTATAAACGCTACAGCAATTGAGGTACTCTCCATGTATGTAGTTGTTGCTGAAAGTAGGGGTGTTAATCGTTCTATATTGAGGGGTACTACGCAGAATGATATCCTGAAGGAATTCATAGCTAGAAATAACTATATATACCCACCAAAGCCTTCAATGAGATACTCAACAGACCTAATAATCTGGGCAGCTAAGGAGATGCCTAAGTGGAACAGTATATCAATATCAGGATACCATTTTGAGGAAGCTGGAGCCACTCCTGCTCAGGAGGTTGCATTCACAATAGCTGATGGAATTGAGTACGTGAGGTGGGTATTGGAGAGGGGTAAGATTCAGGGTTGGCCTAAGAGTGTTGATGATTTTGCACCAAGACTTAGCTTCTTCTTTGCCGCAAGAACAAATCTCTTTGAACAAGTAGCTAAGTTTAGAGCAGCTAGGAGAGTATGGGCTAAGGTAATGAAGGAGTGGTTTAATGCTAAAAAGTCTAGATCCATGATGCTCAGATTTCACACTCAAACAGCAGGAGTTACCTTAACTGCGCAGCAGCCATTAGTGAACCTAATAAGAACAACAATTCAAGCATTAGCTGCTGTACTAGGTGGTACGCAGTCACTTCACGTTAATTCATATGATGAAGCGCTATCATTACCTACCGAAGAGTCGGTTAAACTGTCGATTAGAGTTCAGCAAGTACTGCTTTATGAAGCGGGAGTAATAGATACGATAGACCCTCTTGGAGGTTCTTACTACATTGAATGGTTAACAGACAAAATTGAGGAGGAGGTATGGAAGATAATTGATAGGATAGAGAGAATGGGTGGTATGCTTAAAGCAATAGAAATGGGGTGGCCTCAAGCAGAAATAGCTAGATCCGCCTATGAGTACCAACTAAAGGTAGAGAGGGGTGAAATACCTGTTATAGGCGTCAATATATTCAGAGAAGAAGAAATACCTAAAATCAAAATATTGAAAGTTGATCCAGAGGTAAGAGATAGGGTCATTGAGAGGTTAAAGAGGTTACGTAAGAGTAGAGATGAAGCCAAGGTTAAGAGGGCATTATCGGAAGTGGAGAGAGTTGCAACAAAGGATGAAGAGAACTTAGTACCGGCAATAATGGAGGCGATAAGGTCTAAGGCAACATTAGGCGAGATTAGTTCGTCATTAAGAAATGTATGGGGTGAATGGAAAGCTCCAGATATAATATGAGCTCTTAATATGAATCTTAAACAACGCTTTTATTTGCTAGTTCTCAAATGAAAGTACTTAATAAGATTTTTCCGTACAACTAATCCTTTATTATTTTGGAGTACATCAGTACGGGTGTAGCCATTGGCTGAAGTACCTATTGAGGTATGGCTTTTAAATGTTGCCGTATTGCTGGTCATGGCTAAGTTATTCGAGGCCTTCATAATAAGAATTCACTTACCTAAGGTTCTAGGTTACGTACTTGCAGGATTACTATTAGCTATTCTTAACTTTGAATTTGATCCCGTAAGTAGAGCTCTATCTACGTTAGGCATTCTAGTGTTTCTCTTCCATGCAGGCCTAGGTGAACACTTAAGGGTGTTTTTAAAGGAATTGAAGACGGCTGGAATCGTAGCTATTGGAGGTGTTGTTGGTGCTTTATTATCCGGTTTCTTAGTGGGTTTAATAGCGCATTTCGACGCTAAAGAGAGTTTAGCACTAGGTGTGGCATATGCTGCAACATCTGTTAGTTTAACTATTAAGACATTAGAAGATTTAGGTAAGCTATCATCCATTGAGGGCAGGGTTATCGTTGGAGCAGCAGTAGTTGATGATGTCATCGGACTAGCATTACTAGGTGCAGCTTTTGGCATATTAACCGGCTCATTCGATCCCGTTACAGTAACAGCAACAGCTTCAATTGCTTTTGCCTTCTGGTTCGCAGTAGCTTTTAGTTTTGAGAAGGTTTCAAAATACTTACTACGACTTACTTATGCCACAGGCATAGAGGAGGGACTACTAGTTACGTCGTTCATAATACTTCTTATACTAGCCTATGTTGCACTTTACATTAAGTTAAGCGCAATATTATTAGCGTATGCGCTAGGTTTGGGGCTATCAGGTTATCCCTACGTGGGTAGGAAGATATCAACCAAGATATACCCCTTAGTTGCTTTATTCATGCCATTATTCTTCGTATATGCTGGTGCGTTAATTAATGTTAAGGACATAATGTTCTCAACATCACTTAAAGAATTATGGGTAATACTACTAGTACTTACCTTTGGTTACATATCTAAAATCTTGGGTTGCTTCATGGCGTCAAAGACTATGGGTATGAGTACTAGAGATTCGTTAGTAGTTGGTGTGGGTATGGTCCCAAGAGCTGAAGTAATGTTAGTAGCTGCAGCTACTGCTTTAGAGCTGAATGTCATGCATAGAAGCACTTACTTGGGGCTCCTTCTCTTAACATTAACTTCATCGATACTTGTACCCATAATTATAAAGATTCTCTATAGGAGGTAGGTAATACATCACTAATCATTTAAGCTTTCTAGTTAAATAATTTAGAACAGGTGAAAGAGACGGGTAGCGAGAGGGAAGAAATAAGTAGGGAGGAATTAGAGTTATCGGATGTTATAGAAATACTATCTGAAGCTTTCAGGAATGTTGGATTTAACGTTTTAAGAAATTATGAGGTAGTTGACATAAATGGTATTAAACATAATATTGATTTATTAGTCGAAGGTGAAGTCATACCAGGTATATTCTTTAGAATAGCTTTTATACTTCAACCTAGAAAGGTCTCAATAAATGACTTAGAATGGTATATAGCTAAAAAGCTTGTACTACCAAATATAGACAAGTTTGTGATCTTAACACTAGAAGATATAGATAGAGAAATAATTCCTATAATTAGCAAGTACGGTCTGCAAATCCTTAATGTTAATGAATACTTAAATACAATAAGAAGAACACCATCAAAGATTCTATTAAGTTCCTTACGACTCAGAGCCCCTAAAATACCAAAATTTATCGTTAAGCCTAAGATAGAGTGTAAATCGTTTGTTAACATGATTAAGAAGGAATTTAAACCTCATATATTTGGACGTAGAAAGTGTAGTAGAGTTGATTTTACTTTAGCATACATACCGTTAATAAAGATAAATGCTAAGTTTACTATTGAGGAATTCGAGAAGGGTAATGTAATCGTTAAAGAAGTACCCATGATATTTGATGGTATAAAAGGATACGTAATTATGTCAAGGGGTGAAGGGTTATCAATAGATGAACTTAAAGGCACAATTTTAGATATGCCTGTAATGGCATATGAATTATTAAGCATATTATCTGAGAGAGGTACAGCTCAAGTAAGTGAATTAGCAGCTGAACTAGGTATTGACGTAAGTAAGATTAAGAGCCTCATAGACATGTTAACGTTAAGATCATTTGTTGATGTATATGGTGATGTTGTAGAGTTAAGATATAAAGTACTCGATGAATTTAAAGATCCATTAAGTAGCATAGATAAGGAGTTACTAGTTAAGTTTGATGATATATCATCTAAAGATCTGGTGAGGAAGGTACCATTCGTATTTGTTAGAACATCAATACATAAAATTATAGATTTAATCAGAGCCTTAAAGGGTGAGGTATTAGGTATCTCGCTAATATTTTACCCCGTATATGTAGTGGTATGTATGAAGAATGAACATGAAGAGCAATTAATAGTATATGATGGTATCACGCTACATGAGAATGAAGGCTTAGCTAGAGTAATAGATCATCCAGAAGTAATAGACTGTATATCAAGAACTTTAAAGCCCTTATCTGAGGAGTCTTGTGAGGAATTTGATAATGTATGAAACGTGTATTGATGGGTTATCATTTAATGCTGCACACTATACTCATGTAGGTAATAGGAGAATCCTTCATGGCCACACATTTAGGGTAAAGATATGCTTAAAGGGCAAAGGAAAGGATTATGTAATAGACTTCCTATTACTAAAAAATATAGCTAATTCTATAATTGAAGAATTGGATTATACATTAATAATTCCGAAGGAGCACCTTGGTAAGGTAAAAATAGAAGCACCTGTTAAGGTAGTAATTAATGAGTATGCTATCGATGGTGAACCGACAGCGGAAAACATAGCTAAGCACATATGCTTTAAGTTAATTAATTTATTAAAGTTAAAGAACGTAGACATCAGCAATATTAATGAAATCACGGTTAAGGTATGGGAAAGTGCGGACTTTCACGGAGGATTTAGTATTAAAGTGAAAGACATTAACTATTAAGTTTATTAACTGCTTCATCACATGATTTAAGGGCATATACATGAGTAATGTGAGTATTGAGCGGAAAGGTTCTGTGTACTTCATTAGATTTAGAGATGGTAGTAAAGCTTACTTGGCAGTCGAGGAGGAGGACAACAAAATGTATTTAATTGAGACATACACACCCGAACAACATAGAGGTAAAGGATATGCTAGAATGCTAGTTGAGAAAGCAATAGAGGATGCCGAGAGGAGAAGCTTAAGCGTAGCACCTATATATATGTAGCTATGCTGTCTATTACTTCATGAAGAACCCAACTAAGAGACATATATTAAGTAACGAATATAAGAACTTAAGTGATGAAGATTGGGAGAGATTATTTAAGAGAAGATTAGAAGAGGAAAGAAGGAAGAGAAGCTAGTAATTTCATTATAACCACTCAAGTGGATGACCTCTTAAATCATAAAATGTTGCTTGAACTATTCTAACATATATTTCACTACCTAAATGAACTCCTCTAAAGCCATTTCCATATATCACTACAGGTTTATAATTTATTGTTCGTCCAGTAATACCTCCCCTAAATGATCTCTGCGTTACTACAGTTAATGCGTGACTACCTATATAGTCTTTATTTATCCTAAAACCTACCTCTTCAATAACTTTAGTCAGGATTTTTGACCTTTCCTTCTTTATGGGATCAGGTATTTGGGGCATGGCAGCAGCTTCCGTTCTAGGTCTCAATGTATATTGTGCTAAGTGAACTTTATCGAACATTAATTCCTTTACAGCTTTGACACTGTTTTGAAATGCTTCTTCATCTTCACCTGGATGTCCAACTATGATGTCGGTAGCTATAGTTATTTCAGGAATCTTTCTTCTTAACTCCTTAATTATGCTCTTATATTCGTCGTAAGTGTATCTTCTATTCATTAATTTGAGTACTTTATCATCACCGGATTGAAGGGGTATGTGCATATATTTATAGACCTTTGGATGCTTCAATACTTCAATAACGCCATCAAGTATGTCTATTAATGTATTAGGATTGGCCATACCTATTCTGATGTAGAATTTCTCAGGTATTGATTCAACTATCATATTAATTAATTCATGAAGTCTGGGCCCACCTAAGTCAATACCGTAAGAGGCTGTATCCTGAGCTGTTAAATCAACCTCTACAACACCTTTACTTACAGCTTCCCTTACAACCTTCAATATTAATTCTGGTTTATATGAGCGAAGTCTCCTCCTAGCTATTTTAACAATACAGAATGAACAATCACCAAGACATCCCTCAGCAATGGGAATGGCTGCTGTAACACCCTCAATATAGGTTTCTAAGTAATTAGTGTCACGTTCTCCCAATATTAGGTATAAATTATTACTAGCTTCCACAACCTCTTTAATCTTCACAATATTTTGAGGACTTACCAACGATGCATTTGGTGCTATCCTCCTTAATGTATAAGGCTGTGCTGACACCATACAACCAGCTATTACGAGTTTCTTCCCATTTTTAATTGTAAGGTTATATAATTCCTTAATCCTTCTTAGTATTCTATCCTCGGTATCCTTCCTAACAGTGCATGTATTGATAACTATGACATCAGCTTTACTCACATCGTCAACTATCTCATGGCCAGCTCTAACTAATATCGACTTCATTAAGGCGGTATCTGCTTTATTTAACGTACATCCGTAAGTCTCAAAGTATATCTTCACGCCTCCTCCTCAACTCTCTGAGGGCTTAAATTAGCTTAAAAACTTTGGATATGAATCTTTCTGGGGTAATGAATGGATAAGTCAGAGAGAGAGTTAGATTATGAATGGCTGCTTGATAGATTGTATTCCAAGCTACCATCTAAAACACCAACACAGCAAACATTAGACATACCATCATTAAATATAGTCCATGTAGGCCTTCAAACACATATTAAGAACTTTAAAGATGTTTGTGATGTCATATTGAGAGAACCTAGAATATGTGCTAGATACCTACTTAAAGAGTTAGGTGCTAGAGGTTCAATTGACGAATCAGGAGTATTTATAATATACTCTAGGGTATCTACGCAAACTATAAACACGCTATTTAAGAGATTCCTAGATACCTACGTGAGATGTAGTACCTGCGGCTCATACCAGACGGAGTTAAATAGGAGAGGTAAGGTTTGGATCATTAGATGCTTAGCTTGCGGTGCAGAAACCCCCGTAAAACCTATATGAGGTCATTAATATGGTTAGTAGTAAAAGGGAAGGTAAGTTATACCTAAAGGTTATGGAGGTAGATGATGAGACAGGTATTAAGACAGTAATTGCTATTTGCGATGCTGAGCTTCTGGGTAAAACCTTCCGTGAGGGAGATAAAGTACTCGCAATTAATGAGGAATTCTTTAAAGGTGAACTCGTTGATACGGATGAAGTAATGCCTTATCTCGAAAGAGCCTATACAGCACTGATCGTTGGTGAAAGAGCTGTTAGCTTAGCATTAGAACTAGGCTTAATACACCCTGATGCCATCCTTAAAATCTCAGGTGTACCCTATGCGCAAATAGTGAGGATGTAGCTATGGGTAGGAGATTTTGTGTACGTTGTGGAGTTTTAGAAGGTTCTGACAGACCGATAATTGATGGTTTATGCCCTAAATGCTTTACTAAGGAGAGATCAATAGTAAATCTACCATCAAAGATAGAAATTACGTTATGTTCTTCATGCTATGCTCTATACTTTATGGGTAAATGGGTTAATGCTGGATTAAGACTTGATGAAATACTTGAGTATTACATTAATAATGCCTTAATAAAACGTGAAAATATTTATCCAGGTTTTCGTGATGTTAGGGCTCAAGTAATTAGGATAGGTGGTGGAAAAGTTGAAGTTATTGTAAAAGGTACGTACGGAGGAGTAACACTATCTCAAAGAATGATTACTGATGTAAGAGTCACTTATAGACTCTGTCCTCGCTGTCTTAAAATTAAGACAGGAGGTTATGAGGCTCTTATCCAGATAAGGTTTGAGGGTGGTGTAGATAAGAGTCTTGTTAAGGAAGTACTTGAATTCATAAGTAGGTATGAAAGAATAATGAATGCAATAACTGACATTGAGGAGGTTAAGGAGGGACTAAATATTAAGTTAATGAGTCAGAGTGTAGCTAGGCAAATAGCTAATATTATTAGGAAGAAATTCGGAGCTAAGGTTGTACATTCATGGACTAATGCAGGATATGTTAGTGGGAGAAGACACTCAAAATTAACCATATCTTTACGTCTACCAACTCTAAGAAGAGGTGATGTAGTACTTGTAAGTGAGAAGGATATAGCCCTAGTTACGGATGTAAGCGGATCTTACGTAAAATTGCTAAGGCTAAGTGATGGTAAGGAAGTTAAGCTATCTTACGATAATTTATGGAGTAAAGGTTTTAGAAAATTAACATCTAAGGAATACGTAATCGTTAAGGGTAAGGTATTAGGCTATGAAGGAGGTTATGCGGTCATTCAGGAAATTACCTCTGGTAATATTTATAGAGTTAAGCCCCACAAGCTGAAAGATCCTGGTTCAGATGCTGAAGTACTAATTTATAAAGGTGAGGTGTATCTTTTAAGATGAAGGTGGAGAGGACATATGGGTAAGAAAAAGAAGGGTGAGGAGGAAGCTAAGGAGTTAGTACTACCTACTGAGGAAGGTCAAGTCATATGTGTTGTTACAGAGATGGTAGGAGCTAACTATGTTAAGGTTCTTTGTATGGATGGTAAGGAAAGAAAGGCAAGAATTCCTGGTAGAATGCGAAGAAGAGTATGGATTAATCCTAAAGATGTGGTTCTATTAGGTATTTGGGAATTTGATAATTCAAGAGGTGATGTTCTTTATAAGTACTCTCGAGAGGAGAGGAAAAAACTTATGGAGATGGGCTATTTAGACCCGAGTCTCTTAGAATTTGAGGGTGTGACGTGACAAGGAGGGATATCGATAAGTACTTGGATATGTACTACAGGCTTACAGGTAAGGTTAGGAAAGAGGTAGACAAGGATTTATTTGAAACTCTTGAGGAAGTATTTGATTCAGCAACTATCCTTGCAGTACTTAACCTAGTTAGGAAGGGTATTCTTTATGAGTTAAAAGGGGTTGTTAGCGCAGGTAAGGAGGCTAGAGTTTATTGGGGGGTTGACCCTAAAGGTAAGGATTTAGCTGTCAAGATATACTTAACATCAACAGCTGAGTTTCGTAGGGGTCTCATTAGATACATTAGAGGAGATCCAAGATTTGAAGGAGGAATTCCGCGCTCCACTAGGAAATTAATGACGTTATGGGCAAGGAAAGAATTTAGAAACTATAAGTTAATGAATGAAGCCGGTGTCTCAGTTCCTAAACCAATAATCCAACATGAAAACATTCTAGTTATGGAATTCATTGGTGAGAAGGGGGTTAGAGCACCATTATTAAAGGAGGTGAGTTTGAGTGAGGATGAGTATAGAGAACTTTTCTGGAATTTATTAGAGGATGTGAAAAAGATGTATAATAAAGCGCAATTAGTTCATGGCGACCTCAGTGAATATAATGTAATGATATGGCGGGGGAAGTATTACATAATAGATGTTAGCCAAGCAGTTAAGATTAACCATCCAAATGCATTAGAATTTCTTATGAGAGACTTAAACAATCTTTATAGATACTTTGCTAGAGAACTCGGTCTTTCCGACATACCATCAGTGAGTGAAATGCTTAAATACGTAACTTCATGATTACTCCTTAATAAAGTCCAAATCAATTTAAGCTCTTAGAGATATTTTGAGAGGGATGCGATTTGAGTGGTGAGGTAAGGAAGGTAATTCCAGGTGTTACAAAGCTTTACATGAAAGTTCCCTTAGACAGGATAGGTGTACTCATAGGTCAGAAAGGCTCCATACTAAAGGAACTTGAATCAAGAACTGGTACCAGAATTCATGTTGACAGCGATAATGGGAATGTTGTAATAGAACCTATATCACCATCTACGCCAGTCTATAATTTACTTAAAGCTAAAGACTTCATTAGAGCGATCTCATTAGGATTCTCTCCTGAGAGGGCATGGAGAGTGCTTGAGGAAGATCAAGTATTAATTGAGATAGATCTTAAGGAGGTAGTAGGAAATTCTCAAAGCCATCTAACAAGAATTAAGGGGAGAATTATAGGAGAGGAGGGTAGAGCTAGGAAGAACTTAGAAATGATGACTGGAACTTACATAAATATATACGATGATAAAGTTGCAATAATAGGTGATTATGAGTCAGCTCAAGTTGCTAGAGAGGCAATAGAAATGCTCATACAGGGTAGGCAACACTCAACTGTTTATAGATATGTTGACAGAATGATGAGGGAGATAAAGAGAAGAAGAATAACAGAGCTTTGGAGTAAAGACATATTTAAGTGACTTAGCTACATAAAGTACGAGAAGACATGTCCAGGTGATGAGGGCAGATCCGACCTGAAGTTTTGATGAGGGGCCAAAGCGCTGATGCATGCTAAGGTCTTACTTTCATTCACTAATTAAGGAGAAGTTATTGTATTGGTTAGGGCCCGTGACCTAGGTTAGGTGTGGTGGGCCCGGGGGGATTTGAACCCCCGACCTACGGGTCTCTCAAACCCTAACCTCTATCATCCCTTACGGTCCACAGACCCGTACTATACTTTTAGGACTGGAGCATCGGCCCCTTAGAGCTGGGTCCGCCGCTCTACCTGGCTGAGCTACGGGCCCACCTTATCTCATCCGCCAGAGTAGTGGTTGCCAATGTTTTCGGGGCTTCCCCCTCATCCCTTCTTGGGTCTGCATCCGGTTAGGGGCTTTCGGGGCTTCCACATAACCACGGAGCCCCACATCTCCAGTCCTGTTATATACTCAGTAAACTATTTAAAAGTTACCATAGTTTCTAAATATCTTGAGTATTTAAATAAGCGGATAATCCCTCCATGACAGAGTTAATAACTTTTTAACTAAGTATTTATGAGGTGTGTTAAGTGACAGCCTGGAGGTTAAGGTGTAGTGTATGTGGTACTGTATGGATACTTAAGGTTAGCTATGACATTTCAGATTTCAAGAGACTATATCATTACTGCAAAAAATGCGGTAAGAACACTTACCATGAGATACTAGATAGGATAGATTGAAAAGTCAGTGGAGGTTCATCACATCACTACTCAGAGCCGGCAACGTTCATCATAACAGATATCCAGTATGTAAAATTACTTTAAACCTAATTAACCCTCAATGCCGTAATTCATTTCATCTCCACTTCTTTTAGGTAGTGTAATGTTGGTCTTCTACTTAAATATATGGGTAGTGCCGAATCAACTTGTGGATAGCCTTTTATCTCTTCCTTAATTATTTTTATAAGCTCGTCGATCTTCATAGATTTCTGAATACCTTTATGTCTAATTCTAACATTTACCGTTTTAGTCTCCTTTTCTCTAGCACCAACAACAATCACATAAGGAATCCACTCTATGCCCGCCTCCCTTATCTTTTTACCTAAACTTAGATCCCTATCATCCATATCTGCTCTTATACCTTCACTTAATAATGCGTTTAGGACTTCATTAGCATAGTCATAAAATTGCTTACTAACAGGGATTACTCTGGCTTGAATTGGTGCAAGCCATGTTGGTAACGAAGGAATCTTACCTCTAGCTTCATCCTGTAAAGCTTTATCAAATACTGTGTAAATATACCTTTCAATACCTCCTATAATGGCCGTATGTATAATGATAGGATATTTTTCATTACCATACTCATCAACGTACTTTATACCGAATCTCTTCGCGTTACCAATGTCAATTTGAAATGTGGCTATTTCTCTAGGCCTTCTTAGGAAATCTATTATATTATACTCAACATTTAAGACCCAGTAATAGATACCTGAAGGTACTATCTCAATTAAGGCTGGTCTTCCTTCACGTTTAATTAACTCAATAAGGAAGTCTCTGTGATTCTCAAAGAAGTCCTTTGTCACATTATATATTGCGACATACCTTCTACCAAGCTTCTCTATTTCTTCAAGTATCTTAGCTTGAACAAGCATTGACATCTTCTTAGCCTCCTCCAAATCCCTCGTAAATATGTGTAGATCTGGCATGTAGAATTTCCTTAACCTAAAACATAACATAACTTCACCACTCTGTTCATATCTATAGCTATCAGCTAACTCAAACGCACCGAAGGGTAAGTCTTTATAGCTTATTATCCAGTCCTTAATCATGGCAAATTGCTGATGACATGCAGCATATCTAAGTACTAACCTACCACTATCAGTTTCTACTTCATATAATCTATCACCAAAGAGGTCAGCATGTTCTTTGACAGGTTTGAATTTTAAGTTAAACATATTGGTACCTTTAACTCTAAATATAGGTATACCTAGTGATTTAGCAACTTTCCAGGAGTACTCCATGACAGACTCCACAATTACAGTTGCATGTGGCCCATAACGCATATGACCAGCATCAGACATGGGTTCCCATTCAAATCCGAACTTCCTGCATAGTTCAATTATTTTTGCTTCTCCTCCAGGTAGCTCTTTCTTAAAGACTTCTTTATCGATAAGTATTTTGAGCTCTTCATCGTTAGTTCTAAACTCATCTGCTTTATAGACTTCACCATTAGGCGTTAATACGTAGTACTCCTTGCCTATAGTATACCGTCTCGTAGTTATAGGCGTAAATTCTCTGGATAATTCTGACAATGGATGACCATAACATTTGATATTGAATGACTTATACCAACCAAATGGAGCTCTTACAACCTTTACATCTCTATGTTTTAAAGCTTCCTCAAGCATTTCTAATACAGCTATAGCCTCGTGCGGTGGTGCTAAGTTTTTAGATAGGTGAGCGTATGGATATATTACAATTTCTGATGCTCTAATCTTCTTAAGTACATCAACTATGTTATTAGCTACACTCTCAATAAATTCCTTACCACCTGAGTAGTCATTAAGTTCGACAGTCACAAATACAACTAATGCATTATTACCCTCGTACTCCTTAAGTATGTCCTTCTCTTCAGCTTCAGCTATAGCCTTCTCCCTAACCTTGAACCAGAATTTCTCAGCATGTATTAATAAAGTCTTCACATACCTCACCTACACTTCTGCGTTCATACTATAATTTTAGGTTTATTAGGTATTAACATATTACCCTGTGATTACGTAACGTAAATTATGTACACTTATAACTATATCTCACCAAAATTTAATAGCTTGATTAAGTCTGCTTTATACGGGTAGGAAGGTAATGGAGTCACGTAAGATTAGAAATCTTGAGGATCTAGGTCTAAGCGCATCAATAATAAACAAGTTAAGAGAGGCTGGTTACAGGACATTAGAGGCTATAGCAGTAGCTAACGTGAATGAGTTAGCAAGTGTTGTAGGACTTCCAGTCCCTACAGCACAGAGGATAATAAGTAAAGCAAGAGATGCTTTAGGTCTAAGGTTCATGACTGCCTTAGAGTTGAAGAAGGAGAGGTTAAACATTGGTAGAATAACTACAGGTTCAAGAAAGTTAGACGAACTATTAGGTGGGGGTGTTGAGACAAGAACCATAACGGAGTTCTTCGGTGAGTATGGTACTGGGAAAACCCAGATATGTATGCAGTTAGCAGTTAATGTTCAATTACCTAGAGAGAAGGGTGGTTTAGAAGGTAAAGCGTTATTCATAGATAGTGAAGGCACCTTTAGATGGGAAAGAATTGAAGCTATGGCTAGAGCATTAGGACTTGATCCAGACAAAGTTATGAGCAACATAATATGGGCTAGAGCTATAAGTAGCGATCACCAAATGGCAATAGTTGAGGAGGCTATGGACATAATACCTAGAGAGAATATCAAATTACTTGTTGTAGATTCCGTAACAGGTCACTTCAGAGCCGAATATCCAGGTAGGGAGAACTTAGCAATAAGGCAGCAGAAGTTAAACAGGCACTTACATCAACTAGCTAGAATTGCTGAAATATATGACGTTGCTGTTGTAGTGACAAATCAGGTTATGGCTAGACCCGACATATTCTATGGTGATCCAACAATAGCTGTTGGTGGTCACGTACTAGCTCACGCACCAGGTGTTAGGATTCAATTAAGGAGAGGTAGAGGTAATAGGAGGATAGCAAGAATAGTCGATGCTCCACACCTACCAGAGAGTGAGGCAGTATTCGTCATTACTGATGCAGGTATAAGAGACATAGAGGAGTAAGGAGGCTGTAATTACTCAGTGTATTTAAGTAGTATTAATATCTACGACATAATAATCACTACTTCAACGCTATTTACGTTACTTTACGCCTCGATATCTGATGTTAAAAGTAGAGAGGTACACGAATTAATTTGGATACCACCACTTCTAATATCTATAACATTAAACATTATTCAAGGAACGTATAGTAATATACGTATGTTAGCATTCTCACTATTACCAGCCTTACTAATCTTCATACTTTCTATAGCTAACCTCATGGGCGGTGCAGATGCGCTAGCCCTACTACTCATAGGATTAGCGCATCCTAGGTTCTTATTGATACCTATATCATTTATTGCTTTGATAGTATCCTTAATACCTCCTATAATACTCATGCTTTCTTACCTAATCATTAATATAATTAAGTATTCATCGATATTTAAAGGAATTAAATGTATTAATGGAGATAAGAATAAATACTTACTAATGTTTTTGGGAAAACCCATTAGTATTAAATCTTACTTAACTTCAAAATTCCTTTACCCTTTAACCATACCTAAAACTTCAGGTTTTCACTGTAGAACCATGTTTAGTAACGATGAAGTTGAGGAGAGAATAAGAAATGAAATTCTAGGGTTAGTTAGTAAAGGTTTAATTGACAGTAATTCTAAAATCATTGTTACACCTGCACTCCCTCATATACTCTTCATCTTATTAGGATATATAGTGGGTATACTGATACCTCAACAGGTATTGTTTGATTTTGTTAGGAAATTATTTACCGGAGTTTAAATATGTCTTCTTAATACTAAAAGATATGAGGGCTACATATTGAGGTATGTGCTATGGTCTCCTTGGAGGATGAAGTATATACTTGAAGCTTCAAGAAAGACTAAGGAGTGTATATTTTGTAAAGCTGTAAAAGGTGACGAAAGAGAGAATTGGGTTGTATATAAGTCCAAACACTCTATAGTAATGTTGAACATCTACCCTTATAATACTGGGCATGTGATGATAGCTCCTAAGAGACATGTACCTAGACCTGACCTTTTAAGTGATGAAGAAATACTAGACCTAAATAAACTTTTAATTATAACACTAAATGCTTTAGATATGGAGTATAAACCACATGGATACAACATTGGTATGAATCTAGGTAAAGTTGCAGGTGCAGGTATTGAGGAACATATGCACATTCATGTGGTACCTAGATGGCATGGAGACACAAACTTTATGCCAATAGTAAGTGAGACTAAAGTTATTCCTGAAGATCTCAATAAGACGTTTGAACGTGTTAGAAACGCTATAAGTAAGGTATTAAAGAGCTAAGAATTTACACTAAATTAGTCTCACTTACTAACATATTCTCCTACTTAGTTAAGGAACCAATTATTAATGTTATTAGGAGACTCGTTAATCGAGTTGTATGGGTTAATATTTAAAAATTCAGCGATTAGTATCAAGTGTGAGTTGTGGGGGATATATTATGGTAGCTGAGAGAGATGAAAAATATGTATTAATAGCTTTAGGTGGTAATGCTTTCCAGACGAAGGGTGAGGTAGGAACTCCTGAAAATTATTGGAAGAATGCATATAAAGCAGCAAGAACAATAGTTAAGATAGTTAAAGAGGGTTATAGAGTAGCCATTACTCACGGTAATGGACCTCAAGTAGGAGTTATAATGGAGTGGATGGAGAGATCAAGAGATAAAATTCCGCCTATGACAATGGATATTGCAGGAGCTATGACTCAAGGCTGGCTAGGGTACCTACTAATGCAGTCAATACATAACACATTAATCAAGGAGGGTATTAAAAGTCAAGTTAAAGGTGTTGTAGCTATAGTTAATCAAGTACTTGTTAGTAAGGAGGATCCTGCATGGAAAAACCCGACAAAATATGTCGGTAGCTACTACACTGAAGAAGAGGCTAAGAGGTTAATGAAAGAGAAGGGTTGGGTTATGAAGCCTGACCCACGTGGTGGGTGGAGAAGGGTTGTCCCATCGCCTGATCCGAAGGCAAATATTGAGGTTGAAGCTATTAAGGCATTACTTAGAGAAGGATGGATAGTGATAGCATCAGGTGGTGGAGGTATACCTGTCATTCAGAATGAGGATGGCACATTACAAGGAGTTGAAGCTGTTATAGATAAGGACTTAGCTGGTGAGGTATTAGCAACAGCACTTGGTGTGGGCACCTTCGTAATACTAACAGATGTTGATGGTGTATACCTAAACTATGGTAAACCAAATCAGAAGAAGCTTGATGTAGTAACACCATCAGAGCTTGAAAAGTACTATAAGGAAGGTCACTTCAAACCTGGATCCATGGGTCCTAAGGTATTAGCGGCGATAAGGTTCATAAGACATGGCGGTAAAAGAGCTATGATAGGTCACCTATATCAAGGGTATGAAGTAGTTAAAGGTAAAGCCGGAACCATGATCGTACCAGACTAATTTCTAAGTTTGGACCCAGTAATGTTAAAAACGTTGAGTATAATTTTAAGGAATATTACTAGACATCAACCCTCATATAGGCACTATAATGTATTATTACCAGACACTTCAAAAACTAATTTCGAAATATTTTTCTAGGAAGGTGGTAACCAATAGGTGGCAACAATTACTTGAAGGTATTAAGCTTATTAAGGATATTAGTGGATGGTGGCATAAAAGTAGGTGATAACTTAGTCATTGATGGCTTTGATAATAGCTTATTTAGAGTCATCACTCACATACATTCTGACCACGTAGTATCGTTAGATAAATCTGTGAGCGTAGGTAGTAACTTAATGGGCACAGCTTTAACTATAGAGTGGCTTAAAGTTTTAAAGAACCTCCCCAATAATTTTAAACTTATACCATTAAATTATGGACAGAAAGTCAAAATCAATGATATGGAACTTGAGTTAGTGAAAGCTTGCCATATTCCAGGATCATCCCAAGTTAAGATCGAGTTAAGTGATGGGATAATTCTGACATACACTAGCGATTTTAAAAAGCCAGGAACTGAGACACCTATAATAAAGTCCGATGTAGTAATTATAGATGCAGTCTATGGTAGACCTGAATATGTTAGGGAATTTGATGAATATATTGAAGAGGTACTAGCTGACTTCATAAAGCAACTACTAAGTGAAGGTCCAGTATATATTTATGGATACTATGGTAAAATTCAAGAGGTCATGACATTACTAAGAGACTACGGTATTGAGGCACCATATATAGTACCGTTAAAACATTATAGGTTATGTAGAATAGCTGAGAAGTTTGGATTACATTTTGGTGATTACGTCCTAGCAGGTACTGACGAGGCGTTAGATATAATGAAGGACGACTGGTTTATATACTTCTCACATATGGGTAAGAGGATTAGTAGCTTAGGTAATCACGTAATACTTAGTGGCTGGGAATTTAGTAAACCGTTTAGGAGGATAAACAGCAGATTATGGTTAGTGGCATTTAGTGATCATGCCGACTTTAAAGGTCTAATTAAATATGTTGTTGAATCAAATGCAAAGACTGTAGTAATTAATAAGCCAAGGAGTACAGGTGCGGAAGAGTTTGCGAAATATCTAAGGAGTAAATTAAACATTAATGCATATGTTTATCCATAATCTTCATCAATCTTAACCTCAGTTTCATTACTTAATTTTGCTATTTCCTTGATGCTCAAGCCGTATTCCTCCATAAGTATTAGTATTGCAGCTTGAGGCGGTATAATACCTCTCTCAGTTATTATTGCATCTATATATTCTGGAGGTGTTACATCAAATACAGGATTGAAAACTTCAACACCTGGATTCTCTCTAAGCCACTCAGAAGACACTATTTCAGTTGGGTTCCTAATTTCTATGGGTACCAATTCACCGATTAAAGTTAAGGGGCTGAACTTGTAGCTCTCAGCAGCTACATATACCCTAACTCTAGCTTCCTTAGCCGCTAATGCAACCATAGAAGTACCTATCTTATTCACTACAGCACCATTAGCTGCTATAGTATCAGCACCAACTACTACCTTATCGGCTCTCCTCATGTAATATCTTACGGCTGAGTCAGGTATTAGTATGACATCTAAGCCTTCATTAGCTAATACCTTAGCTGTAATTAGACCTTGCATCTTAGGTCTAGTTTCCTTAACAAATACTTTACTTACTTTACCCTGCCTATATGCGGTAATTATGACTGAGAGAGCTGCTGTACTATGGCAGTGAGTCATAATTACGTCACCATGTTCTATCCTTCTAGCTCCTAATTCACCAATGATTTTAATGGCTTTCAAGGAGTAATCTATAAATTCATTTGCACTCTCTATAACAATTCTTCTTGCCTCTTCAACGCTTTTAGCATCACTTTTCCTCAATCTATTCATAACATACATTATAGCATTAGGTAATGAAACAGCCGTTGGTCTAGCACTCCTTATGTAATTAGCTATACACTCCATGTATTTCATAAATTTGCTTAACTCATTACCTACATACTTTTCAGCAGCTATTGCTAAAGCTTTAGCTCCAGCACGTGCTATGGTTCCAGCACCTCTAATCTTCATGCTCTTTATATAATCCCTTATCCTAATAACTTCCTTAGGTATGTACATCTCAGTCAAGATTTCTCACCTCGTTAATTAACTCATCCATTTTAGTTATCTTAGGTGGCCATCCATACATGTCTTTAATGAGTATAGGTATTGCTTGTGGTGCTAATAATCCAACTTCAGTTATTATTGCATCTATATATTCTGGAGGTGTTACATCATACAATGGTGCTTCAGCTCTTATCTTACTATTTAATCCTTTAAGCTGTTCCTTAGAAGTAAGTATATAGGCTTTACCTAATATTATATCTTCAATTAATTCTCCAAATACGGTTTCAAAACTGAATTTACGCGTGCTCGCGGCAACATATACCCTAACTCTAGCTTCCTTGGCTGCTAACGCGATGGCTGACGTACCTACCTTACTAACTACAGCACCATTAGTAGCGATTGCTTCAGCACCTATGAAGACTTTAGTAATTCTCTTCATAACGTATCTAACTGCAGAGTCTATCACTAAAGTAGTCTTAATTCCTAGCTTAGCTAAGGTACTAGCCGTAATTAAACCTTCACCTACAGGTCTAGACTCCGTAACATACACCGAAAATTTTATACCATCATTCCTAGCCCTTCTGAACACTTCAACTAATGTTTTGCTGTAGGAGTGTGTTAATATTACATCATCATCAATTATCCTTTTAGAAGCCGCTAGAGCTATTGAGTTGATTTCCCTATTTATACTGTCTTTGATATCTTGTATAATCCTTCTAACATTACTTAATACTTTACTTATACCTTTTTGCCTAGCTATAAGTATGTAATGATGCAAGAACTGTCTTAATGAGTTGATTAAGAGTTGGGATGCTGGTCTTGAATGAAGTATCTTGGGAAGCCACTCACTTAAATAATCGTTAAAATAGTCATTACATGCTTTAGAAGCTCTCATTATAGTATCTAAAACAACAAGTGTTGCCTCTGTTGAACTTAATATTTTGCCTTTACGTAACTTCATACATAGTTCACTTGTGAATCTAGCTATCTCATTACATTTCATAGTTGATTTCATCATTAACACATAATTTTGAAGACTAATTAGTTTAACCTCTAGTTAGAACTAGGTGATGTCTGAGTACATTATGTAATGTAATTAGTTTATCTTAAGGTATCATGATGTTTTATTTCGATAAGTATCAGACTATTACATAAGACTACAAGAATAGGACCCCGCCGGGGACCCCCCACTCATTCTGAGCCCCACGGCTCTGTCGTGGGGGCTGACCCTCATTTACAATATCTAAGTTTAAGGTTAATAAGGATTCAATGTGTTTTTAACTATAAACTTTTTCTATAACCTCTACAAAGGTTTTTAGGGACCTGTTTGGGTAGGGTACCCACGAGATTAGTCTCTTGGGATGATATAGTTAAATGGTCTAGGGAATTAGCTAAGAAGGTAAAGGAATCCGGTTATAAACCCGATGTCATAGTCGCTGTTGCTAGGGGAGGGTTTGTTCCAGCTCGCTTATTATGTGACTTCTTAGGTGTTGAGAATCTATTGTCACTTCAAAGTCAACACTGGACTGAAGCTGCTAAAGCAGCTGAGAGAGCCATAATTAAATTCCCATATAAAGTTGATTTAACAGGAAAGAAAGTACTGTTAGTTGATGATATCGTAGATACGGGAGAGTCCTTAGCATTGGCTAAGAAGTATATACTTGAGAATTGGAGACCTAAAGAATTACGTATCGCGACACTGCAATGGATAAAGCCTGTAGCTAAGATTAAACCTGACTATTACTTAATAGAGGTAACAGAATGGGTATGGTTCCAATATCCTTGGACTAGACTGGAAGATACTTATCAGTTCTTCAAGAGAATGCTTAGTGAGGAGGGGAAGCACAAGAAAGTCTGGACAAAGAAGGAGTTAATAGATAAATTCATTGAATGGTATGAGATAGATGTCGGAATAGAGTATTTCAATGATGCAATAGAAATGCTTATTGAAAACGGTATATTAGAGAAGAGAGATGATAAATACATATACAAAGGTTAACGTGATTAGTGTCTAGATTTCATTATCTTTTCTCAGCTGCTATAGTTGCAGCTTCTAATATCTTCTTAACTTCATTTTCGATCTTAACATTTAAGTTTAAATCATCCTTGACGTTACCGAAATCACTCATTAACTCATTAGCTCTCTCAATGAGATCTTCTACTATAAGCTCGACATCTGGTAATCCCTTTACATAACTTCTTACTCTCGATAGTAATAACTTAATCATACCTATTTGTAGGCTTATTGAATCAAGTAGTGATAATGTTTCTATACGTATCATTAGATGCTCCAATGATGCATCCACAATTCTTAATTTATTGATTAAGCTTTTATATAAGTCAATAAGCTTTACATACTCTCTTGCAGCTTCCTTATCATTTAACCCTCTAATTCTCACTTCTAACTGCTTTATCCTACCTTCAAGTCTAGCTATATATATCTTAACTCTACTTTGAAGATGTTTTAGGTCGTATAATAATCTAACATACTTTAAGCGAATGTCACGCTTATCTCTCCTTCTACGGAATATCAAAAGAACGACACCTAAACCTACTCTAGAGTATTAAGCATACTTAAATACTCTAAAGCCTATTATCGTATTTCTGGGTTAAAGTATAATGTTATATGGATGAAACCAGGTATTGTTCTTATGTACTTAAACATATCGATATCAATACTTAGTGCTATTTCTTCAGCCGGGGGTGTTACAGCTAGTATCTTACCATCTTTTGTAAGTGTAATACTGTAGTTTACTTTTAAGTTTGCAACATATATGGTTACATCATCATTATCTTTCATCGATATAACCCACTCTGAGGGTACTGTGTAAGTGCAGATACTCTCGCTACATGTTGTATTAATTGACTTAACAATGTTTAATAATGTCATTATTGGGGGCGCTAAATATATAATTACGTTAGATCTATCTTCGGGTATAGCAATTACCTTATCCATCATAATGTACTTTATAAATAGGACATACCTTCTTATATTTAACGATAGCTTAGTTATGTTCAAGCCTTCAACTTTAAATACAACTGCATACCATCCAAACCCCACTCTTGATATTTCAATAGGTTTGGCTCTAACCTTATATGCAGCATCAATGAAGTAACTCATATAGATTTTAATTATTGGGGACTTAATTATTGGATCCTCTATTAACACCTCTAAAGTCTTATTATTAATTCTAGTAGCGTAATTTTCTGTCTCAGGTATAAATAGGTGAATAAAGATAAGCCCCTTACTAATACTCATGGGATCCTTAGGAATTAATACAATTTTAATACTATCAGAATTAAATTCAGCTTTAAGCGATTTTCCTAGATAGTCAAGTGATTCCTCATTAATGAAGCAATCAGCACCTTCACAACTTATACTACCTATATTTAAATCATAATTACCAAAACTTAGGAATAGGTATGCAGACCTCTTAATGACTTTAGTACTAACATTACTTAACCCTAAAAGAACCTCATCACCAGAGATGAGAAACATTGTTATATTTCTCTTAAGTATTTCCTTGGGATATTCTGTAACAGTTACTGTTTTCTCAACAGTTTTTGTTATTAAGTATGTAGTACTTAATACTTTAGTCTCAGTAAGTACTAATGTCCTATATACTGTTTCGACATTCAATTGCGTCTGAGTTACTGTGGTAGTAACATTCACACGTACTATACTTACTTGGGTTACTGTGGTAGGTTTCGTACTAATGGTCTTAATAATAGTTACAGTCTTAGGTATAAATATGGTCTTCACAACTTCAGTTGGTCTCGGCATTAAGGGCAGCGGTATGTATGACGGGATTAAACCTGAATAACTTAATGCTACCACCAATAGCGCTATAATGACTATTATGTAGGCAACATCTCTTTTCAAAACCTCCCCCAAATTAATCTACTTAGTGAATGTTTAAGACTACTAACCCTTTATTAATTCCTCAAAATTTAGGGAGGTGAGTTGGGGTTTTTAAGAATAGTGATTAATGAGTCTGTTATTGTTACTGAATCTAGTATAGACGATTTCATTGAATTCCTCGAGAGCCTAGTGGAGAATATTAAGAAGTCTAACATGATGATAAATAGGTTAATAATAGATTACGTAGACTACTTGGACTTTAGAGAACAATATTAAGGGTTTTAGAGGAAGTTACGGTGGGGATAGCTCTTAGGGAGTAAGTATAGTTATGAAATCTGTGAAGATATACTGGAGAGTATATTGAATTACGTAAGGGACATCTTTATAAGTAATGGATATAATGGGCTAATTAAGAACGTTAAGTTAAGAAAAGTAACATTTAATTTAAGGGGTCTTACCTCATTCATAAGTACATTTGATGTAATTAGGGGTAGATGTGTAATATACTTTACTGATGAATTAATCAAGTCAAGCCTTAATTGCTTAAATACTAGATACTTGGAATACGTACTAGCTCATGAATTAGGTCACTGCTTAACATTGAAATTAGTGCTAGTAGTCATAGCTATACTTTCAAGCGTTATTTTAACTACTTTACTAATCGTTAATAACTTAGTACTTGAAGTAATAGTGCTCCTGCTTGGTATAAGAGCATTACATCACGTAAGATTGATTAGCGAGTACTTAGCAGATAAAACTGTGTTGAGAGGTTACGATATTAGGTACCTAGATTTTTTGAGAAATTTATCTGAAGTCGAGAATACACTAAAAGTACCATTTAGGTATAGGTTACTTCTCAAAATACTTAATCAGCCTTCATTAAGTGAGAGAGTAGACATTATTAATAATCCTCGTAAGCTTATACTGAAGTATTTCATACCTTAAGTATGTGTATGGCTTAAATCAGCACCTCGCCTATCAATCACCACTCAGTAAAGAGGAGGTTCATCACCTAACTGTATCTAATATCCATACTTAAGTATATTATATCGTATCTATTAATGGCTTATGACCAATACATTCAGCAACAGTAAGTAAGTCTACCTGCTCCTTTGAGGCCTCAAGAAGCACCTCTTTAATTCTCTCCCTCCACTTCCTCTCTCTAAGTATGTGGTGATCATATATTATGAGCTTAGGCTTAGACTTTATGATTGCTATCGCATTTTCTATAGCTCTTCTTAAGTTTATCCTATTAAACATGTATGGAAAGAGGTAGGTAGGTGGGCCATCTAGGAATATTATGTCTGGCCTCACCTTTACTATGAATTCAGCATAGTCTTCTATGATTGGGCCCATTAAGTCGCTTGAGTAAAATATTGTATAATTACCTCTCCTAATTATTACTGGCGTAACCCACCCTGTTCTATCATACTCAACTCCGTGAAACCAAGGCTTAAGAATTCTTATTTCTATATCATAGAAGTTAAAGAACTTATCATCACCCCAGACAAGTCTAGTTCCATCATTTAACGTAATGTTATCACTTATCCATTCCCTTTTAAGCCATAATTCATTTACTAACTTATTAAACCAGTTACGACCCTTCCTAATTAACTCTTGTTTTCTTTGACTATAACTTCCGTAATCTCTAGAAAGAGCCAGTGGTAACTCATTAAGTGGATCCTCTAGTGTTAGATTCTCCATGGGATTCATTGTATATTCTTTAATACTTCTTCCTCTGAACGATAGTATTCCCTCAATTAAAGTTCTAGCTCTAACCCATTGGGATTCATTAATGTAGATATTAGGGTTCTTCATTATTAGTGTTTTCCCCTCGTTATAGCATGTGTACGCCTTGTCTATTGTTTTATCATCTAACCTTACATAGTGATCATGATGGTAATGTGTAATTATTACGACCTTAGCTTTCGCACACGCACTAATGATTTTCTCTAATGCCTTAGCTCTTAGTTTCGCCTTTATGTTTTTAGGTAGCGGATATGATGGCTGCATTTCAGCGGCTCCGGGATCTATAACTATATTTACATATGGAGAGGTTAAAGCTATGGAGAAGCTTTTAGCACCTAAGCTATCAGACCATAACAATTTAATACCTACATTACTTAATATCTCCATGCATTTAGTCAAGACCTGATCACTGAATTGTAATATCTAAAATAGTAAGTAGTGGTCCCGCCGGGGGGATTCGAACCCCCGACCACCCGGTCTCTACCTGGGGGGCTTTTAGTTGATGTACCCCCCAGGGCTGACTACAGCCGGGCGCTCTGCCGCTGAGCTACGGCGGGGCTCACAATAATCTTAATATAAGAGGTTATAAGTTTAAACATGCTGGTCTCATTCATTACATTTTACTTAACCCTTCTGTATACTAAATACTCTTTGAATACAGTTAATGGATCAGCAATAACTTTCGGTATCCTATCCAGTATATCGGTTGGTGTGATACCTTCACCTATCTCTTTGTACGCTATTGCTCCAGCTAAACCATTTATAAAGGCAGCTAAGTACCCAGCTACGAATGGTTCTAATCCCTTAGCTAGCAAGGAGGCAGCAATACCACTTAATACATCACCTGTACCTCCAACAGCCATAGCTGGAGCACCCGTCTTGTTAAATTTAACTCTTGAACCATCGCTTATTACGTCTATAGGACCCTTAAGAAGTATTGTTGGATTACCTAACTCCTTGCAGGCTTTCTTAACCACTTCAGCTCTTCCCCAAAGGTCTCTCTCATCAGGTAAGTCCATCCCAGTTAACTTCTTAAATTCACCACTATGAGGTGTTAAGATAATTTTATCATATATTACATCTTTATTCCTAGCTAAATGCTTTATCCCATCAGCATCAATGACCAACGGCTTATTAAGCTCTCTAGTATACTTAATTATTTCTATAAACGCTTCTTCACTCTCAGGATTCAACCCTAGACCAGGACCTATGATTATGCAGTCAGCTCTATCGATCCAATGCTTAAGTATGTTAAGGTGTTGAGGTATTAGATGATCTGATCCTTCAAGCTTAATTGTTATTATGTTTGGCGAGTACGTAGCAATTACATCTGCTGCTCTAGAAGGTGCGGCAACGTATGCTAAGTCAGAACCCGTTCTTAAAGCCGCTAAAGCGGATAGTGTAGGTGCTCCTGTAAATGTTTCTGAACCACCTATCACTAATACCTTCCCAGCTTGACCCTTATGTGAGGTAAACCCTCTAGCCTTGTAGTTATAGATGAGATCTCCTGGACCTACATAATATTCAGCTTCAGGAGGTATACCTATATCTACGATTACTAACTTACCAACATATTCTGACCTCTTCTTGAGACCTACCTTAGGTTTATGGAATGTAACTGTAATATCAGCTTTAACAGCATTACCTAAGATCTCACCTGTGTCTGGATCAACACCTGATGGCACATCAACAGCTATTTTAAGTGCCTTAGATCTATTAATGCAGTCAATGGCCTTTGAGTATAGACTTCTGACTTTACCCTTGACTCCAAGTCCTAGTAATGCATCAATTATTACATCAGCATTGACCATATCAGGTATGTCATTTAGATCCTTAACTATCTTTAAGTCTATACTTAAGTCCATAAGCTCAATCGCTAAATACTGCTTTATTGATGCCTCATGACGTATTTCTTCAGGTTTTGATAACATGTAAACAGTTACTTTAGCTCCCTTCGAAGCTAAATGTCTAGCTGCAGTTAAGCCATCACCTGCATTACCACCAGTACCAGCAAAAACGACTACATGTTTATTCCTTAAATCACCTATAACTCTCTCAATGGTATCTGCAACACTTCTTCCTGCAACCTCCATTAATTGTAGATCACTAACACCTAACGCTATTGCGTTTAAGTCATAAATCCTCATTTCCTTACTTGTTATGAATTCATCCATAACTTAACCCACTTAAGAATACTATAATAGGACATAAAATTCTAAATATAGTCTATGAGATAGAAGTGTTTATTTATTGCAACTCTCTACTTTAGGGCATACGACCTCCTCCTTACCTTCGTAATATTTGTATAAGCTACTAAGAAATGGAGTTGTGAACTCACTAGAGCACTTCTCAATAAACTTTATGAACTTAACTATTCTATTTAGTGTCTTCTCTCCAATACCATGTTCTATATAGCATGTAGCTCTTTCTGCTTCCTCATCATCAACCATCAATAATACCTTAATGAACTTCTTTACTGCTTCATGTCTTTCATATAGTTCTCTACCTATACTTAATCCCTTCTCTGTAAGTTCGATTCTACCACCCTTTTCATAGACTATTAAGCCTTCTCTAGCGAGTTTTTCGAGAAAATCTATGACGCTTGGTGGGCTTATGTTTAGCTTCTCAGCTATATCCTTAACTCTAATATAGCCCTTCTCCATCTTCAAGCCATAAATTACTCTAAGGTAATCCTCCTTTCTCTTCCCCTTGGCTGGTAGTAATGTGTTGCGTAACTTTCACACCCTAAGTTTAAATAAGCTTACTTAGTACTTAACCTTATTTAATTATAGTAATTATAGCTTAAAAATTAATGTTTAACTATAAGTTGGGTATATGATGATGTCGACTAATGAAGGTTTATATAGTTCAATAGAGAGAGTGGTTAAAGAGATAGATGAGTTTCTTAAAGTTAAGGATGAAGTTAGAGAGTACATGATAAAGCATTCTAGAGATATCATTAGGGAAGCAGGCTATGTAGTAACAGATATTCATAGAGGTGATATGGATAGTGCTAGTAAGAGGTTAGTAAAGTTAAGGGAGTATGTTAGAGAGTTCTTAAGTAAGTTAAAGGATCATCCTGAACTACTCTATAGTGGTACTGTTTATGGTGCATTATCGGAGTATGTTGAAGCTGAAGTATTTTACTCTATAATAAATTCCATGAGCATCATTGATCATAAGTCTATTAGTGTGCATCCAATACCGTATATACAGGGTCTATTAGATGTTGTAGGTGAGTTAAAGAGGTATATAATAAATTTAGTGAGGGATAAGGACTTAACTAAGGCTTGGAGGTTATTCAGGATAGCTGAGATAATTTATGAGTCATGTAGAGGGCTAGACTATCCTGAAGCATTAGTACCTGGACTTAGGAGGAAGGTTGATATCGCGAGAAATGTTATTGAAAGCTTAAGGGTTTTTCTAACGGATATAGAAACTAGGTTAGAATTAATAGAAGGCATTAATAAGTTGAGGAGGTAGGAGACTTAATATTTAATTATTTAGGTTAGGTAATGACAAAAATAACTTAAAAAGATATTTTAGTTTAAGATTTAAGTCTTAGCTGCACTCAGGATAGTCGTCTGGAACCTTAGCTCTGAAGTACTTACCAGTCTCTGGGTCCTGGAATAGGCCTATCTTAACGCCCTTCCTGCCCTTAGGAGCTAGTGTCCATACCTTCTTGGGTACGAGCTCAACCTCTTTTCCACTTGGAGTCTTAACCTTTACGGGCTGTGTGCAGGGCATATCTATCACCCCTTTGTTTTTCTCCGTTACATTATGATTGTAATAGATGTTTATATAATCATCGCTATGGTTTTATTTCAGATTCAAGTAACTATCCATGATGCCGGTATTACCTGCTATTGTCTCGGTATTACCACCACTAAATGAGTGGCTACATGAGCCCTCTAGTGTGCTCTCCCTGGGGGGCGACCTACCCCCTCCTTGAGAGTTATATTATTTATTAGGGGCCCCCGTGTAAAGGTGGGGATTCATATGTGTGAAGAGGTAATACCGAAATAATGAAGGAATACTTAAGCTGATTAAGTTTGACTTCCTATATTACTGTAGTGGAGCCGATGATGATTACACACCCTTAGTTTGATTAATGAAGAGAGTGGCCAGGGCTGAGGTCATTAATGATAAATCTCCTTATTGATAATTACTCGGTGAGTTTAGAGGTTTAAACTCTAATAACCTAGTTATAGATACTCTAACTCATAACTTAAATTTAAGAATTACTTAGAAGTAATTACATCTCCTTAAGCGATGATCCAGAGGTAACTGAGAAGTTAGCACTTTCATAATGAATCATCAAGATTATCATTGGAAGTTAATGCATTCGATAAGGTACGCTTAAGATGGTATAGATTAGTATCTTCAAAGGCTGTTAGAGAGTTAAGGCAAAGAAATTAGTGAGTAAGTTTTAGGAATTAAGACTTAAGAATTAAGTATAAGGCGATAAGCATGGAGATTTTGCGGTACTATAGTGAGGAGTATGGTAGTTAAGATTCAGGTAATTATGTTATTGACTAATGATATGATTAAGTAGATATGTCTTTTAGAATCAATGTATTCAGTGAGGTATCTTGAACCTCTTAGTTAATGAAGTTTAGAAGAAACATCACATTAAAGGAAGGTAATAAGTAAAAGATTTCTTGAGGAGATAGTAGGGCTATACTAAATAGCTAAGGTTAAGAGGCAGGTTAACTACAAATTAAGCAGGAAGGAACGCAAAATCGTCGCTGAAGAACTTGCTAAATCAGTAGTTAACTCGATGAGAAGTCTAAGCAAAGAGAGCGAAGAGATGTGGTGGGCCCGCGGGGATTTGAACCCCGGACCACCCGGTTATGAGCCGGGCGCTCTACCTGGCTGAGCTACGGGCCCACCATAAAACAATACTTACAACTGCTTTTAAAGGTTTAATCAATATTAAAGAGCTTAACGTTTAAATTCTTCTTTTTAGAGTTAGATTGAGGGTATTTTAAAATGGCTAAACTAAAGGTAACTATAAATTGGGATACATGTATAGCTGATGGTGTGTGTTATGCATTATGTCCTCAAGTATTTGAGGCAGGTCCTGACGGTAAGGCACAGATAGTAGAGAGTTATAGAGGTAGTAAACCAAGTGAGGGTTTAGTTCCTGAAGACTTAGCCGACTGTGTTGAGCAGGCAAGAACCTCATGTCCCACAGGTTCAATAAGTGTAGAAAAGGTTGAGTAAAACGTGAGAGTTTAAATACATTAATAATCAATTTTGATTTATTTTTACAATATAATTTAATATTCTAAGAACGTGCTTTATCGTGTACCAAAGATTTATTAATTCTGCAGTGCCTCTGACTTGAGTAAGTTGAGTTGGGTGTAATGAGCGTAAAAGTTCAGGATTTAAAACCTGGTATGAATAATGTAAACATAATCGTAAGAGTTCTAGATGTAGGTGAGCCCAAGAGAGTGATGACAAGATCTGGTGAGAGAACAATAAGTGAGGCTGTAGTTGGTGATGAGACAGGTAGAGTGAAACTAACTCTATGGGGTAAGGCATCAGGTAGCGTCAGTAAGGGTGATGTTATAGAGATAAGAGGTGCTTGGACTACATCCTTTAAAGGTTACGTACAACTTAATGTTGGCGGGTCAAAGAGCATTAAGAAGTTAAGTGATGAAGCAGTAGCCAAAGAGGAGGAAATACCTGATACATCACCTAAAGCTGTAGGAGGTTTTAGACCCAGTCGTAAAAGACCTAGAAAGAGAACATATAGTAGATCAAGTAGGCGTGATAGGGAATGACATCGTGACATCATAAAACAAACTCGACGTCACTGCAAATACGTATAAAAATATCTATAAGCTCACTAAAGTACTCATGAGGATATAATTCAAATAGGTGTGAAATGTGTTTTTTACAATCAGTACAACCAAAACCTTTAATAACAGGTTTAAATAGCTTTATCAAGATATTGTAAAGCTTATTCTCTGACACATTATAACACAATACTCCGTACCGAACATTAACATCAGGATTAATTGTTAAGTAATCTATATGCCACTTAACCTTCTTTCTTTTAATCATATGTCTATGTAATCTTAGATACGGTCTCCATAGATTAGCTGAACCTATATAGATGTACCTCCCCCTAGCTAAAGTACGTGTCTTAGAGCCTATGGTTAATTGCACATCTTGCTTAACTTCTAAAATTATTATGTAAGATGTCATGATAGTATCTCCTTGAGCTTAATAATGAACTTATTATAATATAGTATAATATCCTTCATTCCTTTAGTTTTTTCCTCAATCTTATTGAGTACTTTACCTATAAGGTATAGCGTAGCACCTGTTGCAGTAGTTACCTGTGTTGGATCTATAGGTAGGGAAAGTAAACTTAGACCAATTTTCTTAAGCTTAGTACTTTTATCCTCCTCATCACCTCTACCCCTAACTTTAGTTACTTCATCTTTAGCGTTACTTAAAATATTTATTAAATCCTTACTGGATTTCTCCTTAGATTTATACATGTCTTTAATACTTCTTAACCTTCTAATACTATCACATACCACCTTCTTAAACTCTTTATCATTCATTTATAAAATCCCTCAACGTTATTAATAATTTAGGTGATGAGACCGGCTTTAACAGATTTCATTGATGAAGATGAGTTGCCTCGCTGATTACCATTTAAAGTTAATTCATGTATTTTCCTCAACACCGTATAGAGTCTTTCACCTAACTTACTTAATTGATACATCTCTACATCATTTCTATTTACTCTTTCGATCAGGCCTAGCTCAAGTAGCATATCTATAACTAATCCTTCATAATCTTTAGTTCTTGATGTACTACCGCCTATTACTATATTACTAATTAAGTTTTCCAGTAGTATCCTTAACCTTCTCACTTAGCCACACCCTTATCAGTCTTGGGATGAGTCACAATTATTAAAGTTGCACACTCTTGAACCCTTTATAAACCCATAACTACTAATGGGTGTAAATAAGTGAGGAGAAAGTTACTCGTGAGAAAATTAAGGAAGGGTGTAAGTGATCTAGTCATAATATTGGCTCTAGTAGCTATAGCCATACCTATAATGCTAACAGTACAGCACTGGTTAAGCTCCCAAACAGGGAGAGTAACCTCTTATGTAACTATACCATCACTATATGCGACAGTACTTTCAAAATCAAAAACGGATACAGTGCAAACTATTGTAGTTAAGATAGAGAATAAAGGTAGTGAGACATATTCTATAGAAGTAAATAAGATTAGCGTTGTACTAAGTAATGGAACGGTAATTAATGTTAATGGCCAGATATTAGCGGGATCACAAACATTAGCACCGGGCTCATCAACGGTGATATTAGTAAAAGTAAATACCGTATCAAGTATATCTTCAATAGTATTTGAACTAGTGAATAGTAGTACAGGTAATAAGGAAACATTAAGCGTTAGCCTATAATGATCTTAAATCATGACTTACGTGTAAAACGAGGTAATTTTTTCAAGGTGTCATTCTGTGCATAAGGAAACAATCTTCAAGTATAACGTAGGTGCTGTAGAAGTTAGTATAGTTAAGTATTGTGATGGAAGCTATCAGTATAGAGTTAATGATGAACTAATAGGAAAATATACCGAGCTTATTAGGGAACATTTAGAAGAAATACTTCTCGCCTTACCTGAAAAGAGTGTTAATGAGTTATACGATATTGTTAATATTGCACAAGAAATTTTAGGGGTAAATGATGAGGATAAATCACTAGTAGCTTATGCTGTTATGAGGGAGTTAAAGTATAAGAAATTGCAGGTCCTTATTGACGATCCCTATGTTGAGGATATTTCAATAGTGGGTACTGGGTCTATATGGGTTAGACACTCCTTACTAACATCAATTGATCCTACAGTTGATTACATAAGGACTAACGTAATTATTGAGGATGAAGATGAATTACTCTTCTATATGAACTTACTCGCAGAAAGGTCAGGTAAGATAATAACTAAAGCTACGCCCATTCTTGACTTTAACTTGCCTGAAGCTGATGGCGGTCATAGAGTTCATGTAGTTCTTCCAGAGATCGCTGGAGGATCTGGTGAGATCGTGATAAGGAAGAAGAAAGAAAGCTCTAAGTTAAGACTAAAGGACTTAGTTAGAAATGGCATGCTCAATGAGGCCATAGTTAGGTTCATAAACTACATAATAGTAAATAGAGGCTCCATATTAATAGTTGGACCCCCAGGTTCTGGTAAGACCACATTATTAAGAGCTATAATATATGACTTAATACCTAAATCATGGAAAATAGCTATAATAGAAGACACACCTGAGATAGACCCACCACGTAATAGTAGCTGGGTTAGGTATGTTGTACCCATAAGTCCTTGGGGGTCAAGAGATGAAATAGATCAGATGGTTTTAGCTAAGGCAGCATTAAGGTCTTCCGTGAGTAGATTCTTAGTCATAGGTGAGACGAGAGGTTCAGAAGCTAAAGTACTTGTTCAAGCGATGAACATGGGGTTAGGGGGTTTGACAACATTTCATGGTGGTAGCGCCGAGGAAGCTATAATGAGGCTTACTAGTCCTCCAATAAATCTCACACCATCACAAGTAGCTATGTTTTGGGTAATAATAACAGTAAATTATGTCATCAATAACGGAATTAAACGAGCTATAGTGAGTATTGATGAACCCATATATAGCAGGGAAGATGATGACATAATACTTAATAACATTTATAGCTATGGTGAGGACATAAGCTTAGATGAGTTGATTAGGAGGAGCAAGAGGGTTAAGGCAAGGTTAAAGGTTCCTAGGGAGGTGATTCTAAGTAATGCTTCATAGGGTAGCAAGTAAGTACTTAAGAGTAGTGAATAGGTTAAGACTACTTGCAGGTTATGAAGCGCTAATAGGTACTGAATTACGAAGATACTCCATCAAGCTATTAACGTACTCTTTAATCTTAACTTCACTCACTTTCTTCATTATACATTACATATTTAAAATTACCTCATTAAACACCATACTCATTACGTTATCTCTAGTATCGGTTACGCCTTATGTAGCCTTACTACTCATATACTATTTAAAAACGGTAGTCAGGAAAAGAAGTGTTGAAACTGAGTTTAAGTATTACGTAATAAGTGAGGGTATAAGTGCAGGTAAGTATACTGAATTGATAAGTGACCTAGATGACTTAGTTAAGTATGAATCAGTATTCAAGAACCTTAGTCGTGAAGCATCAAGATTAAGGAAATTAAAGAGGTTATTACCCACATTTGACGCGGTTAAGACATACATCAAGTTCATTAATAGTAACTTCATTAGAAATCTTCTTCTTGACTACCTATTTTCGCTATCCCTAGGTACAGCACTTATATGGATTCAAGAAAAGAGTAAGGAGTTCCTTTATGATATTAAGATGATAAATAAAACAGTACTGAAGCTTAGAGTTACAGTATCCACTATTGTAGCTATAGTGCTTGGATATTTACCCATACTATCCGTCATGGTCTCAATAATAACCAATAATCAAGAATTTTTACTAAATACGCTACTTATTTCACTCTTAGTATTACCTTTATCCCTTCTACTAATTCCTAAACCACTGCTACATCAGCATGTTAATTTAGATAGAAGGGGTACGGTTATTATAGCTACATTATTAACGTATCTAATTATCATAGTGACTCATTTTATACTTAAAGATCTTAAGTTATCTTTACTAATATTTTCAGCTATCGCTATACCGCTTGGTGTAAGAGGGTTAATCAGCTACATTAACGCAGTAACAGAGTTACATGACATTCCGAGAATACTTAACACTATGTGTGAAGCGCCACTAACACTAATCAATCCATTAAAACTACTCAATAACGTATTGAGTAAGTCCCGTTCAAAGACGTTGAGAACTACAAGGATTAGCCTAGGATCTAATAATCATGAAAGCATTATTAAGAATGTTAAGTTATGGATAACTAAGTTCCTACTCTATACAATAGTTAAAGCTATAATGAGAGGAACGTTAGATAGGGAGAGATTATTAAAGTTAAGGGAGGTCATTACAGAGTTCATTAGCGACTTTAAGTATTCGTTAGTAGTCAACATGTTTATCCTAGCCTTAGCTTTAAGTCTACCGTTTATGTTCTCAACAGTGTTAACTATAGTTAGCACATACACTAACGTAGTAATGAATGTGTTGGTATGTTATACACTAATAATAATCCTAACTTATTCAGTATACGCTAGTTATGTAATGTTTAATGACCCGTCGAATACGCTAATTCCTGGTTTAACGTCAATGCTCTTTGTAATACTTAACTTAGGGTGTTTGAGATGAAAGTGCCAGTATTAAAGCGTGTATACAGACTTCAAGAGCTAATCACGAGTAATGTAGGGATAAAATGTAAATTATTAAGAACTTCCAAGGGTAACGTAGCATTAGCTAATGAGTTAGTTCCTTACTTAGAATATACACTAATTAGACTAAGCGATTCAAGTACTGATGCCATAGCCTTAAGTTTATTTAAGAGTGAAGGAATAGTTAAAGTTAAGATTAACGATAGGACTTTAGAAAGTGTTCTTAAAAGAAATGTAGCTGTAATTAATGAGCCTATAACACTACATAACTTAAGGAACGTCCATGTATGTGTGAGTGATGAATGTATAGATTTAGGTGACGCTCAACTTATGAGCATAATTAATTTCCTTAATGAATTAGTATTATCCATAAAGAGGAATAATACATATATCGTTGCTAACATTAATGGGATTAAGAAAGTAATTAAAAGTGTAATTGGTAGTAGTGAGATCCTAGCTTGTCAAGCAACTTTGAGCACAAAGGATTCATTAGTTATATCAGTATGGGATAGATTTGAGGGGGTAGGTAATGAGTTCAAGGTTTCATGTAATGACATTACGGATTTAATCTGTAATAAGAATTTATGTGTTGTTTCCTGTGGTAGAACGTCATGGGTTGTAAGCTTAAATGACGTATACCCTCTACCTATAAAACTATGGCCACTAATTAGGTGTGGTGATGAGGATTACCTTTACGATCCAAAGCATAAGTTAATAGTTAAGAGTGTTCATGGAGAATTATCACCTCTAACTATAATGAAGTATCCATCAGATATCGACTGCTTGGATAACTCTAAACTTCTTGTGTCTTTAGGTGATGAATTAAGTATAGTTGAAGGTAACCTGAGAAAAGTATTGATTAGGGGGTACATAGGAGATTTATCAGCTAAAGATGCCACTGCAATCTTTAATTCAGGCTCAAGTTATAGAGTGATTAATGATGATGAACTAACCGATGTAATTATTAAGAGCAGTCAATGTGTCCTGGTAAGGGAGGGAATAGCGATATGTACCGTAGGTAATGATATGCTAGGATTACTAGATATAAGCAAACCTATCAAGCCCGAAATTGATGTACTTTCAGGTACGGTCTCAAGTAATAGCTATGTGAGAGTAAGGGTAAAACCATGGTTTACCACATCTGAGTTAATTATTGATGATAGATTAGTCCTAGTTGAGAGTAATGTATGCGGTAATAGCTTAGAAATCCTACTAAGGCCTAAAATTCTGGGGTGGTCCAGCGATATCAGACTTTATGTTAAGGACCCCTTATTCACAATAACTAGGACATTCCCCATAAGCTCATCCACACCTAAACTCATTAATGCTAATGTGGTTAGGGCCGTCTATATCGATGAGGGAGGTATAGTGACACCTTATGCAGATTTCGTAGCATTACTCAATATTGAGCTAAGCAACGAAGTACCTGAAAACGCTATTCTTAAAACATCAGTTGAAGGTCTAAGAGTTAGCAGTATAAATGACATTATTATTGGTAAAGGACATACTAACGCAAAATTGATGATAGTAGGTAACGTAGTTAATAAGGATATAGTTAAGATTAATTTAAGTGTTCAATACGACTTACTTAAGGATGAGTATTACATAGGTTCAGTGGCCTTAAGACCTAAAGAGTACATAACACGCAATCCATTGAAGGAAAATATTAAAGTATTGAGGAAGCAAGATAGGGAATTAGAAATAGATGTAGGACTTAATGAGTCAAGCATATACGTAGTTTGCTCAAATGGTCGCGAGTTAAAGTCAAGTAGTAATAAAGTAATCATTGATTTAAACAGATGTAAATTACCGATACTAATTACTGTTACTTACAATGACCTATTCAACGTATACTTAACGAAAATAATCGAGGATGAGCAGCCAATACAGGTACGTGAGGGTGATGAATTCGCGATTGAGAATATCGATGGTAATATCACTTTATACGTACCCAGGTTAAGTTATGAGTTGTTTAAGGATCTAGATATAGTCTCAGGAGGTACTAATGTTAAACTGAAACTTAAAATGAAGGAACTAAATGTACCTGCAATATTAATATGGGTATGTGGTGATGATGCATCATATAAGTACATACCCCCGAAATCACGTGAAGTACTTCTTGAATGTAGCTCCTCAAACTTCTTAAAAGGACTCCAGTTATACGTTCTAACTCCTGGTATGAAACTTAAGGAGGCTCCTAGGAAGTACTTTAGTATTAAAGAGATAGTAATTAAGTCTTTAGAGTATGCGGTAAGGAATGCTACTACCATAAGTAAATTAGTGGGGATAAATCATGATTAAGAATGCATTAATCTCACTAACAAGGAGGATCGTTAGTAAATTGAAGAATAGACCTCGTAGTGAACTAAGTAAGGGTATCGTCATTGAGGATGACTCAATAATATTCAGCTTTAAGAATGGACTCATATGTGGTAAGAAGTTCTTAATTGTTGAAGCTGTACCTACAATATTTAATGCGTCCGATGTAGAGGAGCTACAGCATATCTTTAAATCATATTATAATGCCTTAAACTTAGGATTCCCCGTTGAAGTCAAGACTTTCTTACACCCCATCGATAGCGATAGCTACATTAGAAGTATAGATAGGAAAATAGAGAATCTATCAGTAATATTAGAACTTAATCCTTCTGCATCATCAATTAAGACAAGATTAACTAATTTGAATAAGATTAAGCATAATGTATTGAAGCATGGATTAGCACCCTATGAGGTATTAACATATTTCTCTGTTTCTGCATGTAGTGAAGATAAAGAGGAATTAATTCGTACATTAAACTTAAGACTTAAGGCATTAAGAGATAGTTTAAATTCGTTAGGTGTTAAGACTAAGGTTGTAAGCTTAAAGAATTTAGATGTAGTCAATAAACTGTTTTTTCGACATACCCTTAGGGGAGATGTGCTAAGGTTTAAGAGTTATAAGCCTATGGTTTTATGCGATTACTCTCTATTTTACTTTATACCATCATTAATACGGGTAGAGGAGTTTAGTAATGTAACATTCGAGGGTGTTTACCTAGGTATAGACGTTCTTAGTGGGAGAAAAGTCTTTTGGAATGTTAATAAAGCTCCATCACCTCACATCTTAGTTGTAGGACCTACAGGGTCGGGTAAGACAGAGTTTCTCTCAATATACTCTTATAGGTTTCTTGAGTGGTGTAAGGGTAATGTCCTAATATTCGATGTGAAGGGTGAGTATAGGTTCAGGCTTGAGAGGCTTGGAGCTAATTTAAAGGAGCTAATACTGGGTGAAGACGTTGGTTTAGGCATATCTGAACTACTTAATGCATTACCTCAGAATTCTAAGTTGAATTTTATGATGGACCTACTAATAGACCTAGTATCAAGTGAGTCTATTAGTAAGGATGATGTAACAGCTATCTATAGATCATTAAATCAGGTACTTAGCGGTAAGCTTAGGGGGAGCACTGTAGATGTTACGGAACTTCTGGATGATGTAGTTAATTACTTAACTAATTTTGAGGATCCATATTTAGGTTATAAAATATCTAGGGCTTTAGGAGTGATTAAGACTCTTGAGAGGGGTAAAGCGTTAATTACATTACTTGGTGGTAAGGGTTCGATATATGTATTGAATTTCTCTAAACTCATGGCTTTAGGACTTAATTATGTATTCATAACTTCAAGTATTATATCTAAGCTGATGAGGACCTATATGTCGCTTATGAGGAGGGCTGTCAGGAATCCAGTGATTGATCTACTCCTAGTTTATGATGAAAGTTGGACTGTACTTCCGTCTGTGAATATTAATGAGTTAGTAAGACTTAGTAGAAGTTATGGTATTTCAGTAGCGTTAGCTTCACAAAAGTTAAGTGATTTTAAGGTTGGAGAGTCAGTACTAGTGCTAAATTCAGGTCTGTTAGTTGCTATGCCTTCAGCTAATATTGATTACTGGAAGGAGCTATCTAAATTCATGTTAATTAATGATGATGATGTGAAGAGATATGCTCTACTCGTTGATAGGGGTGAGGCAGTTGTTAGGATCGCACCTCACCCTAGACCTTATGTAATTATGTTTAACGTTTAGGTATTTCCTGCTCTATGATTACCTCACCAGTATTTATGTCGATGACCTTAACTACGTACTTACTTAGATCTAGTATGCCGTAGGTACATTTATCACTAAGGTAGCCTGATACAGTTCCTGGATTGAATACTAGGGTTTTATTGATTACTTCAATTTTAGCTTCATGTGTGTGGCCATACATTATTATATCATAATCAGCACCCCTCGCTAACGCTTTAACGATCTTATAAGTGAAGTCTTTAGATCCGAAGCCATGCAGTAGCAGTACATGTAGATTATCAATCTTTAGCTCCACAGGTTGTTCTAGTATGTTAGGGTATATCTTACTTAGTAAGATCTTATCACCATCATTATTTCCTAAGATTACTATGGGTGATTTAACCTTATTAACCAGGTATTTGAGAGTAAATGGTGATACGAGATCACCTAAATGTATCACGCCGTTAAAATTAATACCTTTAACCCTATCCATTAACTTACCTAGCATATTGAGATTATCATGGGTATCGGACATTACTAAATATATGCCAGACATTTGCGCGACCCAACATACATTCTAGGATAAGTTTATGAGGCTTCGCACGGCATTGTCATGAGGTTTTAAACAATGCGCTTAATATTTAAGGTAGCGCTAATAAACATGAAGTTAGAGCTTAAATCCCCCCTAACCCATTTTGTTTATGGTGCCGGGGTAGCTCAGCCGGTAGAGCGCGGGGCTGTTAACCCCGTGGTCGGAGGTTCGAATCCTCCCCCCGGCGCCACAGCAAAACTTATTATTGACATACCCT
>CAZQFL010000014.1:0-39657 GCA_964592745.1 uncultured Desulfurococcaceae archaeon
GGAGGTTCGAATCCTCCCCCCGGCGCCACAGCAAAACTTATTATTGACATACCCTTCTTACCCATTACGGATCCCTCTAAATCATGAATTGACTAATACTAAGTTAGGTTATTCTATTAAACGAACCATATGATTAGCCTAACACTGAGGTTATACATTATGAATGGTTAAATTTGAAGACAGTAACGTGTTTCTAGGTTAAGTATGGATGTGAAAGTGATTATTGGAGCCGGGGGCGGGATTCGAACCCGCGAATTAGCGGGTTACGGCGGTGGTTACCACTGCAGCCCGCCGCCTTAGACCGCTCGGCCACCCCGGCTCCATCACTACTTCTTTAGTGGAGCTATAAGTTTTATTATTATGCTTTACTACTTACTTATGGCTATTGAGGTGATATGTGTGTATGATAGGAACGTGTTAGCTGAAATAATTAAGGCATTAAGGAGTAAGGGTATTGATGGAGTAATCATTGGTAGTACTTCATATATGCTTGCTTTAGGATTTAAGGAGTTCGAAGACGACTTAGACATATTTGTTACTTCACTATCCCCAACGTTTGATGAAGACGTCATAAGATCTGGAGCTGAGGAATTAGGATGCTTCGTAGGCCAGACTGAATGGGGAACACCACAGCTACACTGTAGAATTAAGGGTAAAGACATAATAGTAGAGCTATATGAAAACATGTACGACTTCTACATACCTGAGGACATGCTTAATGAGGCAATAACTTACAGGGTAAATGATGTAGAGGTTAAGGCATTAAAGGTAGAAGACTACATGATAATTAAGGCAAAAACAGGTAGAGAGAGAGACGTAGAAGACGTAAGGTATTTAAGTGACCTCATAAGGAGTGGGAAGTTAAAAATTGATATAAATATAATGAGGAAGAGATTGAGATTATTTGAAGATTATGAAGTAAGGCTTATAACGAAGAAGTTAGAAAGCGTTGGTATAAAGCTATGAAGGAATCCTTACCTCCTGACACCTATTCTCTTCTTCTTAGGTCTTAAGTTCTTACTCTTACATCTTCTACATTTAGTAGCTCCAGGTGGATTTAGTGCGCCACACTTCCTACATACAAGTTTATTTAGTACCCTCATTTCAACAATCCTTAATAGTTCTGGGTCTCTAACAGGCATCCTGAATCCCTTAAACCTATCTTTGAGATACTTAAAAGCTTAACTAGGGATTATTAGTGTGATGCTATTAATAAATTTTAAGTAGTATCAATGAGATTAGGTAAGCAAAAGAGTTTTAGCTCGTATACCTATATAGGGTGGTGCAAAGAGCAGATAATAGAGTGTGTGGGAGGTGAAAATACCACTAGATCAAATATGTGTGAGGACTGGCATACTCTGTCCCCGCTGTCAAAGGTTAGTTGATACGGGAGCTGTGAAAAGGTTTGAAGTAGACATTATGAGGGCATTATTAGAACTTGAGGGTAAGGCTGATTTCAAATTCCTTAAAGATGCTACCTATGTTAAATCGATAGTTAGTGATAATACTATAATATTGCTCATAGAGGTGAAGAATGCTAACCTACAGTCAAGAATACTAACAAAACTTGGTAGGTCACTAGCTGAGAAGATAGGTAAGAGGGTTAGAGTGGTTAATGTTGCAAATAATAACTTAAGAGATATAGCATCGCAGTTAGTTTACCCAGCAAGAGTTATAGGTATAAATACGTTATGGCTACCCGACGGCACTATAGAACATATAGTTAGAATACCGAGATCTGATAAGAGATACCTACCATTAAATACTTTAACTCTAGAGAACATACTATCTCAAATAACTGGCATGAATGTTAAGATAAGAATGGAGGGGTAACCAATGACATACCGTACACACCTCTCCTCAGAGATAAATGAGGAGATGGCTGGAAAGGAGGTAGTAATAGCAGGGTGGGTTCACGCTAAGAGAGATCTCGGAGGCAAGAAATTCCTTATAGTTAGAGATAAGGACGGCTATATTCAAGTAGTAATAGATAAGAAAAGACAACCTGTACTAGCTGAGTTATTCTACGACTTAACTCTAGAGTCTGCAATTAGCATTAAGGGTATAGTTAAACTTGATAAGAGGGCGCCAGGAGGTTTCGAGATAATTCCTAAGGATATAATAGTTCATAGTAAAGCAAAAGCTCCATTACCACTTGACGTTTCAGGTAAGGTATCAGCTGATTTTGATACTAGGATGAGGGAGAGAGTACTAGATCTTAGGAGGGAGGAATCAAGAGCGTATTTTAAGATAATGTCTGTAGCACTTAGAGCTATAAGGGAAGAGCTTTACCGTAGAGGGTTTATTGAGGTATTCACGCCCAAAATCATAGCAACGGCAACCGAAGGTGGCGCAGCACTATTCCCTGTAGCCTACTTCGGGAGGGAGGCATATTTAGCTCAAAGTCCGCAACTATATAAGGAGCTTCTAGCTGGTGCATTTGAGAGAGTATTTGAGATAGCTCCAGCTTGGAGAGCTGAAGAGTTCGATACGCCATATCACTTATCAGAGTTCATAAGTATTGATATTGAGATGGCCTTCGCAGATTATAATGATGTAATGGAGGTATTAGAGAATGTTGTTTATAAAGCTGTCAAGGCCGTAAAAGAAGAGTGTAGTAAGGAATTAAAGGTGATAAACTATGAACCTCCAGACATCAAATTACCTATAAAGAGATATAGGTACATAGATGTGGTGGAAACTCTTCAGAGTGAAGGTATGGACATTAAGGTAGGTGATGACATAGGTACGCCAGAATTAAGAGCATTTCATAAAATTACTGGTGAAGAGATATACTTCATAATAGATTGGCCGGATGAAATCAGACCTTTCTACACAATGCCTAAAAAAGATGACTCGAGATTTACTGAATCCTTTGACCTAACTTGGAGATTCCTAGAAATAGCTTCAGGGAGTACAAGGGTTCATATTAAGGATTTACTAATTGAAAGACTTAAAGCTAAGGGTTTAAATCCAAAGAATTTCGAATACTTCACTAGATGGTTCGACTACGGTATGCCACCACATGCAGGTTGGGGTATGGGCTTAAGCAGACTAGCATTAATGTTAACAGGTGCAAAGAACGTAAGGGAGGTTACAGCATTCCCGAGGGATAAGAAGAGGCTTGTACCTTAAGCTTACTCCTCAATAACTCCCTTAAAATTACTGTAGCATATGCCGATGGAGGTAATCTAAACCTTAAGTTAAGTATACCTTCATTACATGATACATGAATATCCTTAACAATTACTACAGTCTCCCTAAACCCCCTTCTTAAATACCTACTAAAAGGTCCTCCTACATCATCCAATATGCTTCTAAAGGTATCTTTAACTACTTCACTACATATATCGTAAATGTTAATAGTAGGTGTTGGATAAGGTAAAACCTCACACTTGCTTAATAGTTCCTTACAATTACCATACATTAAGTATAACTTCGATAATGAAAGGTTGATGACATATGACTGAAATGACTCGATAAATATTTCTAATATACTTCTATTTAACCTCATGATTATATCCTTAGGTTTAAGTCCTTTAAGTAGTAAAGTAAGTACTTTCCTCTCTAAGTCCAAATGTTTAGGCATTCTATTGAAAGCTTCTTTAAGTTTACCCTCCTCAAAAAGTCTACGTGCTTCACGTGCTTCACTACTTTCCCATATAGTGGGTTTACCTACTATATACTCTAGAGCTTCCTCATACCTAGATTCAAGTATTAATTTACCTATTATATGATTGTAAGGTCTTAAAGTACCGAACCTTTGGTAACCAAAGTAATTTAAGAATAATGCATTGCTTAAGTTGTTTCTTAAGACATGAATTATCTCATCCTCATACCCGTTCTCAACTTGAAGGTTGATAATGAATTCATTACCGTTGAGATACCCCCTTCTAAGAACGGTTGCTGACTTACTGATAAAGCATAGTATTAACTTTTTTCTTTTATCTATATGTTTACTAACCTTTGCTGGTAACTCTTTAGTACTCTCACATTTAATCGTTATATATTGGCAAGTACTTGCTGAGGTATCTTTAAGGCCGGCGTAACCTACATGACGTACCTTCAGTAGTCTCCTCACAATATCGATAGCTTCTAGTGTCGATAAGTACTCCTTACATAGAACATATAGTAGCACTTCACCTTCCTCACACCTTACGTAATCATTGCTTGAGATACATAACGAAGTATTAGCGGGTAAGCCATTTAATCCTACCTCTCTAACTTGGAAGTTTAATGGATTAGGGATGAAGTCACGTACGTACTCTCCTATGTAAACTTCAGGTGCACTATAAATGAGTAGCCCAAGCTTTACATCCAACACATTCTTAGATAATAATACATCTGACCTCTTCATAATTCACATATGAACCCATATATGGTTAGCTTTATAGAAGCTTTAAATGTGATGTTATTTTATCAACACTCCCTGAAGGCGCCGGTCCTATAGCAATAGCGGTTAATGTACCAGGGGGTACTTCAGTTAAGCCTGCATTCCTAATTATTGCTACAGGTAAGCCCTTTTTCATAGCTTCATTAGCATATCTTAGAAGCTCCTCCTCACTTTCACATCTTAAGACGATCTTCTTAGCACCTTCACTTAACCATTCTTGAACCCATTCAGGCCTCTTCTTCAACGCTTCAATAACTGCTTGTACAGCTGCATGAGCTGCCTGAGCAGCTATCTTGCCTTTACTCATCTTTATATCAGTTCTAACTACAATTACCTGCTTATACTTAAACATGCTTTTAACCCTCAACTATAGCGTTAGATAAGGCTTTAAGAACCTCCTTAACTAAGGACTCAAACCCCTCCTTCTTACACTTAATATAGCATGACTCATCAATTATACCATTCCTCATACACTCCTCCCTACATCTAGCTATGAATACCCTACTATCAGGTTCAAGTACATAGTATCGCTTATCACTACTTAGAGATCTTACCTTAAGTATCTGTTTCACCTTATGATCGCTCAGCTTCGATAGAATACTATGTATTGCATTATACTGTTCTCTATTAAAGATGAAGAATCCATACCTACGAATAGCCTTAACAATATTCCTTACTAACTCAATGTTTAATGACTCCATACCTCTTCACCGGCAGCTTCAACTTATGAAATACACATTTAATTAATTCAAGAAGGTTAGGTGTTATGTATTCAACTAATCTAACCTTTAATTTCCTATATACAGCCCTACCTAATTTTCTTCCGTACGCATCATAGATAAGTATATCCCCTAATATGTGACCCTTAATGTTTTTCCTAAAATCAAGCTGCATTATAATGGCATAACCAGGTACTCTAATCTTAACTTTCTTAGCGTAGCCAATAGCGTATGTAGGCTTAACTTCAATAGCACTTACCACCTCATATTTTAATTCTTCACATTTAGTACTCAATACCATGAACAATACCCTTCTATGGTGAAGTCCTGATCTACTCCTCGATTTCTCATCAATGACTTCAACATACGTCATTACTCCACAAACACCGCCTTATCCTCATTCACACTCTGAAACTTTATCTTTATAGTTCCTGACATCTTTCTCGTTGAGATTGTCAGCCCCTTCCTATCTAACCAAAAATTAAGTATTACATCATTAACGTCCTTTAATAATATTCTTTTAGGTAATATTTTGCGACTTCCTCTATCTTTCAACTTACCCTCATTACTATATAAGCTATATTCAATTCTACTATTTTTTAGGTCTATATTCAGTATAAGTGTTGACATGAGTAGCACCATAAATTCACTAAGAGTAGCGACTTAATTAATTAAACATGTAAAACACTTATTAAGCCTCTTGTAGATCTCAGGGAGGCGTAAATCCTATGCGTACTTATACCCTGAGTGTGAAAATGTATGACTAAGTACAGACGTTATAGGAGTCCTTATAACATCAATATCAGGAGATTTAGCATATATTCTGATCTCTATGACAAATCAAAGAAAGGTAGTGAGGTAAATGTAGGGGATGAAATAGTTATTTTAGTGAGTGATGTCGATGAAAAGGGTAGAGGTATTGGTAAATACCTTAACTATACTATATACGTTACAAGAGCAACATTAGGTGAAAAAGTTAGAGTTAGGTTAGTAAAGAGAGAGGGTAGGAATGGTTTTAGCGCTCATGTTATTGAGAGGTTAGGTGAGGTTAGACTTTAGCTTAGTTTAAGGCTCTCTAGTTATAAGTACTGAATATTTAAGTACTATTTGGTGGAAATAGGTGAGCTCTAGACCTGAGAAAGTACTTGCAGAACTACTATGGGCCGAGAAATATAGGCCTAAGTCATTATCAGAAATAGTTAATCAGGAAGAGGTAGTTCGTAGATTACAACAGTTCGTTAAAGAAAGGAATATGCCGCACTTACTCTTCGCTGGCCCTCCAGGCACGGGGAAGACTACGGCTGCGCATGCATTAGCTCATGACCTATATGGTGAGGATTATAGAATGTATATGCTGGAGCTTAACGCATCAGATGAGAGAGGTATTGACGTAATAAGGTCTAAGGTTAAGGAATTCGCTAGGAGCAGGTTACCAGCTAATATTCCGTTTAAAATTGTGCTATTGGATGAAGCCGATAATATGACTGCAGACGCTCAGCAAGCTCTTAGAAGACTCATGGAGATGTATGTTGATGTAACAAGATTCATTCTCATAGCTAATTATCCGAGCAAGATAATTGAGCCCATTCAGTCAAGGTGTGCCGTCTTTAGGTTTACACCACTTAAAAAGGAGGATGTAGTTGCTAGACTGAAATGGATTTGTGAGAGAGAATCTGTGGATTTTGATCATGAAGCTCTAGAAGTAATATATGAGATATCTGAGGGTGATATGCGCAAAGCTATAAACATACTTCAAGCAGCGGCAGCTTTAGGTAAGGTTAATGTGGCTAACGTATACAAAGTCGTTGGTCTAGCGCATCCGAAGGAGGTTAGAGAGATGATTAAGTTAGCACTTGCAGGTAACTTCATGAAGGCTAGAGAACTCATGAGAAATCTAATGCTTAACTACGGACTATCAGGTGTTGACTTAATTAAGCAGATACATAGAGAGATATTTAGTACAGAGATACAGTTACCTGAGCACGTTAAGGTTGAAATAGCTGACTATGTGGGTGATATACAGTTTAGACTTGTTGAAGGTGCTGATGATGAGATACAATTGAGTGCTCTCCTAGCTAAGTTAGCGTTAATAGGCAAGACACTAAAGACGACCACGGTTAAGGTTAGACGTTAGAGATACATGTTTTTACCTTCATAGAAGATGAATATTAGGGGTAAGAGTAGTGCCACCACCTAAAAGATTGCCGTGGGTCATCAAGTATAGACCTAAGAAGATAGCTGAGGTCGTAAATCAGCAAGAAGCTAAAGACTTAGTTACTAAGTGGATTAAGAGCTGGATTCAAGGTAAGCCAATAAAGAATGCTGCACTATTTTATGGACCCCCAGGTTCAGGGAAGACTTCAATGGTTGAGGCGTTAGCTCATGAGTACGGTTTCGAACTCATAGAAATGAATGCAAGTGATTACAGAAGGGCAAGCGATATAGAGAGAATAGCTAAGACTGCAGCATTACAGAGAGGTCTCTTCGTCAAGGGCAAGATAATACTCCTTGATGAAGTTGATGGAATATCTAGAGTGGCTGATAGGGGTGCTCTTGAAGCTATATTAGACCTAGTTAAGTCAACTAGAAACCCCATTATAATGACGGCTAACGATCCCTGGGATCCTAATCTTAGACCATTAAGAGATGCTTCACTCTTAGTGCCATTCAAGAGGCTAAGTAAGGGTGAGGTAAAAACTGTTCTGAGACGTATATGTGCTCTAGAGAGACTAATATGTGATGAGGATGCTATAGACTACATAGCTGAGAAGTCAGAGGGTGATTTAAGATCTGCAATAAATGATTTACAAGCAGTTGCTGAGGGATATGGCAAGGTTGACTTAGCTACGGTTAAAGCATTATTAAGACCTAGAGATAGAATTCATGAGCCATTCGAAGTTCTTAGACAGATATTTGCATCAAAATATGTGTGGCAGGCACGCCTTGCAGCTTCACAGACCGATTTAAGTCCTGACGAACTTATGCAGTGGATTAACGAGAATCTACCTAGACAGATAAGTGACCCTGAAGATCTTTGGAGAGCTTATGAGGCATTAGCTAAGGCAGACGTATTTATGGGTCGAATAGTTAAGTCTGGGTCATGGGATCTCTTACCGTATGTTATTGAGTTAATGACTGCTGGCATAGCATTGGCAATCAGAAATGATGTGAGAGCTAAGTATAGATGGGTTAAGTATGCATTTCCTCAAAAGATATTAATGCTAGCTAAGACTAAAGAGGTTAGACAAATAAGAGATGATCTAGCTGCAGTAATTGCTAGGCACTTACATATCTCAAAGAGGATAGCTAAGGCAGATGTAATACCGTATTTAAAGGTAATATTTGAGACCAACCCCAAGTATGCAGCATCACTTAGTGTCGGACTAAATTTATCTGATTCAATGATAAAGTACTTATCACCAACCAATGCTAACTTAATAATAAAGCTAGCTAAAGAAATTAGAGATGAAATTGCAAGAAAAGCTAAGGAACTTCGTATTAAAGCTATAGAGATGGAGGGGACCAAGAAAGCAGAAATCACACCTTCTAGAGCTAAAGTATTAGAGGAAAAGACAAAGGTTAAGACAGCAAGGAAGAAAAAGAAGAAAGGTGAAGGTAAGGGTACAGGTTTAGAAGCATTCTTTAAAAAGTAGCTCTACTAAGAACTTTCTATCAACCTTATGAACTCATCAATTATTCTAGTGTGAGGATTCAGCCAGTTAGGCCTATATATCTTCACTCTACCAATACTTAATTCTTCAATTATTCCTACACTTTTTAAGTACTCTAAATGCTTACTTACAACTCTATAATTAAGACCTGTAACTTTAATTAGTTGAGAGATATTTATCTCACCATGAGTAAATATTGCTTTAAGTATCTTCACTCTACCCTTACTTGAGAATATCCCCTCAATCGTTAGATCCTTGCCTTCACTCACCTTACGAGCCTCCTCTCCCTAATTAACTTATCTAACTTTTCAATAAGGTTCTCTAGAGGTACCATACCAAAACCTATGTATGTACTCCTCCCTCTCCTGCCTTTTAATGATGTTTTAGTCATAATTAAACCTCTATTCTTAAGATCGTTTACATAGGTATAGACCTTAGTATGACCTCTTGGTTTTTCTCCTAATTCATCACATAATTCCCTATATATCTTCTCTACGTAACCTATGGGAACGTAGTCTTCACCACTTCTAAGTAATGCTACAGCTATTGCTTTAAATATCAATAATTCATGGAGTGGTAGATAGTAAAGTGTGTCAAGTACGTTAACTAATGATGGATATTCCTGCATAAATACGGCCCTTACATGGTTTATTGTTACTCTAGCTGATTTACCTTCAGATATTTCCTTCTCAGCTAACTTACCAGCTGCATGAAGTACCGCTAGCGCCTTTCTAGCATTACCATCACCACCTGTATCAACTCCTATCAATTGAGATATGTACTCTATTACCTCATCAGATACGACGCCAGGATAAAAAGCAAGTTCAACCCTATCCTTTAAGATATCATATAACTCCTTTGCCTTATAAGGTTCAAATATGACCATATTCTTCATTAAGTAGCTACCAGTCATCTCGTCAACCAATGAACTTATATATGCTGGTGTACCCCTAATGATGTATATAAAGCTTAACCTCTTAACATCAGATTCGAACACGTCGTAAAACCTAACCACTAAGTACCTCTCATCAGGTTTTGCTGACTTAAGGAAGTAATCAAATTCGTCAAGTGCAACAATCACGTATATATCATCCCTATTAAGTATCCTCAATATTGAGTTTATGAGTTCAGTAGCAGATAGACCTCTATCAGGTATAGAGAGACCTAACTGATTCTTAACCTCCCTAAAGATACTTGCTGGGTTAGCTGATTTAGAGCAATTTATGTGTACATACTTAACCTTAACACCTTTAACCTCAGCTAGTCTTGAAAACTCTGTACCAAATACTATAGACGTGACAGTCTTACCTGATCCTATAGGACCCGCTAATAATGCTTTAACACTAGTACTTCCAGGCTGTAATATTAATGGCTTGAATAGCCTAGATAACTGCCTTATCTGCTCCTCCCTATGAGGTAATTTCTCGGGTACGTATTCCGGATAGAGCTTAGACTCGTCAACAAATACTGAAGGGCCCTTAATTTCACTTTCAATTATCTCTCCTATCCTATTCATACTTTCACACAACCTCAAATAATGTTGTGTTAGTTACACATTAATAATTGGCTGAAATAAAAATACCTCACTTTAAGGTATGTGCGTAATACATTTCTCATGAAGTTAATTACTAGTATTACATTGTGTTATACTTTAACTGTCTTTAACGCATCCAAAGTTATTTTAGCTGCTCTTAATGCGTACTCCCTTAACTCCTCAGCAGTTGCGAATCCTAGCTCCTCAACAAGTGAATCACTAACTATTAGTATAGCACCTACCTTAACACCCCTCATATTCCCAATCATGAATAAGCCTGAACACTCCATCTCTACTGCGATAACGCCTCTTGAAGTCCATTTCTTAACGAATTCAGGGTCTTCAGCGTAAAATGCGTCACTAGTTACTATAGGTCCTATGTAGTACTTAACACCGTGCTTGCTAGCTGACTCAACAAGCGCCTTCAAAATCTCAAAATCAGGTGCTGTTGGTGCACATATGTGTTCCCTTAAGTATTGGTAATAAGCACCACCAGGGTAATAGGCAGCTACTGTTGGTATAACTACATCACCTATCTTCACACCCTTAATCATGGCACCACACGATCCTAATCTAACTATTGCCTTAGCTCCGAGCATTATTAGCTCCTCAAGAACCAGTACGGATGATGGAACACCTACACCATGAACGGCTATCGATACCCTCATACCATCATACTCACCAGTATAGACTATGAAGCCTCTATTGGTATTGACTAATTTAACATTGCTTAATAATTCCTTAACCTGCTCAACACGTGCAGGATCACCAGCAATAATAACCCTCTCAGCAACATCACCTTTCTTAGCTTTAATATGTATTGGCTGCATATAAACACCAAGAATTAATTCAATGATTGAATTTTAAGCGTTATTTAAGAAGACCAATTTAATTTTATTAAGCTTAAGTAGCTACCTACGATAGGTGTAGGTATGGAGAAGCCTACACCATTAGTTAAGAAACCTAGGTTAGTTAAGGATAGAGGTGTTGAACCGGGTCTAAGACCTGGTAGAGGATTTAGTATTAAAGAGTTAGAGGAAGCTGGTCTAACCATCGAAGAAGCTAAGAGGCTCGGTATACCTGTCGATAAGAGAAGGAGAAGCAAGCATGAATGGAATGTTAAGATACTAAAGGAATTTTTAAGTAAATATGGAAAATCCTCTAAGGAGGGAACTTAGCATATCATCATAGTTCTTAACTTTTAGTGTATCAATAAAATTACTTAAAAATCTTACTATAATATTATAACCTCCAATGGTGTCTATTAACTTCTTAACAATTAAATCTCTCTTTAACATCTTAATTAGTGGTATTAACTTAATACTGTACATCGTTGCTACATCATCTTGATACTTTCTTAAAGCTTCAGTTAAGGCCTTAACTTGTCTGGTTATAACATATATCCCCCCTCCCGTAAATGGCTTTATTAGGGATGATGCATCGCCTACACTACATAGGTTTCTTACTCCTAGAATGCACCTCATATCACAAGGTATTAACCCTCCAAAGTACTCCCTTACTTTCAGATCCCTACTATTGATGAATTCCTTAAGGTATTTCTTGATAAACATTGTTAGTGATCTGTATATCTTAATAGGTGAATTACTATCCATTATGCCAACAAGTAATTCATTATCATTAACTGGTACTATCCACCCAAAGTAGTACTTACTTAATGGACCAACAATAATTAATGGTGTTCTAAAGTAATGCTGATTACTAAGCTTAATCAATGCTTGCATCCCATAGCAATTTCTAATACTTCTACATAGCTTAAGTCTCGATGATAATGTCCTCTTAGCACCTTCAGCTATGATTACATGCGTAAACGTTTTGCTTTTAACATTACGGCTTACTATGTACTTAATCAAATACATACCGCTTTGATCAACTAGTACATCACTTACTATTGTTCTTAGTTTAATGTTAACTCCTAAATCTTCAGCTCTTTGTGCCATGAGTTGTTCAGTCATTACCCTATCTATGAGGTATACATACTCGTCGAATTTTATGTTGAAGGCTATGCTTAACTTGTTAGGAGTTAGCAACATTATAGCATATTCATTAAATTTTGCTTTAACTATATTCTTGTGATTAATTCCTGAACTACGTATGATTTCACTTAATGTTGTCTCACTTATTAATCCAGTACAATGCTTAGGTAATCCTACTGTCCCATGCTCCTCATAAACAATCACATTAAACCCTAACTTAGCTATTTCGATAGATGAAAGTAAGCCTCCTATCCCGCCACCGACTATAGCTACTGACACACCTCCTACCAAGACAATACTTTCTAATGATGCCAAAAACTAATATTCCTGCTAATTATACTATAACCTAACTATGAGGCAGTGTCCTAAGAAGGTAATTAATGGACCATGTGGTGGTTATAGAGGAGCTTCATGTGAGGTAAATGGTGAATGTATTTTCATAAAGGTACTCAGTAGTAAAAACGTTAAGGAATTAAGAGAATTATTCTCATTAGTAATACTTGATAAGAGATTTAAGATTAGGGATTACTTCCCGGTACTACGAAGACCATTAACACGGTTCATGAAATCCTTAAGGAGAGGTGATAAACTCATAATTTATGAGATATTCCTTAATATCAGTAATGATGTAGGTGAGATCCTAAACGACTTAAAAAGTATGGCTGGGCCTGACGTAGTTTACGCACTCACTGATTCGCCATTAGGTGTGTTAACCTTTGACCCCTTAGCTTTAGCCTTAATGCTTAAAGATCATGTAAATGTACTGGACTTCATACTTAATATATCCATGAGGAATAAGACCGTAGAGAACTTAGTTAGGTATGTGATGACAGCTACTAATATGGGGTTACGTAACTTATTAATAGTAACTGGTGATTGGTCTAAAGAGTTTGAGAATAGCTTCACATTGGATTCCACTAGAGCAGTATACCTACTCAGGTTACTATGTGACCTAGGATTAAATATTAATGGTGAAGTACTAACAGTACCACAGTACATTCACTTAGGTGCGGTTTCAAATCCAGAATCGGATTACGTCTTTATTGAAGTGTTTAGATCCATAAGGAAAATACTAGCAGGTGCTGAATTCATTATAACTCAGCCTATATACAACGTGAATAGATTTAAGGAGTATCTTAAGGGATTACTTAATGAATCAATTAGGGATGTACCTATAATACCTGCCTTCGCACCAATAGTTAGTGAGAATCATCTAAGAACTGCTGAATCATTAGGCGTTAAAGTGTATAGGAGAGATCTAATTGAAGTCTTAAGGACTGGTGATATGGATGCAATTATTAACAAGAATGTAGAGCTTCTACAAGAGATTATTGATGCAGTTAAGGATGTCAAGGCGGTATATCTATCAACTTATGGTAATCTTAAATTAGGTAAGTTGTTTATGAGTATTCTTAGAAAGGTTCTATAAGGCATTGAGTGAATTAAAAATGTTATTTCTCATAGAGTGATCTATCAACTACTCTATATTCATAACGTTTAGCTCTTAAAGCCTTAGCTATGTAGAGGAACGCCTCTTCAGGTCTCGTATGCTTCCCACATGAATACACATCAACTGTCGCAAACCTATATTCCGGCCATGTATGAATCGTTATGTGTGACTCAAGTATTATTGCTATTAAGCTCACACCAGGACTTATCACCCAATATTTAATGTCAAGTAATGTCATGTTACCTCTCTTTGCAGCCTCAATCGCGATATCCTTAAGTCTCTCAGCGTCAGATAGAATGTCAGGATCACAATCATATAAGCTTCCGTAAACATGCTTACCGAATACTCTATATGGCATCATAGCTTTCTCAGACACTCTTATACCAGTTGAAACACTACTAATCTGGGTCATAGCCCCCCAACCCCCCTACTTAAGGGGTAGCACTGCTTAAAAAATTTACTCCCCCCTCTACCCACCCCCCTAGTTAGGCTATATAGAAAATTTTTTACATGAAAACCCCCTCCAAATAAAAACACTTAAAGTAGTTCTTTTTACTAAAATCACTGATGTGACATGTATAAACGTAATTATATGTAAGCATTACATATTTAACATAGACGCTATACTATCTCTTTGAGTAATAACTTGTGCTGTTACGTACACCACCATAGACTCTACTCCTTAAGATGCTGATTTAAAACTTACTATGTTAGAAGTGAAAAATATAGGTAGTGGGGTTAGGAATGAGGTTATACGTAAACGACTCAATAATTGAAGTTAACGAAGCTCAATGTGTTAGGACAGCTACAGTTCTTAAGGATGTTATTAAGCAGTTAAGTATTGATGAATTCATAGATCCTGAATACTACCCTCCAAAAGATGCAGATCCAGAAGTAATAGCAAGATACTTTATTTTTATGGTAGCCATAGACCATAGGACTAGTAGGTATGAGCCTTTTGAAGGTGTTGTGGATGGGAAGTTTTATCATGGTGCCGACTTACTCTATAGGCTAGGATCAAAGAAGCTTAACGAGGACCCGGATTTCTTTAGTCCACAAAGAATGAGTAAGTTAAGTGTAAGTAGCCTAGCTAATTGGTTAAGCATTAAGACACCTAGAGGTATAGTAACTATTTGGGACCCTGAAGTAAGGACAGAGTTATTAAGAGACCTAGCCTTAAAGCTCATTAAATATTATGGAGGTAAGGTCTTAAACTTGCTCAATGCATCAAACAATACATTAAAATCACCATTAACTCAAGGTCTCATAGATAGGTTAAAAGCCTTTAAGGCCTACTCTGATCCTGTCGAAAAGAAGGCTTATCTCTTCGTTAAGTTTATTTCACGTAGAGGTATATTCTCTTATAAGGATGTAGAGAATAGTGAGGTACCCGTAGATAATCACCTGGTTAGAATTGCTCTAAGGCTAGAACTCATAAAAATTAGGGGTAAACTCTTAGAGAAGATCAGTAAGAGTATAGAGTTTAATCATGACGAGGATATGATGTTGAGATACGCTGTTAGAAGGGCTTATAAACTATTATCTATAATTATAGGCATAGATCCCCTAATACTTGATGATTTCCTATGGTTCTTTGGAAGAAAATGCTGTACCAAATATAGGCCTATATGTGAGGATAGTAAAACGTGCAAGGGATTAGGGGTAGTCCTAAAGAAGTGCCCTCTAATTGATATATGTCCATCATCTAAGACTAGTAAGAAACTAACTGAGCACGTATACGTAAACACCTTTTACTATTGACCGTGTTTACCGATTACTGAGGTGTTAAAGTAATGAGTAATGATGATGACAAGTACTTTAGTAATGTTTTAAGGAGATTAAGTGATGATGAAAAGAAAGTCCTTAAGTATTTCATAACGTATAGGTCCGTTGGTGAACTCTTAGCTGTAAGAGAGCTAAGAGGTTTATATAAAGTTAGAGATCCCACTAAAATTATAGCTAAACTCATAGATTTAGGTATACTGAGTAGAGGTGTTGGTTGCTACAACATTTCAGGGAAATTCCTAAGTTACCTTAGAAGGAAGGGTGGTAAACTTGAAATATGAAGAGAGAGTTAGATATAACGTAACATCAGTAATTAAAGGATATATAGAACTAGTTAGGCCACATAATCTCGTAGCTTCCTTCCTGACTACGATAATAGGTGTTTTATCAGTTTATGTCTTCATTAAATTTAGCGACTCCATAACTCTAGAACCCCAATATGTATTATCAATCGCATCATTAGCAGTGATCACTGTAGTCTTCATAGCTGCAGGCGGTTATGCTGTAAATGATTACTTTGATGCTGATATAGATGCTGTAAATAAACCATACAGACCCATACCCTCAGGTAGGGTTAAACGTCAACACGCTTTGATATACTCGCTCATCCTGATGATCCTAGGCTTAGTGACTTCATCAATTATAGGTATAGTAACATTACTTTACGCACTATTTAATGCTGCATTACTGATATTATATTCCTATAGAATTAAGAGGTTGGGAGTAATTGGTAACATTGTTATTAGTTACTTAGGTGCTGCATCAATAGTATTTGGTGCATTAGCCTTATGTGAAAATATCAGACACATAAGTTTAGTAAGTACATCATTTATTCCAGCATTTTTTGCGTTCTTTCTCCTACTTGGTAGGGAAATAATAAAGACTGTTGAAGATGTTAAAGCAGATATTAAGAAGAATATGAGGACCTTACCGATATTACTCGGTACTAGAAAAGCTTTGATAATATCAATAATACCGTTAGTATTAGTGGTGTCCCTATCACTCCTTCCAGTAATTCTCTATAATTACGGTTTAGTATATTTAATATTAGCATTAATTACTGATGCAATAATAGTGTATGTGATTTTACTTGTAGCAAGGACTATACGTAGGAGGAAAGTTAATGATGAGGAAATTATCGCATTAGCTAGTAAGTTAAGAGCTTATCTGAAAGTTGCCATATTTTCGGGTACATTAGCTTTTCTCCTAGATTTAATGATTAAAACACTTATGTAGAGAATCTATTCATTATATCTTAACTCTAAAGGTTTTAACTACTTGGCCGTTTAATCCTTGGTAGATTAGCCTTACTAAGGTATTGTCATACTTAGGTTTTACTCTATATGTTCTCTCAATAACTGTTTGAGGTTTAATCTCCTTAATCATGTCTCTAAAGACTACCTCACCCATATGCGTACCAACTAGTAGTACGTTAATAGCACTAACATCACCAGTATTGGTTAATGTTACATGCATTTTCCCATCTTCACTGATAGTTATGTCCTTAACTTCAACATCGGGCCCCTTAATTGATGTACTGTAAGTTAGTAACCCATAAATTTTAAAGTACTTGGGATAGTACGGTAGTTGTGATTGCTCATGCATTACCCTAATTTCATCAGTTTCTACATCCTCCAATAGTAGTTCATAAGTTCCAACCTTACCGCTTATGGAGAGTTCCTTCCCGCCAACGCCTAACTTAATTTTAGCTCTCCTAGATGGTGAGTCGTATATTAGTAGGAGTGAGTTTCTAATGGATTTCTTTTGTCTTAGTTTAAGTGAGACGGTCTCTCCAGGTTTTACCGCTAATACACCAACACCTACACTTAATGTAGCACTTATATTTCCACTCTTTAAGGCGCCAAGAATGAAGACAGAATTTATGCTTACAGGTTCTGCCGCTTCACACATTATTCGTAAGTTATACATGCCTGAAGATCTCGTTATGTTTGAGATATCAAATACTTGAACAGCATATACTCTATCATCTATTTCAACGATAGTTTGCGGCTTAAACTCCCTAGTTAACGTTACTTCATTTAACGCAACCTTCCATGTCATATTACCACTGAAACCTCTACTACTGACAACTAATGCGAGTAATGATGGGTTTAATGCATTATCTACATAGAATCCGTAACTATCACTTCGAGGATTACCATGACCTCCAAGTACGGTTGTTGAGGGAATTGTATGATAGTACATACACCCCTTAATACCTAAATCTCTTAAGTATTCTACAATCTCGCCTTTAGGCAATTAACACACCTATTCTTAATTATCTACGGTTACGTATTAAATTCAAATGCTTAATAGGTCCTTGGGCGCTAATTTGCTTAATGCCTTCAAAGCTATTAATTTCTCCTTCTTACCTACCTCAGCATCCTTAATAATTCTTTCAAGCTCTTTAATTACACTGATAGCAATTTCTCTCCTAACGGGGTAAGGTACTCCATCCTTACCCCCTATGGTAAACGCGTATTTGAAGGGACTAAATGGTGTTGTAACTGGGTCATTAAGTGTTGGTGGTTCACGATAGATTAACTCTGATATTAAGGATAGAGCTCTTAAAGTTTCAGGTCCTACATTGGTATATAAAAGTAGGTCTCTCATATTATTAGGTCTTAACTCGTACGCTTCCCTAAGTATTTTTAACAGCTTATTACTAAGCCTTATAGGTCTGTAATAACTTACATTCTTATTTATAGGTCTTGGTAATGACTCACTAAATAATGGTTTTAATCCCTTTAAATATGCATTGATCTCAATGATCATATTCTTTATTTTCTTGTATCCATCATTTATTAAATCTAAGATTATACCCCTAGACCTCATTGATCCCTTATCTGTGAGATTTAGGTATTTCCCAATATGGTCTGAAGCTATACCTGTGTGTGGTTCTATTGTTAAGTCCTCACTAGCATACCAAGCTATGTGGTATCTTCTAGCAATCTTTAGATCTATATTCATACCCTGCTGGACTATAACCCACTTACCATCCTCGCTAAAAGCTATTGTGTGATGATATAATGTAAAGTGATCTTGAAGTAGTGATGTATCAACCTTAGCACCGAGAACTGATACGGCTTTAAGCTCTGATATAGTTCTTGACGAAAGACCTAATTCTTCACCATAAGTCTCTAACTCATAAGGTGTTCTCCTAGCAATAGCTCCTTTACCACCAGCTATTCTAATACCTTCATTTAATTCATTAAGTACCTCCTTAAGTATAGCTGTAGTGACCGTTGTTGACCCACTACTATCCCAGTCCATACCTATGGCATTATTAAATGCTTGAAACCATAACGGATTTGCTAACCTTCTTAGTAATCCTTCCCTACCATACTCAATTAATATTAGCTTAACTATAGCCTTGGACAACCTTTTCATTATCTGAGCTAGCCATGGAGGTACATGACCTGTATGTAGTGGTAAGTCAGCTATCCCTTCAATCCTCAACCTTCTTCACCACTAATCTAGCACCTTCCATCCTTACTACCTTAACCTTAGACCCCTTAGGTATGAATTCATCGGATATAGCTCTCCAGTATTCACCGTTAACAATCACGAATCCCTCACTTCCGGGCTTTATATTGTCTACAGCATGACCAATCCTCTCAATAGGTGTGAAGTACTTTGACTCACGTCTCTTAGCTTCAACTATTTTATACACGGCAAATCCCGTAAATGCTCCAAGACCTGAAGCTATACCTACGGCTATGATTCTAAATTGCTCTAAGTAGGCAGGTGGTGGAGCAAATCCTGAAGGTGCTGATGGCATTAAGGCAAAACCTATAGCTAGAAACACTATACCTGTAATGCCTAGTATACCAAAACCAGGTGTAGCAAAGAGTTCAACCGCTAATAATATTCCGCCAAGCAATATCATGAATAGTGATATTAAGTTAGGGTTGAAACCAGTCCCTAATAGTCCTAATAATAGGAATAGAAGAGTTAATGGTACAATAGGCAACTTCCCTGATAGCAGTGCAAATATAGTACCTAATACACCTATGGTCATCATTATACTATTAACTAATGGGTTAGAGAATGCCGATATCACTCTAGACCTAATACTACACGTGAACTCTTTAGTGCTGACTATGTTTAATGTTACATTCTTACCATCAATATTTATGACTTTACCTCTCAACTTATTGAGTAAGTCGTCTAGGTTGTTCGCCACTAAATCAGCCACGTGGTACTTAACAGCAGATTCAGAGTTTAGTACTAAGTTCTTTCTGACGAAGAGTTCTGCTGCTGTGGTGTTTCTGTGTCTCTGCTTAGCATAATTAATAGCTTTCTCTACTATTGGATTAATTATCTTACTCTCATTAACGAATCTATAAGTCCCTGTCATTGGGTCGTAACTTATTGGTTGCATAGCACCTATTACTGCTTGAGGTGATACTGCTATTATATGTGATGGGAGAATTATTAGTGTTGCAGCGCTTAATGCTTTACCACCACTTACATAAGCTATCACAGGGGCCTTAGCTAGTGCTATTCTATCAGCTATGTTGAAACCTGCATCTAGGTAGCCACCATAGGAGTCTATAAGCATTATTAAGGCATAACCGTTCTCTTCAGCTTCGGTTAAGGCTGCATCAATACATTCTCTCACACCCTCATCTATTGTATCCCATGGAGGTGTTATCGATACTATGAGTGCTGTCGTCACTTCATTGTGATTAGTTGTTAATGCGTTAGTGGTTGTGAGAAGAATAAGCACTAAGACTGTAAGTAATATGACTGTAAAAACTCTACTGCTGAGTTCTACGTAACCCTCCTTAAGCATTTCCCTACATTCCCCATCATATATACTGTTACTCAGGTTTACTTTTTACTTTAGAGCTTATTGCCGATGATATAGCGGCCACCTTACCTAACTCTGCTGCGCCCATACCGGTAACTACAACTAATGCCTTCTCTCTAGCAATTTCAACTAGGGTCTGTAGTTCTCTAAGTCTTAATGCCTGTGGGTGTTCTTCATACATCTTGGCGGCTTCAGATAGTATCTTAGCTGCTTGTCTCTCACCTTCAGCTTCAATAACTCTAGCTCTTCTCCACCTTTCTGCCTCTGCTTGTTTAGCCATAGCCCTCATCATTGACTCTGGAAGCTCTACTGTCTTTATTGTTACAGCAGTTACCTTAACACCCCAAGGCATGGTCATTTCATCAATAATTGATTGTATCCTCTTATTTAGCTCCTCCCTCTTAGTTAATAGATCATCGAGTTCAGCTTGACCTATAACATCCCTCAATACAGTCTGACCTAAAAGTGCTATTGCGTAATGATAATTAGCAACCCTAATAACAGCATTTATTGGATCTACAACCCTGTAGTATATTACCGCATCAACCTTAACACTAACATTATCTCTAGTAATTATCTCCTGTTTAGGGACATCAACAGTAACTATTCTTAAGTCAACCTTAACTATTGAATCGATGAACGGTATTATGAAGAATAGTCCAGGACCTTTAGCACCAACAAGTCTACCTAACCTAAAGAGTACAGCTCTCTCGTACTCTCTAACAATCTTAATACTAGCAGCTAGGAGGGGTAGAACTATTATCAGTATAGCAATTACGGTTATTAAGGAGCCTATGAATTCTATCATTTAGATCCCAAGTAAACATAGGCATCAATAGTAATAAAGCTGTTTGGAAAGTATTTCAAGGTGGTTTTCTTAGTTGGTAAGTCATCACCTAGGACTAAGAGGTTAAGGGGGTTCCAAGCTGAGAGGGATTTAGTTAAATTGCTATGGAAATTAGGATTCGCAGTAATTAGAGCACCTGCTAGTGGCTCTAGGATTAAGAGAGCAGTATATCCTGATGTCGTGGCTATACGTAAGGGTAAGGTATTGGTATTTGAAGTTAAGAGAAGATCTGAGTTGAGTACTATATACGTACCTAAGGAGCAGGTAGAGAAACTTAAAGTATTCAGTGAAAGAGCTGGTGGTGAGGCCTTCATAGCTATCAAGATACCAGGTAGGGACTGGATATTCATTGAGTTAAAAGATATGGAGGAGTTAGACGATAAATTTAGGATTAGTAAGGAAGTACTTAGCAAAGGCTTAACTATCTATGACATAATTAAGAGAATGAACATAAGTTTAGGACTAGATGAATATAGCAGGAAGTAACCCTCATGAGTAGGTACCTAAAGAAAATCTATAAGGGCTCTGTATAGTAACGTTGTTGGGGCCCGTCGTCTAGCCTGGTTAGGACGCCGCCCTGACGCGGCGGAGGTCCGGGGTTCAAATCCCCGCGGGCCCACCAAAATGATAATGAAGAGCTCTTATTTCCATAACTTTAAGTCTAGTAGAAATCCCTATTCCGTTCAATATGTTACATTTAAATACTGACCTCATAATGGCAATGAAGTTATAGGGGTGCGGTAAGGATGTCCTAAGCACTCTTACCGTTGTCAAGGCTGTGGAGATGACCTACTTATATCACTTGATGTCATTGCTGCTACATTTATTACCATGATTTACTACCATAGGCTCAAGATATTGATTAAGTCTTACCTTCCTTCACCAACATGCTTAGTGTTAAGTGTTAATGTAATGATATCTAGCGGTAGTGATTGAGAGAGGAGAGTTAAGGAATTTGAAGAATGTAGATATAATGATTATGAGTGTGAAATTTATACTTTTACATTTCTAATGATGATTAATTTATTGAATATAATGTAGAGTGTGTAGGTAAAGCTAATTAATTTAAGCTCATAAGAGTCTTCAGATGTTTTTATGCCTGTCTACTTTGTTGAAATGTGGATCCCAAAGGATGGTATGGAAAGGGAGTGTCTTGAGGCTTCAAGAGAGATTCTTAAGTATATCAAGAATCATAGAGATGAATTTAAGGAGAGGAAATCTCATAGGCTATTCCGCGTATTCGTAGGTGATAGGTCATGGTTTATAGATGTTCAAGAATATGAGGATCTAAGATCGATGGAGGAGTTAGATTAGAGGATAGTTAAGGATAAGCTGTACATAGAGTTAATTAAGAGATGGAAGAAGTGCATAGACTCTAAGGAGTCACGATCATTCATACTTTTTGACGCACATAGAGATTTATGGATTGAATGAAGCCATTTAGGAAGTCTTTTAATCAGTTTATTAATAATTGAGAGCATGCTTAATAGTTAGCAATATTGTGTGAAACTGTATTGCTACTTGGTTCTTTAACGATACATACCTTATATCATAATGAGTTAACTTACTGTAAAGCCCCTCAAAAGTACTAGTCAAGTCCTCAGTTGCTTCATTGATATTTACATTGAGATACTTCTTACCGCATTTGCTTATGAGCCTTAATGCTATCCCTATCTTTAGTAATGTGCTCCATAAACTCTTAACTATTACGACATCAAACTCCTCAGCTTTAGAAGACTCTCTTTCGTGCTCCTTGCCTATGATGACTCTCCTTCTTAATGGTTCTAATTTATTACCCCAACCCAACATGTATTCTTTAGCCTCCAATAGATATGGGCTTTTCTCATCTATGTACGGGATCAACTTCTTCACAATAGTTTCTACAAGTCTTGCTATAGGTGTAATCATCCTTATCATGCTCAAGTATAGATCTTTTAGCTTAGTACCTGATGGAGTATTGTCTTCAAGGGTCTTACTATAGATATATGGTGTTTCACACGTTATTGAGAATACGTTAGGGTTGACTCTCCTCGCATAACCATATATGGTTTCGTTAAGACTCTCAATACATGCCTTAGGATTAAGGCTGTACTTCACGCAGTTATAGTATTCGTCACACATGGTTTATTCATGGTAAAACCCATCCTCAAGTACTTTGAGGTGAGTGGCTTCAGGTCTACCCCATGTATGGGTACTAATTCGGGTATATTCCTTGATAGGAAGAAGTAAAGTCCGCTAAAATCATTATTGTGGAGTGGGACAATAAGGTCTGGCTTAGCCATGTCTATAGCCTTCTTCACAGCTAATGCTTCTAGGGTAGGGTGACTAAATGTGTAATCTCCACATGAGCTAGGGAGTTTCCATTCAATAACCTTAACCTTAAATCTCTTAAGAATATATGACTTAATGTTATATGGGTCTTTAAACCATCCCTCGTTAAGTTTCGCACCGTAAGGGTCGGCAGCAGGAATAAAGTACCAAGTATAATTACTTAGTAGTTCCTGTTCGTTATTAAATAATTTATCTACTAAAGCTTGTAATGTTAAAATCCCTATGGGTTCGTCAGGGCCAACAAAACTAATCAGTAATATTTCCTTCACTCCTTTACCAATCTTAAACATGTATATAGTATCACCACATCAACCATGACCTAAGACTTTATATGTTAATCCATAATTTCTGAATGTATTAATAACTTCATTGGTCTTAGGGATATGCCTGAAGCTTAAGTAGCTAAGGATATCTTTACTCATTTTCAATAAAACACTTAGTGGTAATTAATTCGTTAATTCCTAAACTATTGTGTGGTACTATATGGCCTTAACTAACTTATATCCTTCTCTCCTTATCTTAACTATTATTTTAGAACCACATGCAGGACATCTAATGAATGTAAAGCCTTCACCTAACTCTCTAGCCTCAAATGCTTCAATCTCACTCCTACTAAACACTCTACCGCACTTCCAGCACTTGTAGTATATCTCACCTTCTCTAAACTCCATCATTAGTATCACCGACGACCTAAGTAGTAATTAATTATTAAATTAATATGTATTCATGCTTAGTGAGTATTAGCCTCCACAATTGCTAGTAATGACTTAATAATTACTATTGTGCGTACCTTAAAGCTTATTAGGAAAGAGTCCTAAGCTTACATGTAGTAGGGTGGGTCATGGCGAAGAAGAGTAAGACAGATATTGAAGCCTTATGTGGTGGACTACCAGAAGAACTCTGTATACAGCTAGGTGCTGAGCAACAGCTCATCAAGATAAAGATAGAAAGGAGGAAGTTCGGTAAGGAAGTAACTATTATTGAAGGTCTAGATCCATCAGTATTTAACCTTAAGGAAGTAGCTTCAAAACTAAAATCTAAGCTAGCTACTGGCGGTACAGTCAAGGATAACCATATAGAGCTTCAAGGTAACCATAGACATAAGGTGCGCCAAATACTTATAGAGGAGTTCGGTATACCTCCAGAGAATATAATATTCATAGAATCTGAATAACGTGATGGAAAACCTCATTAACTAAAGAAGATAATTTTTAAAATAAATTATTATTCAGGTACCTTAATCCTGAGGTATTGGATTAACTCCTTATACCTATTCCTTACAGTTACTTCAGTAACTCCTGCAACCTGAGCTACATCCTTCTGTGTTCTCCTTTCATTGAATAGTTGTGCTGCAGTGTAGACTGCAGCTGCAGCTAGTCCTGCTGGATCCTTACCTGCTGTTAGTCCTAATTTCTTAGCTTGTTCAATTATCTCTATAGCCTTCCTAACAACATTACCACTGAGACCTAGAGCTGCGGCTATCCTTGGTACGAAGTCTGAGGCATCAGATATTGGTATCTTAAGACCTAACTCCCTAACTAATAGTCTATAGCATCTTGCTACCTCTTTCTTACTGGTCTTAGTTAATTGTGATATCTCATCTAACGTTCTAGGTACTCTAAATATCCTGCATGCTGCATATATTGCTGCCGCAACAACAGATTCCACAGATCTACCTCTAACAACACCCTTCTCAACAGCTCTCTTGTATATGGTTGCTGCCTGCTCCTTAATTGCTCTAGGTAGTCCTAACTGATCCGTAATTCTCTCAAGTTCTGCAGCAGCTTGTGTTATGTTCCTATCAATACTGTTCTGAATCCTCGTTCTTATCTGCCACTTCCTCCATCTCATAACTTCAAGCCTCCTCTTAAGCTCTAACTTCTTACCTGAAGCATCCTTATCTCTCCAGTCAATCATTGTTGCTAAGCCAGCATCATGAATTGTTGGTGATAGTGGTGATCCAGTCCTAGACCTCTTCTCCCTCTCCTCAGGTGTAAATGCTCTCCACTCAGGTCCTTGATCAACTACCCTTTCCTCAATAACCTCACCAGTCTCTATACAGACATACTCACCACGAGTCTCATCATAAATAATCTTATCTGGTGGGCAGGTAGTCCCTCCTCTGGACTCACCTGGACTCTCTCTTGAATTATCATGTGAAGTGCCTACTACCATGATCCTCCCCTCCAGAACACCTGGCTTATAAGGTTTGCGGCTTTTTAAACTTTACTCTAATCACTCGGATAGAAACTGGTGTATGTATAGACCAAGAGGAAGTAACGTTAAGTCATTAATGTATTAATAAGGGTAAGCATAAGTACCCCGCAATAAGGACTACCAAATAAAACTTATAACCACCTTGAGAAAGACAGTAATGGTGCCGCCGTAGCTCAGCTGGTAGAGCGCCGGCCTTGTAAGCCGGTGGTCGCGGGTTCAAATCCCGCCGGCGGCTCCAGACTTTCATCACGTCTCCCTGACTTCTCCATCAAGTTAACTACTGATTGGGCGATTGCCTTAACTGGTAATAGTAAGTCCTAACGTTTCAAGGTGTAATTAACCTATCCACTCTTAAGACGTTCTAATTAGTAAGTCTTAATAATTCCTGTTAAGAGACTCAACATACTTAGTAATTACCTTCTCTTCAACTCTATATTCCTCATAGACGTAGAGCTTGTCTCTAATGCGTTTTATAATATTAGAGTCATTGAGGCATACTCATTAAGGGTGTTCCTCGCAAGTTATTCATAACTCAGTAAATTGTTAGCGGAGCTTGAAGAAGTTGATATACGTCTTATTTATACACTATTCGAGCGTAGAAGAGAACATACGGAAATCATCCCTAATCATTAGTTATTACTAAATATAAATCTTACTAATTTTTAAGTAGCTTAAGGTGTGATGTTATCTAAGATATACATGGAATTAGAACGACTTAAAGATATCATTAAAAGTAAGAAGACTTTGAAGGCGGTAGGTCATGTCATCACTAGAGTTTACTCCTTAATCAAGGGCATGTTTCCCTTAGTTATTACATCAGTAGATGTTAGTGTCTACTCACTTAGAGAGGTAGAAGATATCGATGTAATTCTCGAGTGTTCTATGAAAAGTGAATTAATGAATGAGTGGAGAGACTTTAAGCGTAAACTTAGCGAGAACTTCCATAGGATAAGGTCGCTCATAATCGAAGTATCTAGTCTGACTGGTAGAGCCGCCATATCCTATGCTTAAAGAACTTCCATAATGAATTAATTAATCTAGGATTCAAGGATTTACGGATTAATGAGTGGTTCCCATTGATGTGAGTGTCAGACTTTAGAAGAGGTGCTGACATAGGTTTATCTATGTCATATTTTGATGTGAGGATCTAGTAAGTAGGTACGTTAAGCATAGCTAGCAGAGCAGGAGACTAGAGGTACATGTAATAGTGAAGGGGAAGACATTCTTAGTAAGGATGCCCTATGTAAGAATATGGACAAAGAAGGAGGTAGTAATAGTACCAAGTAAGGAAATACTTCTTAAGTACTTCATCGACGAACAAAAAGAACTAATTACCCTATCCACGAATATAGTTAAAGACTCAAGGGCTGAAGTACCGTCAGTATACCTAAGCATTAAATCTGCTCTTAAAAGTACATTTCAAGAAATTACTTCAATAACCGGCGCTGTCAAACTCTATGTTTTGAAGAATAAGGAAATACTTGATAAAGTAAAAAGGATGTTAAGTAATGAAGTTAAAAGATTAGAGAGGCTCATAAAGAAGCCTCCTACGAGAGATATTACGGAATTAAATGGAGTATAATACAACTATTAGTAAATACCGCCAAACGCTATGACGTAATTCTTAAAATTGCTGAAAAGAATCATGTAGCAGACATTAATGATTATGTAAATGAGTTAAAAATATATAAGAAATAGTATGTACCACTAAGAGAAGTGGATGTATTGCAAGGTTTAATATAGATTATGTAATCACTACTTAGGTTTATATCAGACTCCTTGCATCATGAAAGGTTAGTATAAGTATTGTGGAAAATAAAAAGAAAGTGTTTAGTTCAGTCATAATTATATGGAATAATCAAGGTTTATTTAGTAATTTAAGGTGATCAATTGTTATTTTATTTTAACACCCTTTATCTTAACTAACCAATCACTTGATACCCTCCTTAGGAATGCATTAATTAATTTGACTGTGTTTACTACGTCACTTAGCGATATTACTTCCACTGGTGAGTGTACATACCGTGTTGGTATTGATACAGCACCAGTCGGTACCCCCTCTTTGTTTAAAGCTATAATTGTTGCGTCAGTAGTTCCTGATGGTAGTACTTCCAGCTGGTATGGTATACCTTCCTCCTTAGCAGCTCTTACCAGCAGTTTCCTCACTTCGGGATGTGCTATTAGTCCTGAAGCATTCCTACCGTCCATAACTTTTATTGCTGGCCCCTTACCTAACTCAACGACCTTTTCAGCTTCATCAGTACCTGGTACGTCAGCAGCTATAGTTACGTCTATGGCTAGTGCTACATCAGGTGATATGGAGTAAGCTACAGTTCTAGCACCCTTAAGTCCAACCTCCTCCTGAACAGTGATTACGGCATAAAATGATGGTTCAATTTCTGGAGCCTCCCTGAATGCATGGATAAGTGCTGTAACACCTACTCTATCGTCGAACGCCTTACCTGATGCTATATCGGGATTAGCTAAACGCTCAACAGTCCTTTCAGGAACCGCTATAGAGCCTACGGTAATACCTAACCTCTCAACCTCTTCCTTACTTCCAACACCTAGGTCTATGAATAAGTCCTTAATCTCCGGTACTTGCTTAGCCTCTTCAGGCTTCATGATATGTGGTGGTTTAATACCTACGACACCTCTGAACTTCTTACCCTCATCATTTATTACGAGTACTCTCTGACCTGGGAGTACTATCGAATTCCAGCCACCAACAGGCCTTACCTTAATGAAGCCCTTCTTATCTATATGGGATACAACTAAAGCTATCTCATCCATGTGCGCAGCAATCATCACTTTACCAGACCTTCTCGAACCTTTCTTAACTGCAATAACGTTACCTAACGGATCCGTACGTAATTCATCAGCGTAGTCCCTAAGCATGTCAATAACTAAGTCCCTAACTTCAAACTCGTAACCGGAAGCACCAACAGCTTCGGATAACATCTTCAACGTGTTGAATACTTCATCCTTAGATACCACGAGTAATCACCGGAAATTTTAACTAAGGAATAAATTATTAAAGCTCACCTAAGATCAACGATATCTCTTCACTTAAATACTTAGTCAGTAACTCATAAGGTACTAAAACAGGGTCCCTACCATTACGCCATACATAAACTTCTCTTCTGAGTCCATCACCTTCCCTACGGCATATATACTTAGCTATACCTGTAGCTAGTGATGAGTTAATTGCGTACATCAATTCATTAACATAGGTGCCAACCCTAAAAACTAACACACCCCTACTCCTTAAATAAAGGACTTGATTATTAAGTAGGTTTATGTATTCATTAATATCATGAGGAGCTATACCCTCAATACCTAAGAATACAACAATATCAGGTTTGAATTTGTCAATTAACTCTAACTCTCTTACGTATAATTCCTCAATACTGTAGGCTGAAGTATTAAATGCAACTATACGTGTGTTACCACCTAAGTAATTTCTAATGTCTACCTGAAGTCCCGTGATCTCCTTACATATCTCTTCAAATGTTTGTACTAATTGATTTGGTGATAATCTATAGCTTATTACTAATGTCCTGCAATTATTTAGCTTTGTTAATGCTAATATGAACACCAAGAGCTGATGAGGTCTAGCATCTGGTGGATATGCTATATAGATCATGTCACCACCATAAAGATTACCGAGAAGCTCCTGCAGTATCTTACAGGGTATTTTAAATATCTTATTCTTACTTATTGCCGGAATTTCCTCAAGTCTTGGCGGTATTAAGACCTTGAAGCCGTTATTACCTATTGTAAAGGGTAGTCTAGCAATAGTTATTGGAACGTACTTCACTTTTCTTATTTCTAATTCTTTAATAAGTAGGTTATGCTTAATTTTAAGCTTAAGGAATAAGACTATGTCAGCAATGAACTCTAGACCACCAATTCTCGCTTTCTCAGCATTAATATCGACCTCTGAGACAAGTATTACGATGCCATCGACTATTCTAGGTAGTTCAGCAAAGTAATTCTGAATTAGTGCTCGAGCACTTATGTCCTTACTTAAAGTCTTTAGTATGGGTGTTATAGAATCCACCACAACAACTTTAGGCTTAAACTCATTGATGACATCATTAATGGTATTAATCACGTTCTCTACATCTTCACCTCTAGTTAGTATAGGGAACTTAATGAACTTAAGAAGATCTTTAGATTCAACTAGCTTAAAGTCTATATTACGCTCAGACAGTAATTCGAACATCTTCTCCTTATCTTCTTGGAACGATATATAGAGGCACTTATGTCCTTTTAATGCATTAGCGTAACATATTGTTGAAGCTAAGGTAGTCTTACCAGAACCTGGATGACCTAAAATTACAGTAAGTGTTGAAGGTCTTAATGTACCACTCAATAACTTATCTAAACCTTCAACACCGTAGATAAAGCCACCAGTTTTTGTCTTCATGTACTCACTAATACCATTAATACTAAGTGAACTACTTATATCTTTATAGTCAATTACATTGATGATTTAATACGGAGTAGTTAAGCTCTATTTAAGTACTACTAAAGTTGTTGAAGCAACCTAAATGAACCTCTTACCTCAATTGCCTCCTACGGTACATGTAAGTTAGTGATTCAATAACTATTTTTGCATTCATGAATGCTGTAGTACTAAGTTCATTAGTTAAGGGTGTAAACTCTGAGGTATCTAATCCTACAACGTTACTATCCATCATAATCATATCAAGTAAGTCAAGTAGGTGTGTTGGTGTTATACCTTCAGGTTCTGGAGTTGATACAGCTGGTGCATAAGCTGGATCCAGCACATCCATGTCTATAGATATGTATACGTTCTGACAGTTCTCGAGGAAGTTCCTAACTCTACGGTAAGCCTCTCTTAATCCATACTTTATGATGTCTATACTAGTGATGTACCTTATCTGCGACTTCTTAAGGTCTCTAATCTCATTAGAGCTAACAGCTCTAATACCTATGAGCATGACATTACTTTGAGGTATGACTTCACATACTCTCCTAACGGTGCATGCATGACTTAATTTAACTCCTAAGTAATCGGATCTGTAATCTGCATGCGCATCGAAGACTATGATACATATTTTACCACCGTAGATCTTCATTAACGCCTTAGCTATAGCATATAGTAGAAGGTGTTCACCGCCAACAAATACTACCGACCGACCTGCTCTAAGCAAGTCCTCAGCAACTACTTCGATAGCTCTTAAGGATGAACTGATATCACCATAAGCTACAACTACATCACCCTCATCATGAACACCTATCTCATCTAAGTCAATACCTGCTCTTAAGGAGTAGGTTTCTAGACTAAGTGAGGCGAGCCTAACATGATATGGAGCAAATCTTGACCCGGGTTTGAAGCTCGATGTTATGTCTAAAGGTACGCCTACAAAACTTAGAGGTGTCTTATCTCTTGGTGTTTGAGTACCTAGAAATGTTAATGGTGGCTTCCGTAAGTACAATTCACTAATGTTATTCACTAAAACACACCCTATATCTAATCGAGGTTAGGTAATTTATTAGGTAGGTTAATTTTACATGGTTGGGTTTGGTGGTAAGACTTGACTAAACAGGTGAGTAGCGAGGATAAGTACGAGAGCATAGTTAGGTTAGCTAAGAAGAGGGGGTTCTTCTGGCCATCATACGAAATATATGGAGGTATGGCTGGTTTCTACGACTTAGGACCATTAGGTGTTATGCTTAAGAATAACATAGTTAATTTGTGGAGGGAGTACTTCGTTATAAAACACTTAGATATGGTTGTTGAGATAGAGACACCAATTATAACACCTAAAATAGTCTTTGAAGCTAGCGGTCACTTACAACACTTTACAGACCCCATAGTTGAGTGTTTGAAGTGTGGTAGAAAGTATAGGGCTGATCAATTAATAGAGGAGATGCTTAAGATAAAGGTTGAAGGTTTAAGTATTGATGAATTAACGAAGATTGTAAGAGAAAATAACCTTACCTGTCCTGCCTGTGGCGGCCCATTAAGTGACGTTAAGGAGTTTAACTTACTTTTCCAAACTTACGTGGGTCCATACACTCAAAACATTGCTTACTTAAGACCCGAAGCGGCGCAAGGGATGTTTGTCAACTTTAAAAATGTATATACCGTTATGAGGGAGAGACTACCATTAGGTATTGCTCAAATAGGTAGGGTTGCAAGGAATGAAATATCACCTAGGCAAGGAATGTTTAGACTTAGAGAATTCACTATAATGGAAGTTGAGTTCTTTTACGATCCTGAAGATCCTGGTGAACCACCATACAGCAGATTCAATAGTAAGTTGAGAATACTTACCGCTGAAATTAGAGCTAAGGGTTTGGATGAAGTTATTGAAGTTAAAGCTGATGAAGCTTATAAGGAGGGTATTGTTAAGTCACCATGGCTAGCTTACTGGATGGGTGTTGCTAATGAGTTCGTTAAAGCATTAGGTGTACCTAGTAATGACATAATGTTTGAGGAGAAATTACCCCATGAAAGAGCTCATTACGCAACACAAACCTTCGATCAGTTAGTTAAGGTTAGTAGGTGGGGATGGATTGAAGTATCAGGTCATGCCTATAGATCTGACTATGACTTATCAAGACACATTAAGTACTCAGGTCAGGATTTAAGAGTTTTCAAGCGTTATGAGAAACCTGTAATTAAGTATAAGGAGAGGTTAGTAATTAATAAAGCAATATTGGGTAAGATATATAAGAGTGAATTACCTAAGGTTTTGAAGGCTATAGAGGATTTAGGTATTGATAAGGTTAAGGAATTACTTAATAACTCTAGTAATGAATTAGTTATCGCTGGTTATACTATACCTAAAGATGCATTAAGTATAGTGAAGGAGGAAGTAAAGGTAACGGGTAAGCATATAGTTCCCCACGTTGCTGAACCCTCATTTGGTGCTGAGAGACTAGTTCTTGTGGTTCTAGATAAAGCTTATGATATTGAAAGTGACGGTAGGGTAGTACTGAGACTCCCACCTAAGGTAGCACCAATAAAGGTTGCAGTCTTTCCTTTAGTATCTAAGGAGCCACTAACTAAGATAGCCTTAGATATATACATGGACTTCCTAAAGCATGGAATACCAGCCATATACGATGACTCAGGGAGTATTGGTAGGAGGTATGCTAGAGCTGACGAGATAGGGGTACCCTTCGCTATAACAGTAGATTACGATACTCCAAATGACGGAACAGTAACCATAAGATTTAGGGATACGAGAGGGCAGATAAGAGTTAAGGTTGAAAACATCATTAAGGAGATTAAGTCGAGGATTGAGTGATTTAATACCAATTCATACGTTTTTAAAGTACATATGTGTATCTATGATGGTAGGGTGTTAGGTTTGAGTAGTGAGGAGAGAAGCGAGGCTGAGACTGGTAAGAAGAGAGATATTAAGGCATTAGTCGCTATCATACCACCAGCTTCTCAAGTACTTGGTAGGAGGGAGAAGAAGATTAGAGAGAAAAGAATTAGGGTTAGATTGAAGGACGTAGTTAAGGAGAATGAACTACATATATCGCCTAGATTAGCTACCGAATTAAACATTAAGGATCGAGCCTACCTCTCAGTACCTGGTAAGAAGAGGATGGAATTTAAGGTAGTGATAAACGATTCGGTACCCTATGGTGAGGTATGGGTTAATACTGAAGTAATGAGGGAGAGAGGAATAGCTGATAATACCCTAGCAACAATTAGAGGTGCTTAACGCTTGGAAGTCTCAGTATTCTTCAAGAATATCGAAACATTAACTCTCAAACGTGACACCATACTAAGGAAGTTTAGGAAGCAGCTTAGAGACTACAGTAAGGGTAGAGTAGATGTTGAGGGTGTTCGTGAGACATTAAAAACTCTCAGGAAACATAGAAGAGCATTAACGAGGCTGTTGAGAGAATTCAAGGGTAGGAGTATTGATAAACCCTACAACGACCACATAAAGACACTACTAGAGTTTACGTTACTCATAGCCATAAGCGAGGAGACTGAGCTACTCAGTAAGTTAAGTATAATGTTAAGAAAGAAGGGAGTTAATGATAGTGAGTTAATAGATGAAGTTAATAGTGATCTTGAGGAAGTTAAGGAGTTAGGTCGACTCACAGCTGAGTTTCTTAATGGGCTTAAGTAGGTGGGACCGTAAGTATTTAAGTGTATGCGTAAATACGTTACCGGGCTAAGTAATGGCTGAGGAAATGATTAGAATGGGATCCAGTGGTGAGCAGGAGAGTCTCGCTGAGACACATATTAGAGAGCAACTCTTAACCTTAATAAGAAGTATTGAGGATGAACTTAGAGAGCTCACTTTAATGATTAGAGATCTAGATGAGGGTAAGAATGTAGCTGTTGAGAGGAGGTATACTAGGATTAAGAGTATTAAGGATAGTATTGAAACAATGAGTGTTAACTTGCTCGAATACATAATTAGGATATCACCCACCTTTACAGCTAAGGATGTTTACATGACCATAACTCAGAACCTACTTAGAGCTGCTGAGCATATTGAGGCTGCAGCCTATAGGAACTTACTACTAAGTAGTGGTGAATTTACTAGAATGTCCGATAACATATTCGCAATACTTGATGAGACTGTTAAGAAGGTCATAAACATGGTCTCACTAGTTAATAACATGCTTACGAAGCTAGGTGGCGAGGAGAGACTGCTTAGGGAGGCCTACATAGAGTTATTGAAGACTGAGGCAGCAGTTGATGAGTATTATAGGGAGGCGGGTATTGAGATAATTAAGTACTACTCATCAAGGGATGTAGGAGCTTTACTACTTGTTAAGGAGCTATTCGATAAGATTGAAGAGACTGCAGACATTCTGAATAGAGTGGGGACCTACATTAGGTACATCTCAATTAGTAAATGAGTTAAGGAAATGTGGAGAGGGTGTAGCCTACCTCTTAGGCTCTAAGGTAGTCATATTTGACGTTAAATTTGCTAAATGCCTGTTCTCAGCAGGGTTCTTTGGTAAGCCTGTAGGTGTTAAGAAGCCTAAGACTACAGATATAGAGTTACCAATAGAAATGTCATTGATTGAGGCGTTGTACTTGAAGGAGCTAGGTATTCTAAGGATTTATAGAAATGGTGAGGAGGTATCCTTTAATGAATTAATGGAGTTAGCAAAGAGGATGATACCTAACATTGAGAACATATACCCAACATATAAAGAGTTAAGAGAGCAGGGCTTCATTGTCAGATCAGCACTCAAGTATGGCGCTGATTTCGCGTTATACAGAGTTAGGCCAGGTCTTGAACACGCACCATATCTAGTTAAGGTATTAACATTTAATGAGGTTATAGATCCTGGAGACCTAATTGGGTGGGGCAGGATATCACATAGTGTCAGGAAGAACTTACTATTAGCAATAACTCAACTAGATGGAAGTAGGAGGTACATAATGCTTAAATGGGTTAAACCATAAAATAACTCGGTGAACACTAGTAATACGTACTAAGTGGTGATTTATTTTGAGAGGTCAATCACCGCCAGGTAAGGGGTACTCGAGGGATAATCCAAGGGAGCGTAGACATTTTAGAGGCTCCTATCAAAGACCGCGTGTACAACCTGCTCAATTAAAACCCATGCCTATAGGTGATAGGTGTAATCCCTTATGTCCATTCTTTAGGTGCTCAAAGAATGCCTTCGTTACTATTAATAAGGTCGTTAGAGGTCATGTTCAGAAGGCAGCTATGTGTAGATTAATAGGTGATCAATGTTTAGGGCATTCATGCCAGTTTGCTTACTGTGAGAGGAAGGCATTATTACCCGACGGTAGGTGTGCCTTTGCTGTTAAGTTTAAGGGTAGTGGTGATGAGTTCTTAAAAGAGGTTGAGAGGGAGTCATTAGAAGAGGACGTTATGAGCCTTATAAAGAGAAAAGTTGGACACAAAGAGAACCTCCTCGAGTAATACCCCTATCCTTCAAACCAGTCCACCTCCTGTATAGCTCGTGACTTATACCTAGTACATCAAGTATCTTACCAACTATGAAGTCAATTAGATCCTGTATGCTCTTAGGGTCATGATAGAATGCAGGTGATGCCGGAAGAATTACGGCACCAGCTATTGAAGCCTTCAATGCATTAAGTAGGTCAATAGTGCTTAGGGGAGTCTCACGTAGTACTAAGACAACCTTTCTTCTAAGTCTTAATGCGTTTACAGCACTCCTACTAATTAATGTATCAGGTCTTGAGTTAGCAATATCTGATAATGTTTTAAGTGAGCAAGGAGCTATGACCACCGCATCAACAATATATGATGAAGATGCTAGTGGTGATTGGAGGTCGTCATCAAAGTAGATATTACTCGTAAACTTCCTGATAAACTTAATTAACTCATCCTTACTTAAGCATTCAATCTCTGAAACCTTAATGAAGTTTCTTGACAAAATAACATTTAACTCATTAACCTCCTTAACCTTACTTAATACCTGTATTGTTCTTAACCCATAAATTACTCCACTAGCACCTGTGAGACCTATGACTACCCTCATAAGTATTTCCTAGATAGTTCGGTGTTAGTATTTATAATATTTGTTAAGTAAGTTAGGATTTGGTAGGGTGATGAAGCTCGAAAGGTATGATTGGTGATTAACCCACGCAGGACTGACTTACTTTAACTCGACTTCCTCACCAGGTCTTAAAATAATGACTTTAACTTCAGGAGCTAACTTACTAACATACTCCTTAAATTCCTCAGGTCTACCCTTAATTACTGGGAATGTTTCATAATGCATTGGTATAGCGTACTTAGGCCTTATTAACTCAACAGCTTTAGCTGCCTCTCTAGGCCCCATAGTGAAGTGACCACCTATTGGTAGGATAGCCACTAACGGCTTGTATAGCTCACCTATTAACTTCATATCATATGTAAGACCTGTATCTCCTGCATGATAGACTAGCTCACCATCCCTACCAAATACAGCACCTGTTGAGTGCCCTCTACTACTTGAGTGTAGAGCGTTAGTCAGTACTACGTAGTAGCCTTCACCTAGGTCTATAGGCCCACCAATATTAGCACCTATGACTCTCTCTTGATCACCTAACTCCTTACCTATGTAGTCAGCTATTTCGTAGATAGCTATCAACTTAATTGATTTATTAGCTCTCATCAATTCTAAGGTATCACCTAAGTGATCCCCATGGTCGTGAGTAACTATTATATAATCAACATTCCCAGCTACCTCTCTTATATTCTTAACTGGTGATTTAGGATTGGTTATCCAGGGATCCACTAAGAACTTCTTACCACCTACGTCAACGAGGAAAGCTGCATGACCGAACCATTTAACCCTAACCATAGACTACACCCTAAAGTACTTTTATGCCTACCAAATTAATACTTAATGATTAACTAAGCTATGTTGAAATAATAATAGCCTTCTAAATCACACGTATTTACGGGTATAGGGTTGAGTGAGGACATAGTGAAGTACTACCTAAAAGCTGGTGAAATAGGCTATAGGGTTAAGAAGTTTATTCAAAACTTCGTTAAGCCTGGCATGAAACTCTTAGAGGTTGCTAATAGTGTTGAGAACTACATTAGGGAGTTAGGTGGTGAACCAGCGTTCCCTCTAAATATATCGATAAATCATGTAGCAGCTCATAGAACTCCCCTACCTGACGACCCTGAAGTCATTCCTGAGGGTTCCATAGTTAAGATTGATATTGGCGTTCATGTTAATGGCTACATAGCTGATACAGCAATAACGTTAGTATTCAATGATAAGTTTCAGGAGATGGCTGATGTTAATAGAGAGGCCCTATATAGAGCTTTAAGGAGTCTACGTGCAGGTATGAGGTTTTCCGACTTAGGCGGTATTATTGAGTCTGTAGTTAGGAGGAGGAAGTATAGAGTGATTAAGAACTTAACTGGTCATAGTCTTGGTAGGTACATCATACATGCAGGTGAAGTCATACCTAACTATAGGGATCCATTAGCTCTGGGTAGGTTTAAGGTCGGTAAGGCATATGCTATTGAACCCTTCGTTACTAACGGTAAGGGTTTGGTGAGGGAGGTTAGGAAGGAGATTCAAATCTTTGCCTTAAGGTATAAGAAGGTAGGTAGTGCTGAACTTACCAATGATGAGCAGAGGTTAATGAATGAGATTAAGAGTAGGTTTAAGACACTACCATTCTGTGAGAGATGGCTTACTGACGTATTTGATGCTGGTAGGTTAAGGGAGTTATTGAGGAGTTTGGTTAGGAAGAGGTTTGTTCTTGAGTATCCAGTACTTGTTGAAGCTGCTAGAGGTATTGTTACTCAGTTCGAGGAGACAGTACTCTTCACTCCTGACTCGGTAATAGTTACGACTAATCCTGAGATAAAACAATAAATGCTCAAACAACCACTTACTCGAGGTTAGGAGTGGGGGACGTACGTGAACGGCGGAGGTAGTGATTGGACATCGATACTGTTAGTAGTGATTATACTTACATCATTCTTACTCAACTTTACTGACCTACCCCAGAAGATGCAGTTGTGGAGGTGGGCTTCATTCATTAAGAAGAGACTCTACATACTTGAGAGGTTAGAGCTTGAGAGTAAGGAGAGGGTTGCTAAGTACCTCGGTAGTAAGTTCAGGATTGAGAACCCTAAGAAGGTAATTGAGGACTTCATGAATAACTACTTCCTAATAAGGCCCGTAGATATTGAGCCTACAGATATTATTAAGAGGTTGAAGCACTTACTCAGGGTTAGGGATAAGGCCATTAAGCTATACGTTGATAGCATCCTTAAGGATGTTGATGAATCCTTAAAGAGAAATGCTGAAGTAGTCCTTGAGATTGTATCAGCTATATCCCAAGTTAATAAGATAATAAAGCACTACTTCCAGTTAGGCCTTAAATTTAGTAATTGGGTACTCGTTATGCAGTTAGCTCTCGAGATGCCTCAAATACTTAGGATGGTTCAAGCGTACCATGAATCTCTAGAGGCCTTCACTAAGGGCTTACCCATAGGTGATGGTGCTGGAGCATTAGTTGCTAGGGCATTCATTAGGTCAGACGTTAAGCCTGAAGTGATTGCTGAGGATACTGAGCTTTATAGGGTTGAGTATAAGGGTAGGAAGTTATTCATTATTAAGGCTAGAGGTCCTGGAGCAACTGTTGGTTGGCCTGGTGATGCTGTTGAGAAGGTTGTTGAGATGCTTGGTGGTAGGGTCTCTAGGATCATAACTGTTGATGCTGCTCTCAAGTTGGAGAGTGAGTCTACTGGTGAGGTTGCTTACGGTGTTGGTGCAGCTATAGGTGATCCAGGTCCTGAAAAGATAGCTATTGAGAGGGTAGCTACTAAGTACTCAATACCTCTAGAGGCCGTAGTTATTAAGATGTCTGAAGCTGAAGCTATTAACGCTATGACTAAGGATGTCTATGAGGGTGTTAGGAAGGCTATAGACATAGTTAGGAAGATTATCGAGGAGAAGGTAGGTATTGGTGAGAACGTAATAATTGTTGGTATAGGTAACACTGTAGGTATTAGGTGATGTGAATGCCTGAAGTACCTTCAGACCTCATTAGCTCAGTAGCTATAGCCTTAATGATGCTACTACTAGCACTAGCACTACTATACACTGTGACCATGTACATGAGCTCTAGAAAACGGATGCAACAACCAAAACCTAAACTACTAACAAGAATTGAGTGTGAAAACCATGACTACGACGAGGTCAGAGACTACATGGATGGTGACTACGTAGGTAAGGTAATAGGTAAGTGCCCCAAATGCTCATCACCACTAACAATAACAGCAATATACAAGGAGATACCCAAAACACCCCAACAACCTAAAACTTAAAAACCCTAAAGAACACCCCATAAGTGGCGGCCCCGACCATAGCGGCCAGGAAACACCCGGACTCGTCAGATCCCGGAAGTTAAGCTGGCCGCGTTGGG